>NZ_BAAAHQ010000022.1:16492-40590 GCF_039525605.1 Nonomuraea longicatena | reverse complement strand
TCCTCACCCATTTCGAGCACAACTACCTACCGGCAATTCGCTGAGATCACGTCATTGACGGAGAACAGGGCCGTCATGCAATCTCCGGCCGGCCTTCATGAGTGGATTGCGGGCTGTCGAGTTTCCCCACCTCATGCCGGAGCGTGGTCTCGGCGGTCTTGTGCGCCTGACCCCGCGCGGGCGGCCGGGAACACGCCTTCGAATCGGTTGGGCCGCTCGGCAGGCTCGGGCGCGTGGAGAACTCTCGGGCCACCGCTCCCCCGCCGACCCGCGTCGCCGCCGTCAAACTGTTCGGCAAGACATACACACGCATTGTTGAGCCTGCCCGTCGCCTATTCGAGATGGATTTGCGGTATGCCGTGAGCGGGAACTTCGCTCCGGTTGATAGAGGGACGGGAGAAATGATGGGAGCGTATCCAGAGCCCCAGGGTGTGCTGACCCCGCTCACTGACGCGGCCGTCTTCCTCGTGGTCACGGTGCGGCCGGGGGGCGAGCAGACGGTCGCCGGCCTGATCCCGGACCTGACGAGTCTGCTGCGGGCCGTCGGATTCCGCCTGCCCGAAGGGCACCTCAGCCTGGTCACCGGATTCGGTTCGGCGGTGTGGGGCCGGCTGTTCAGCGGGGCGCGTCCCGCCGAACTGCACGAGTTCGTCGAGCTGCGCGGGACACGGCACCACGCACCGGCGACCCTCGGCGACCTGTTGTTCCACATCAGGGCCGATCGGATGGACCTGTGCTTCGAACTGGCCGCGCAGATCATGGACAGGCTCGACGGCATGGTCGACGTCTGTGACGAGGTGCACGGGTTCCGCTACTTCGACAGGCGCGATCTGTTCGGCTTCGTGGACGGCACCGAGAACCCGCCCGGCCGGGCGGCGATCGAAGCGGCCATCATCACCGATGCCGACCCGGCCTTCGCCGGCGGTAGTTACGCGATCGTCCAGAAGTACGTGCACGACCTGGACGCGTGGAACGCGCTGACCACAGAGGCGCAGAGCCTGGTGATAGGCCGGCACAAGCTGTCCAATGTCGAACTCCCCGATGACCGGAAACCCGCCGACTCACACGTCGCCCTCAACACCGTCGTGAGACCTGACGGCATGCAGCAGCAGATCGTGCGCGACAACATGCCGTTCGGCAAGGCAGGCTCGGGAGAGTTCGGCACGTATTTCATCGGCTACTGTCACACGCCGTCGACCACCGAGGAAATGCTGCGGAACATGTTCCTCGGCCAGGGTGCCGTGAGGCACGACCGCATCCTCGATTTCTCCACAGCGGTCACGGGCTGCCTCTTCTACGTTCCCCCGATCGACTTTCTCGACGACCCGCCCCCGTTGCCGGATATGGAAACTGCCACCGCGCCGGAGCCTCAGGTGACGGACCACAGGGCCGAAGGAGACAACGGGACGTTGCGTATCGGTGATCTGAAGGGGGTCCGATGAACAATCTGCATCGCGAGCTGGCGCCGATTTCGGCGGCGGCGTGGATCGACATGGAAACCGAGCTCAGCCGTACGTTCATCCGCTATCTGGGCGGCCGGCGCCTGGTGGACGTGCCTGCCCCGGCCGGCCCCGGGTTCGCCGGCGCGCCGACGGGGCACCTGGAGCCGATCGACGCCCCGCAACCGGGCGTGACGGCGGCGCTGCGGGGAAGCGTGCCTGCCGTGGAGTTCGAGGTCGCGTTCACCGTCACCAGGGCGGCGGTCGACTCGATCGAGCGTGGGGCGCAGGACGCCGACTGGCAGCCGGCCAAGGACGCGGCACGCAAGCTGGCGTTCGCGGAGGACAAGGCGATCTTCCATGGCTTCGCCGCCGCCCGGACGAAGGGCATCATCACGATCGCGACCAATCCTTCGCAGCCGCTGCCCGACAACCCGCGTGAGTATCCGGACGCGGTCGCCCACGCGCTCAGCACGCTGAAGCTCGCCGGTGTGAACGGTCCGTACGCGCTGGCGCTGAGTGCGGACGCCTATGCGAAGGCCAGTGAGAGCTCGGACGAGGGTTACCCGATCTTTCATCACCTTCGGCGGATCGTGGACGGCGAGATCGTCTGGGTTCCCGCGCTCGACGGCGCCGTCGTCCTCACCACCAGGGGCGGCGACTACGAACTGCGGGTGGGCACCGACCTCTCGGTCGGCTACAGCTCGCACGACGACAGCGACATCAGGCTCTACCTGCGCGAGAGCTTCGCCTTCCTGCCCTACACCTCGGAGGCCGCCGTCCATCTCACCTCGTCGGGCGCCACCCGCCAGAACCCGTGATCGCCGTCCGGGAGGCGTTGCCCGCACCTGCCGCTGCGAGCGCAGCCCGCCTTCGGGAAACGGCGCGCGGGCGAAGGTCGCCGAGCGGGAAGGGCGGCCGGCCGGTGTGGCCGACGTCCCTGCCGCTTCGGGCGGGCGTTCGGGAGAGCGATCCGGTGCGGAGCGCGAACAGCGGCGAACTTGATCGCTGAGTGCGGTAAAACATCATGAAAGGCTCGAACAGCCACTCGCGATCACGCCACTTTCCGCCCGGAAGGAAACCCCCAGTGACGGATGAGACGTTCAGGGACGCCTCTGAACCCCGCGACCTCAGGACCAGCGTGCCCCATTCCGCGCGCATCTATGATTACCTGCTCGGCGGCAAGGACAACTTCGAAGCCGACCGCACAGCGGCCGCGAACATCACGCGAGACTGGCCGAACCTGCCCACGTCCATGCGGGCCAACCGCGACTTCATGCTGCGTGTCGGCCGCTATCTGGCGGCCGAGCATGGCATTCGCCAGTTCCTGGACATCGGCACCGGCCTGCCGACTCCTCCCAACCTCCACGATGTCGTCCAGAAGGTGGCGCCGGAGTCGCGCATCGTCTATGTCGACAATGATCCCATCGTTCTGGTGCATGCCCGCGCGCTGCTGGTCAGCGACCCGGCGGGCCAGACGTCCTACCTCGACGCCGATCTGCGCGACCCGGAGACCATCCTGGCCTCCCCTCAGCTACGCGGCACCCTCGATCTGGACAAACCGGTCGCGCTGACTCTTCTCGCGATCGTGCACTTCATCCTTGACGACGCAGAGGTCCAGGATCTGATCGACCGGCTCATGCGCCCGCTGGCCCCGGGCAGCGTCCTGGCGCTGTCGACGTGCACGGCCGACAGCGCTCCTGCGGAGGTGAACGCCGGCGTGGCCGCGTACACCGCCAACGGCGTCCCGGTCAAGGCCCGCACCAAGGCGGAGGTGACGCCCTTCTTCGACGGCTTGGACCTCGTCGATCCCGGCGTGGTGCTCGTCAACCATTGGCACCCCGACGAAGCGGCCACGATCCCGGACGCGTACGTGCACATGCACGGAGGTTGCGCGATCAAACCGTAGGCGGTGTGGTGAGCGGGGCTCACGGCGGGCGTCACCGAGCGTGGACCTCGAACACGAGCCCATCGCGACGCGGGCCTCACGGCCGGGTGACCGGCCCCTCCGGACGGGGGATCAGGATCAGGTACGGGGTGTCGTCGCCGGGGCGGGTCGTGACGTGGGCGTCGACGCCGAAGACCGTCCGGATGAGCTCCGGGGTGAGCAGGTCTCGCGGAGGGCCGTGCGCGACGACGCGACCCTCGGCGAGGACGTACAGGTCGTCGCAGTAGGTGGCGGCCAGGTTGAGATCGTGCAGCGCGGCCACGACGGTGGTGCCGGCCGCGGAGATCAGGTCGAGCAGTTCGAACTGGTGGCGGACGTCGAGATGGTTGGTGGGCTCGTCGAGCACCAGGACGGGCGCCTGCTGGGCGAAGGCGCGGGCGAGCAGCACGCGCTGCTTCTCACCACCGGACAGGCTCGCGAAGCGGCGGTGGGCGAGGTGTCCGACTCCGGCATGGGCGAGGGCGCCGGTGACGATGGCGGTGTCCTCGGCCGTGTCGGGGGCGAAGGGCCGTTTGTGCGGGGTACGGCCCATCGCGGCCATCTCCCAGGCCGTGACGTCGAAGTCGGAGCGGGTCTCCTGGGGAAGAGCTGCGACCAGTTGGGCTGCGCGGCGCGGGGTGAGCCGCCACACGTCCTGACCGTCGACGGTGATGCTTCCCCGGGCGAGGGGAAGGTGCCGGTACACGGCCCGCAGCAGGGTGCTCTTGCCGCTGCCGTTCGGGCCGACGACGCCGACCCGGCGGCCGGAGGCCGCGGTGAGGTCGACGCCGGCGACGATCGGCGTTCCGCCGATGCTGATGTGCACGTCGTGCAGCTTCAGGGTGGTCATGTGGTCACAGTCCAGTGGTGTCGCGGGCGCGGGTGTGCACCAGCCAGAGGAACAGCGGGGCGCCGATGACGCTGGTGACGACGCCGACCGGCAGTTCCTGCGGGTGCAGGGCGGTGCGGGCGGCGATGTCCACGAGGACGAGGAAACCGGCGCCGGCCAGGGTCGCCACGGGGAGCAGGCGGCGGTGGTCGCTGCCGACGAGCAGCCGGGCGGCGTGCGGGACGATCAGGCCGATGAAGCCGATGCCACCGGCTAAGGCGACCATCACGCCGGTGAGCAGCGCGACGAGCAGGAACAGGTGGCGGCGCAGGCGGGCGGCGGGGATACCTAGGCCGGCCGCGCTCTCGTCGCCGAGCAGCAGGGTGTTGAGGGGTCTGGCCTGGGCGAACAGAGCGATCATCGTGACGGCCAGGACGGCGGCGGGCAGGCCGAGTGCGGCCCAGTTCGCCTCGGCGAGGCTGCCGAACAGCCAGAACAGCACGGAATGGGTGGTGCCGGGATCGTCGGCCTGCAGCACGAGGAAGCTGGTGACGCCGGACAGGGCGTAGGTGACGGCCATACCGGACAGGATCAGGCGCAGCGGGGCGAGGGTGCCGCCGGTGCGGGCCAGCGTGTAGACGACGGCGAACGCGCCCAGGGCGCCGAGGAAGGCCGCCACTCCGGTCGAGATCCCGCCGAACGGGGCGTATCCGGCGACCATGACCGCCACGGCGCCGACGGCCGCGCCGTACGTGAGACCGAGGACGTACGGGTCGGCCAGCGGGTTGCGCACCAGCGCCTGGGTGGCGGTGCCGGAGACGGCCAGTCCCGCGCCGACCAGCGCGGCGAGCAGCGCTCGGGGCAGCCGCAGGTTCCACACCACGGTGTCCTGGCTGACGGTCCACGCGGCCGGGTCGCCGTGGCCGGTCAGGTGCCAGACGATGATGCGGGCCACCGTACCCGTGGGCACGTCCACCGTGCCGAGCAGGACGGAGGCGGCCAGTCCGATGACGAGCACTCCGGTCAGTACGGCGCACGCGGCCCAGGTGACGCTGCGGCGGGACCGATGTGCGGGCTTCACCGGGAGCGGGCCGGGTTTCAAGGCCGTCATCCGGCGGGAGCCAGCTGGGCGGCGAGGTCGACGACGGCGTCGGCGTTGCGGACGCCGCCGACCGAGGCCGCTTCGTAGATCAGCCGAGCGAAGCGCCTGTCGGCCACCGCACGTACGCCGCGCAGAACCGGGCTGTCGAGCAGGTGTTTCTCGGCTTCGGCGAAGCGGGCGTCGTTCGCGGCGGCGCCGTCCTTGCCGTAGATGACGATCAGGATGACCTGCGGGTCGCGGGCGACCACCTCCTCCCAGCCGGTCTTGGTGTACGCCTTGTCCTGGTCGCCGAAGAGGTTGCGGCCGCCGGCCTTGCCGATGACCGCGTTGATCGCCTGCCGGTTGCCGGGCGCGTAGGGGGTCGCGGTTCCCTCGTCGTACTCGAACGGGAACACCGTGGGCCGGTCCGCGTCCTTGAGCCGGGCGGTCTCGGCCTCCACCGGGGCGATCTTCTGCTTCATCTGCGCGACGACCTTCTGCGCCCGGTCCGGTACGCCGAAGATCCGGCCGAGGTTGTCCAGGTCCCGCCACACCAGGCCGAAGTCGGTCTGCGGGCCGGTCACCGCCGACTCGCACGCCGTGGACAGGGCCAGGTAGGAGGGAACCCCGTCGGCGGCCAGTTCCTTCTGGGACATGGCGCCGGGGGCGTCGAAGTTGCTGCTGAAACCGCCGATGACCAGATCCGGCTGGACCGACAGCAGTTCCTCCCTCGGCACCGGCTGATAGCCGCTGCCCGCGGTGTACTTTCCGGACAGCGACGGGATGGCGGCGGCCTTCCCGGCGAGGTTCTGCGGCAGGGCGCCCGGCCTGGGTGCCGTTCCCAGTGCCGCGACCCGGTCGCCGAGGTCGAGCCAGAGCAGCAGTTCCAGCACACTCGGGGTGAGCGCCACCACCCGCCGGGGCGGGGAGGCGATGACCGACTCGAACCCGGCGCAGCCCGTGACGGTGACCGGCGCGAAGCCGGGCGTGCGGACCCGGTCGGGGGTGGTGTCCGCGCAGCCGGCGGCCAGCAGCACCGCTGTCATCGCCGCCGTCGAGGCGGCGGCGCGGACGGCCCGTTCGCGGAAGCTCGGTCGCCGGTGGTCGGGCCGGCGCGCTGGCACGTGCATCAGGAGCCCTTCTCTGCTGATCGATCGGTGTCCGCCGGCGTCGGCGCGGCGGCGAGCAGCCTCGTGCCGAGGGCGGCGACGGCGGCGGCCAGCGCGGCGAAACCGGCGGCCGAGGCGAACATGAAGGCCGGTTCGGCGCCCGCGTCCACGAGAGCCGCCGCGACGAGGTTGCCCAGTGCGGATCCGGCGAAGGTGGCCGTGATCCCCCAGGCGAAGGCCTCGGTCAAGGTCCCCTCGGGCGCGCAGCGGCCGATGAGCTCGAAGTTGCAGATGACCAGCGGGGCGAGGAAGAAGCCCGCGGGCACCGACAGGGTCACCAGCGCGGGGACGTTCGGGGCGGCCGCGAGCAGCGCGACGCCGCAGGCGTACCCGGCGAGGATCACTCGCATGCGCACCCCGGAGTCGGAACGCCACGGCCGCGCGCCGTAGACCAGTCCGCCGATCAGGCTCCCGGCTCCGAAGGCCGCCAGGGCCAGTCCGCCGACGGCGGGGTCGGCCGTCCGGTCGGCGTACCCCGCGAAGGCGACCCGCAGGACGCCCAGCAGCGCACCGGCGAGCACGCTGACGCTCAGCAGCACGATGATGCCCGGCGACCGCAGCGGCCCGGCCAGGCCGCCCGTGCGGCGGGCCGGGGCCCAGGCCCGGGACGGCGGCAGCGAGCTGAACCACAGCGTGCCGCCGAGCAGCACCGCCGCGCAGCCGCCCACCGCCCAGCCCGGACCGGCTGTCGCGCTGACGGCGGAGACCAGCAGCGGCCCGGCGATCAACGCGACGTCGAGCACCATGGCGTCCACCGCGAGCGCGGTGCGCCGGATCTCCTCGTCGCCGATCACCTGCGACCACAGCGCCCGCGCCGCGGCGGCCACCGGTGGCAGCGAGAGTCCCACGATGGCGGACCATGCGGCGAGTGCGCCGGTCGCGGGCTGCGAGTAGGCCGCCGTCAGCAGGCCGGCGAAGGCTACGGCGTTGATCGCGGTCGCGACGGTCAGCGACCGGGTCTGCCCGAACCGGTCGACGAGCCGGCCGTGCACCGGCACCCCTGCCGCGTAGGCGATCCCGCCTGCTGCGCCGACCACGCCCGCCGCCGCGTAGGAGCCGGTCCGCTCCACCGTCAGCAGCAGCACCCCGAAGGTGTACGCCTGCAGCGGCACCCGCGCGCACACGCCCACCAGCAGGAGGGACGGCACCCACCGATGCCGCCACAACCGCCGGTACGCCTCACGCATCCGGTCGCGCCTCCGCCGGATGAACCGGATGCGCCGCGACGAGCCGACCGGGATCGCTGAGCCCGGCCCGGGTGATCCCCGCCGGCAGGCCGGTCTCGCCCAGCACGGGCAGCCCGGCGCCGAACATGTACAGGACCCCTTCGGAGAACCCGTCCAGGCCCAGCGCCTCGTCGAGTTCCTCGTCCCGGAACGCCGCGCTCTGCCAGGCGCCCAGCCCGACAGCGGTCGAGGTCAGCACGAACGTCTGCCCCAGATGCCCGGCCGACAGCAACGTCACCCGCAGCGCCCGCGAATGCCGGTACTTGTACATGGTCCGCTCGAACACGGCGCTCACGAAGCAGACGAACGCCGAGGGCGTGCACATCTCCGACTCGTACGTCAGCCGGTGCAGCCGCTCCCGGTCGAATCCGGCGTCGATGAGTTCCAGCGCGTGCGCCTCCGCGTTGTAGTGGTACAGCCCCGGCGGCACGTCCCGTACGTCGAGCACCGCGACGTAGCCCTCCAGTTCGTGCCGGGCGCCCCCGCACGGGCTGGTCTTCAGCATCAGTGTGCCCAGGTCTCCGGCGTCGAAGAACTGCATCGGCGCGAACGTGTAGAACAGCGCCGTGGACAACTGGGCCAGGTCCACCGGTTCTCCGGTGAACGAGCGATGCGTCCGCCGGCCGGTCAGTACCTGCCCGAAGGGGTCGGCCAGTGGCAAGAACGCCCGAGGCAGGTGGACACGGGGCGCGTCCGGGTAGGACTTGAAGATCGCCGGTGGTGTCCCGCCGGTCTCCCGTACCCAGCGGGCGTCGCTGCGCCGCTGTTCCAGGCTGTCGCCGGTGTAGATGGTGTTGCGCGTCCCGAAGTGGAAGAAGCGCGCCTCTTCTCCCCAGTTGCCCCAGGCGTCGAGGAATCTCTCCTCACGCCGTGCGGCGTCCCGGTCGATCAGCAACCCGACGTCGGCCAGCGCCGAGACGGCTTCGCGAACCGAGCCGATGTCGAACTCGCCGAGCAGCGCGGCCACCTTCTCGGCCGTCGACCAGTCGGTGAAGTGCTCCAGCAACGCCACCGCCTGTGCGTCCACGGCGACCGCGTTGTCGGTTTCGGTATCGGTGGAACGGCTCTCCAGGTAGTTCTCCGCCGTCAGTTCCCCGTCATGCCAGTAGATCGCCAATGTTCGCGCCCGTCGGAACTCCGTCTGTGTCATGCGCGCTCCTTCAGCTTGTGCCGTACAGCGGCGAACTCAGCTTGTGCCGTACAGCGGCGAACGGCCCCGACCGGTCGCCGCCGGCGCCGGCCGGCGGCGACCGTCTCACCTGACCGGGACCCGTCAGCCGTGGTTGTTCAGCAGTCGGCTACGGGTCTTCTTCCGCCGCACCACGATCTTGAGCGACTTACTCATGAACGATCCTCCTCTTCCGGCAGCCCCCTTGGGGGGGCTCCCGGCTCTAGGTTGCGGACAGTCAAGTAGTCGGGTGCCGATCGCGGTTGGTTCCCGAGAGTTCCCGAACTCGTGCGCGCATTCCGACGAGGACGTCGCTTCAGGGTTGGACGTCGGCGACGGTGGAGGCCGGGGTGCTGAGAACGCCGTCGAACGCCTCCAGGACGGGGGTGTGGACGTAGGCGCTCTGGATCCGGATGCGGTCCGGGCCGGTCTCGGGGCGCGCCCGGCGCAGGTCGGCGACGCTGAGCCCCAGCCCGGCGGCGGCGACGGCGGCCTCGACGCTGCCCGGCTCGGGCGGCTGCAGCGCGGTGTCGTCGACGGTGCCGGACAGGATGGTGCGGATGTGGTCGGTGACCTGCTGCGGCGGCCAGGCCCACCAGGCCACCGCCAGCCCCCTTGTTCAGGGCACTGATCGGCGAGGCCCAGTACGACCCCCAGGTCGCCGCCGCGCTCAACGAGCGTTTCATCACTCCGCAGGCGGACAAGACCGTCGCCCGGCTGAAGGCGGCGCGCGACCAGGGGCACCGGGATTGGCCCCGCCTGAGCGGGCGGAGCCGTGCGCGACACCCGGCGGGTTCCTAGTCCTCGGTGGGAAGAGGGATGGCCGAGAAGACGGCGTCGGGATCGACGGTGGTCTTGATCTTGAGCAGGCGGGCGGCGTTGGGGCCGTAGGCGTGGGCAATTTGGGTGGTGTCGTCCGGCCCCAGGAGGTTGGGGTAGCCGCCGGGCAGCGCGTGCGGGGCGAGGGCCTCGGACGCGGACTCGACCCATCGGCGGTGCGCTTCGCCGTCGGCGGCGTCGGGACGGACGGCGATGAGTTCGATCATCAGGTGCGGATCGCGGGACGCGAAGGCGGTGCCGGACACCGGGATCCGGGCGGCGGCGCCGTGGAAGTGGTGCAGTGAGAGCGCCGACAGCGGTGACGGCAGCGCGGCGCCGTACTGGACGAGGGCCGCGACGACCTCGGGCCTCAGCTCGCGCACCGAACGGGTGCCCATGGCGACGTGGCGTCCGGACGGGAACATGGCGTCGCGGGCGGCGATCGCGGGCGCCAGCGGACCGGTGTCCAGCCGGACGGCCGACGGCGTGCCCAGCCGGGACAGTGCCCGCAACGGCCCGTCGCCGGCACCGGCCGCGCCGGACCAGGTGGGCAGGATCATCACGGCCGGTTCACCGTCCGGGCCGGCGCCCACGGCGGACTGGACGGTCAGCTCGTCCGGTGCGGCCGGCAGGACCTCGCGGAGTCCGTCGAAGACCCGCTCCGCCTGCGTCCACGGGTAGAGCACCAGTCCCGTCACGACGGACGGCACCGCGTGCAGCCGGATCCGGGCTGAGACCACCACGCCGAAGTTGCCGCCGCCGCCGCGAAGCGCCCAGAACAGGTCGGGTTCGCGCTCGGCGTCGGCCTCCACCACGGAGCCGTCGGCCAGCACCACCTGGGCGCCGATCAGGTTGTCCACGGCCAGGCCGGCGCGTCCGGCCAGCGGCCCGTAGCCGCCGCCGAGGGTCAGGCCGACGATGCCCACGGAGCCGATGGTTCCGGTCGCCGCGACGAGCCCGAACGGCTCGGCCGCCGCGAGGACGTCGCCGGCCGTGGCGCCGCCGCCGACGACCGCGTGGCGCCGGTCGGGGTCGATCCCGACCTCGCGCATCCCGGACAGGTCCAGCGTCAGCCCGCCGTCGCGCAGGGCGCGCCCGGCCCAGTCGTGGCCGCCTCCCCGCACCGACAGCGGCAGCCCGAACTCGCGTGCCACCCGCACGCCCGCCTGGACGTCGGCCACGTCCGCGCACCTGACCACCACCACGGGACGGTGGCCGACCGCCGCGTTCCACAGCGAGACTGCGGCGGTGTACCCGGGTCCGCGGGTCAGCACCCGTTCGGCCGGGATCAGTGCCCGCAAGGCTCGGGCGGCGCCTTCCGTGGCCTGCCCACCGGCTTCGCTCTGCTCCGTCATGATGTGGCCCCGATGATTGAAGTTGCGATCCAACGAGGAGAGTACAAACCCGTTCATCAGAGTGCAACTCTGATGAATCTATCGAAGGCCTGACCTGTGGGCTAGAATCCCGGGGTGCCACCGACAGCCACCGGCCGCCGCGCCGAGTACGCCGAACTGACCGCTGAGGCGATCATCACCGCCGCGCGGGAGTTGTTCACCGAACGCGGGTATTTCGCGACGACCGTCAACCAGATCGCCGAGCGCGCCAGGGTCGCGCCCGCCACCGTCTACGCCGTCGCCGGCGGGAAGCACGGCCTCATCGCGACCTTGGTGGAGCGGTGGAGCACCGCGCCGATCGTCGCCGAGCGCGGCGCCCCGATCATCGCCTCGCGCGACGCCCGCGAGGTACTGCGGCTCACCGCCGAGGTCGTCCGGGACATGCGCCTCGAATACGGCGACATCATGTGCACGGCCCGCAGCGTGGCCCCGCACGACGAAGCAGTCGCCGAGTCCCTGCGCACCGCCACCCACCGCTACCGATCGTCGCTGGACGCCGTCGCCGGCCATCTCCACGCCCTCGGCGCACTCGGCGTCGACGCCGCCGTCGCCGCCGACGTCCTGTGGTTCTACTTCGGCTACACGGGCTACGAGAGCCTGGTCAAGGAGAACGCCTGGCCGTACGAGCGCGCCACCGAGTGGCTGACGGCCCAGGCCGCACACGCCCTCGGAATATCCTCGCTCTGAGCCCCTGCCGCATTGACGGTCGCGGCGACTCCCCGCTCGTCGCCGTCCCGTGCATCGGAGATCACCCCGTCCCGCTGATCGCGCCGCCTCCGGAAGGGCGGGGGCGGCGCGGGCGCGTCACGCTACGGCGGTCCCCTCCAGCTCGACCATCAGGCCGGGGATCGCCAGCCGGGTCACCCCGAGCATCGTCGTGGACGGTGCCACCCCGGCTGCGCCCAACCGCGCCGCCAGCACGCCGTAGTGCTGGAACAGCAGATCGACGTCGGTCGTGTAGACGTTGAGCCTGACGAGGTCCGCGAGGGACATGCCACCCTCGGCGAGCACCGCCTCCAGGTTGTCGAGGGTCAGCGCGAGCTGCGCCGCCATGTCATCGATATGCTGGGGCTCGCCTTCGCCGCTCATGGCGGTCTGGCCGGAGCAGTACAGGGTCCGGGTGTGCCCGGAGACGACCTCGCCCTGGTTGTAGCCCAGCTCCACCGACCACGGCCACGGGTTGACCGCCGTTCGCTCCACTGACACTTTCGCTCCATTCATATGTCGATCGGCCCGGTGGCCGAGTCACGGTGACGAGCCTGCCAGCGAATCACGACATCCTGTGTCGTGTATTTCGGTAGAGTTTTCGGGTGCGTGCCGACCGGCTGGTCTCACTGGTGCTGCTGCTGCGGCAGCACGGCCGGCTGTCCGCGGCCGCGCTGTCCCGCGAGCTGGAGGTCTCCACCCGCACCGTGCTGCGCGACATCGAGGCGCTGTCCGCCGCCGGTGTCCCCGTGTACGCCGAACGCGGCCGGCACGGCGGGTTCGCGTTGTTGCCCGGTTTCCGCACCGAGCTCACCGGCCTGAACCCGGACGAGGCCCTCGCCCTGCTGGTCGCCGGGTCGCGGCGCGGCGCGCAGGCGTTCGGCCTCGGCTCGGCGCTCGCCTCCGCGATGCTCAAGGTGGTCGACGCGCTCCCCGAGAGCTATCAGGACACCGCGGCGGGCGCCGCCGAGCGCTTGCTCATCGACCCGGAGACCGACCTCCTCTCGCGACGGCTGGCCGCCGAGGAGATACCCGACGCCGTCGCGGCCGTGATCCTGCGCGCCGTGTTCGCCGGGCACAGGCTGCGGATCCACTACACGGCCGCCGACCAGCCGCCGAAGTGGCGCACGGTGGATCCGATCGGCCTGGTGACCGTACGCGATCGGGGCTATCTGCTGGCCACGCGGTCCGGCGAGGACCGCACCTACCGGCTGTCCCGCGTCCTGGCCGCCGAGGAACTCGCCGAACCGGCGCAGCGGCCGGACCGGGTCGACCTGGATCGGGCCTGGCAGGAACGCAGCACGCGGTTCCGGACCGGCGGCGACCAGGTCACCGTACTGGCGCGGGTGCACCCGGCGCGGCGGGACGACCTGCTGGGCACCGCGCTGGCCGTCCTCGCCGAAGAGTCCGACTCGGACGGCTGGCTGCGGATGGAGGTGACCTTCCAGGACCCGAGACACGCCGAATGGGCGCTGTGGCAGCTCACCATGAGCGCCGAAGCCCTGTCCCCGCAGTGGTTGCGCGAGGCCCTGCGCGAGCGCGCAGTCGCGATCGCCGCCCGCTACGGAGGGTCCTCCTGAGAGAGGGGGTGCTCGCGCGAATGCGGCTGAGGGCCGAAGCCGGCAGGCGCCGGGTCGTGGGCGAGGATGCGCAGGAGACCGAAATCCTCCGAGGCTGACAGCCCGTAATTCCCATTCATCAAAGAACGTGATCAGGCGGGAGCAGGTGCTGTGTGGTCTTCAGCCGATGTGCGCTTCGGCTCGTGCCCTGGTCTGTGCGAGCCGGTAGGACTGGGTGCCGGTCTCGATGATGTTGCCCGATCAACGATGGCCTGTCAGGCGTTGAAGACAGCCTCGGAGCGGTCGCGGTTTTCGTGCAGGTCCCAGTACAGGGGGGCGATCTGCTCGGGTGTGGCCGTCGGGCCGCCTTCGGGGCCGCCCCCGCCGATCCAGACGTTGATCGTCACGTGGGCGGCGTGCACGCCGCTGCCGGTCAGTTCCTTGTTCAGGTTGATCACCCAGTTGCGCAGAGCCGCTTGGGCCGGGTTGGCGTTGCCGAACATCGGCACCGGGTCCACGGAACCGCCGCCGGTGGTGAACAGCAGGGTCCCGGCGCCCGCCTCGCGCATCGCGGGCAGCACCGTCCGGACCGCCGTGACCGCGCCGTAGAAGGCGTACTCGATCATCGGCTGCAGATTGTCCACCGTGACCTCCGAGGGAGCGGCCAGGGTGAGGCCGGGCACCGGGGAGTGGGGAGCCGGCGAGTACTCCAGGACGTCGATGCCGCCGAAGCGGGTCTTGGCCGTGTCCAGGGCATCGGTCAGTGAGACGCGGTCGAGGATGTCGGCGGGGAACGCGGCGGCCGTGATGCCTTCCTGGCCGAGCTGGTCGACCAGCGTTTCCAGCTTCTCCTTGGTACGGGCGATCAGGGCGACGTCGAAGCCGCGGCTGCCGAAGGTGCGGGCGATGGCCAGGCCCATGCCGGGGCCGGCGCCGACGATGGCGATAGTGGGCACAGTGGGACCTCTTTCGTGTTGTGACCGCCGGGACATGCGGAGATCGGATGCCCAGTCGGCGGGTGGATCAGGTGTTTTGATCAGGCGCGGGCGACGTGGTCGGTGGGAACCGTGCAGCCGTCCATGCCGCAGATCGCCGCGTCGTTGTCGGCGACGAGAACGGTCGGGTAGGTCTCGTCCCAGACCTGGCGCAGAGTGTCGGCATCGTGTGCTCTGGGAAGGGCATATCTGCCGTCGACCGGGATGTACGGCGTGACGGTGGTTCCGAACGCTGCGCCGACTCCATGTCGTCCTGGACCTGCTACCCGAAGCGGCCCCCGGTGACCACTCGCTGAGTCTTCTCGCGCTCCAGGCCGATCTCGCCGGCCAGGCCGAGGAGATCGTCGAGGTCGAAGAGACGGGCCGAGACCGTGCTGCCGACGGTGAAACCGTCGCTCAGCCGGAACGAGCGGTGGATCACTTCCACCTTGTCGCCGTGCTCGAACCGCTCCACCGCGCGGTCCAGGCGGTGGCTGTCCAGCCCGCACCGGGGGCAGGCGATCTCAGACCATATCTCGACACTCACGGCGCATCCCATTTCCTCCTTTTTGTGTGTATCGCCATGATGGACCAGTATGGAAGACCGTACAAAAGGCACATCGATGTGCGTGCCGGAAGGAAATGTGTGCCATGGACGTCGCAGCTCGGCCAGGTGCCGCAGCAGGCCGAGGACCGTGCGCCGGCATCCCCGCCGAGCAGATGGACTTCATCCGCCAGGTGCTGGACCGCGTCGGGGACAAGTGGAGCCTGCTGGTGATCGCCGCACTCGAGGCCGGCCCGCTGCGCTACACCGACCTGCAGCGCGACGTCCCCGGCATCTCACAGCGGATGCTCACCCTTACCGTGCGCCAGCTCCAGCAGGACGGCTTGGTGACCCGGACCGCCTACGCGGAGGTGCCGCCGCGTGTGGAGTACGCCCTCACTTCTCTGGGCCGCAGCCTCCACCACATCGTCACGTCCCTGATCACCTGGGTCGCCGACCACCACGGCCAGATCCGCGAACACCGGGCCCAGGCCGCCACCAGGCCCTGATGCCCGACCCGCTTCAGGGACGCGACAGCGGAGTTCGCCAGTGGCCTCGTCGATGCGCTCCTCGTTGACCCAGGTCCGTGCAACCAGGCCCCAAAGCAACTCTCAGCAATCACGCTGACGGACTGTGATCGGCTGTTCATAAGCGACCGTGGTGCGCATGCTGCGCGAGCACGACGAAGCGAACGCCACGGTGACAACGGTTTCGTGAGCCAAAGTGATGGTGAGGGGCCACGGTGATTCCGGACAGCCGTCTTATGGGGCGTAGCCTATGCGGCTATTTAGGCCGAAAGGGACTCAATGCGGGAATCAACGGCTACCGCCCGTCACATAAGGGGGAGCATTACCGCCAACGCCTGTGACACAATCCCGTTGCCGGGCGGCGCGCACCCCCGGTGAGCGGACCTTCCGCCGGGTAAAGGCCGAGGTCGAAACCGCAATTCCGACATCCCCGACCGGCAGGTGCTCTTTCGTGACAGGAACCATTCTCGGCATCGGCATCACGGCGATAATCTCGTTTCTTGTCGGAATGTGCGGAAACTGGATCCCGCGCCCCAACTGGGCGACGCCAGGGCGCGTTCTCAGCATCGCCATAGCCTTCACCGTCCTCGGCGGCGCCACCGGCTGGCTCATCGAGAACAACGCGGCCGAGGAGGCGACACCGGCGGCCGCCGTCCCGAGCCCCTCCGGATCCCCGAGCGCCTCACGCCCCACCTGCACGAGCGGGTCCATCTGCCTGTGGCCCGAGCGGGGATTCACCGGAGACGCCTGGGTCTGGTCGCCGGGGATCAGCCAGGAGGGCACCATCCCGAAGCATCTGCGCGATCACGTCGGCTCGTTCGACTCCCAGACCACCGGCTGCTTCGTGGACACCGAGTCCCAGGCCACCCGTCCCGTGAGCCTGGGCGACTGGAGCGAGCGGTACCTCGACACCGAGAGGTTCGGCCGGGTGATGGACAGCATCCGAATCCGGTGCTGACCGCGCTGTTCCTTCGGCAATCAAACTCTCTGAGTACTAGAGGTTGTGAACGTCAAGCCTTTTGGTCGAGGCGAGGAAGCCGACGCGGCGGTCTCCGAGCGGCTCGGCCGCCGAACGCCTGCGCGACCGGCCGCCCCTGCCGTAGCGGCGCTCGCTCCGCCCGGCCCTGCGGATGAGGGCCGGGCGGGCGGGTGTCACAGAACCGGGCTCGTGGTCAGCACCTCCCGATGGTGGTGCTTGTGCTTCGGCTTGTGGTGCTTCTTGGCCTCGATCTTGACGTGCGCCTTCGCGGTGTTCGAGGTCACCGTGCCGCCCGTGGGCGACTTGCCCGTGGCGACGGCGGCGTTCACGAGCTTGCCCCGGTGCAGGTCCTCTTCCGTGACCCGGTACGTGGCGGTGCAGCGCACCGACGCGCCCGGGGCCAGCAGCCGAGCCGAAGGCGGACACTGGATCGACAGCGGTCCGCTGCCGTTGAACTCCGTGTCCTGGACGGTCACGTCGCCGATCGGGACGTTACCTGTGTTGGTGACGGTGAACGTGTACGTGATCTCCTCCCCCGGATGCCGTACGACCTTGGGCTGCGCCGACTTCTCCAGCGTGAGCTCGGGCCTCGGCGTCGGTGGCGGCTGCACCGTGTTCACGCTCGCCGTGGCCTGTCCCGACGTGGCCGTCTGGTCCAGCGGGTCCTTCGCGATCGCGAAGGCCGAGTTGACCAGCGGCTCGCCTGTCAGGTCCGCCGCCTGCACCGTGTAGGTCGCGGTGCAGGTCGCCGCGTCGCCGACCGCCAGCAGGCCGCTCGGGCAGCTGATCGCCGAGAGCGTCCCGGCGCCGTTGAAGCTCAGCTCTCCGACCTGGATGTCGTGCAGGACGACGTTGCCGGTGTTGGTGACGGTGAACTTGTACGTGATCTGCTGTCCCGCCTCGGTCACGGTGGCGGGCGCGGCCGACTTCGCCAGCGTCAGAGCGGGCTGCGGGACGATGAACACCTTGCTCGACGACGGGTCGGACTCGACGGGTTCACCACCGGACACTCCCTTCGCGACGGCCGTGTTGGTGACCTCACCGGCGTTCACGTCCGTCTGGGTCACCTGGTAGGCGACGACGCACTTCGCGGTCTGCTGCGGTGCG
Organism: Nonomuraea longicatena; assembly: GCF_039525605.1. Lineage (NCBI taxonomy): Bacteria > Bacillati > Actinomycetota > Actinomycetes > Streptosporangiales > Streptosporangiaceae > Nonomuraea > Nonomuraea longicatena. Next base: position 23,143 of record NZ_BAAAHQ010000022.1, on the reverse strand, counting down.
AGCGTCACCGCGACCGACGCGCACTCGGGAGCGGTTCCGCTGCCCGAGAACGCGGTCTCGGCGACCGACACGTTGCTGATGGTGACGTTGCCGGTGTTGATGACCGTGAAGGTGTAGGCGACGGTGTCGCCCACCTGCTGCACGATGACCGGGCTGACCTGCTTGGACAGGGCCAGGCCCGGGGTGCTGGGAATGACGACCGTGGCCGAGTCCGGCTCGGACGTCGGCGCGGTGCCGCTCGGCGGAGTGCCGGTGGCGGTGGCGGTGTTGGTGACCTCGCCGGTGTCCACGTCCGCCTGGGTCAGGGTGTACACGCCCGAGCAGGTGGTCTTGGCCCCCGGAGCCAGCGAGCCTGGCGGGCAGGTCACGGCGGGCGAAGGCCCGGTGCCGGAGAAGTCCTCCTCATCGATGGTCACGTCGGTGAGCGTCACGTTGCCGGTGTTGGTGACCTCGAACTGGTAGGTCACCTCCTGCCCGGCGGTGGTGGCGCTCGCCGGCGTAACCGACTTGGACAGTGACACGGCGGGCGCGGGCTGACCGGACACCTCGAACGAGGCCGGGTCGGAGACCGGCGGCGGCGTCATGCCGGGCGGTGTGCCCGTCGCGGTCGCCGTGTTGGTCACCTTGCCGGCGTCGATGTCGTCCTGGGTGAGGACGTAGGTTCCGGTGCAGGTGGTCGACTTGCCCGGGTTCAGCGTGCCTGGCGGGCAGCTGATCACGGGCGGCGTGCCGCTGCCCGTGAACTCCGTCTCGGTGATCGCGATGCTCGACAGCGGCACGTTGCCGGTGTTGGTGACCTCGAACTGGTAGGTCACCTGCTGTCCGACGACGAACGAGGCGACGTCGTTCGGGCTGGCCGACTTGGCCAGTTCCACCTCCGCGTCCGGCGCCTCCTCCGGCGTGGTCACGGTGGACGTGCACGCCTCGTCGCAGGTCGGGTTCACCACGTTGGGCGGCGGTGTGACCGTCACCGTGTTGACCAGGTTGCCGCTGGCGGCCGGGTCGACCGTACCGGTCACCGCGTAGGTGAGCGTGCCGCCCGCCGGGATGGTCACGGTGTCGGTGATGTCACCGCTGCCCGAGGCCGTGCACGAGGCGCCGGTGGAGGCCGTGCAGGTCCAGGTGGCGCCGTCCAGCTGGCCGGGCAGCGGGTCGGAGATCTTGGCGTTCGTCGCGGTGTCCGGACCGCCGTTGGTGACCGTGATCGTGTAGCCGAAGGGCAGTCCCGGGACGTAGCTGTCGGCTCCCGCGGTCTTGTCCACGTTCAGGCTGATCAGCGGCAGGAACGTCACGGTGGACGCCCCCGGCGGATCGAGCCCCTTGGTCGTGGTGTTGCCGGGGCCGTTGATGTACACGCCGGTGGTGGCGGTCACCTGCACCGAGACCGTGCAGACCTGCTGCCCCTTCGCGATGTTGCCGGTGACCTCGACGGTGTCGCCGCCCAGCGGGGCGGTGACCGTCGTTCCCGGACAGTCGGTGGTCGCGGTCGGTGAGGCGACGGTCAGCCCGGCGGGCAGGTCGTCGGTGAACGACCAGCCGTTCTTGGCGCCCAGTTCGGCGGTGTTGGTGATGGTGAACGTCAGCGTCGACTGGCCGCCCGAGGGGACCGTGTCGGGGCTGAAGCCCTTGTCGAGCTGCGGCGTGACGTCCAGGACGCGGATGTCGTCGATGGCGCCGTCGTTGCCGGTGCTGGCGGGCTGCTGGTTGAGCAGGCGGATCCCGAGCGAGCTCCCGCCGAACAACACGCCCGCGTCCGTGGCGTACGTGCCGGTGTGGACCTTCACTGTGCCGCCCTGCGGGTCGGGCACCGTGACGTCGGACCCGCCGCTGGTGCAGGCGTCGATCTGACCGCCGGTCGGGATGGCCGTGGCGCCGTCCAGCAGTTCGAACTGCATCAGCGGATGGGCCTTGTCGCAGTTGACCGCCGCGGCGTTCACGCTGAACGCGATGAACCGATTGCCGCCGGGCGGCAGCGGGATCGGGCTGACGGTCTGCAACTGGACCTGTCCGACCGGCGCCGTGTTGGTATAGGCGGCGAGGACGCTGTTGGCGGTGGGGGGTGTGGTGCCGTTCAGCAGGCCGAGGCCGTAGGCCAGTGAGCGCAGCCGCGCGTAGGACATGTTCGCGTCGGCCGGGCCGTTGACGCAGTCGTTGGGCGCGCGTGTGGCGTTGGCGTACTTCAGGATGAAGCCGTTGCAGTTCGCCCTGCTGAGCCAGTACGGATCAGCCGTGTACGTCTCCCCCGTGGCTCCTGTGTAGTTGGCCAGCCCCGTCGTCACGGACGGGTCTGCCCGGTTCTCGAAGTCCTCGGTGAAGACGACGACCGCCGGTCGGGCGATGCCCGGAATACCACGCGGCGCCGCGGCGCTCGCCGCAGCGGGTGGCGATACGAATCCTGTTGCCAGAACGGCGAAGGCGACCGCTTGTGCGATCGCAGATCGTGATGTTCTGGGCGAATGACATGGTGAAGTCACAACACCCTCCTCAGGGTTGATGGTTCATCGCGAGATGTCCTCCTTCTTCATAGACACGACGATCTTTGTTGTGATTTGACATTCCGCTACGGCGAGTTCTATGAAGCCTCGTTTAAACATCGGATTGTCCCGGTAAAAAACACAGATTCCCGATTTGAAGATACAAAGCCGAATTATCGGTCGTCGCCGTTGAGCGGCCGGTCACGGCACGCGGATCGGCCGTCGCCGGGGAGGACTCACGGGCGTCGAGGGTTCGGCGCCTGACCGGAAATGGCGCCGATCGCCGGGTGCCGATCGGCGGCACGGCGGATAATGCGGACATGACGGTGACGCGGGTGGTCCTCGCCGACGACGACGTCCTGCTGCGCGAGGGGCTCGCCAGCCTGCTGCAGCGGTCGGGCCTGGAGGTCGTCGGCCAGGCCGGTGACGCCGGGGGGCTGCTGGAGCTGGTACGCGAAACGCGGCCGGCGCTGGCCGTCGTCGACATCCGGATGCCGCCGACCAACACGGTCGAGGGGCTGGAGGCGGCCGCGCGGATCCGGGAGCAGCATCCCGAGGTGGGCATCCTGGTGCTGTCGGCGTACGCGGAGGCCGAGCACGCCATGCGGTTGCTGGCCAGCGGCGGCGGGGTCGGCTACCTGCTCAAGAGCCGGGTGACCGACGTCGAGGAGTTCGTGGACACGGTCCGGCGGGTGGCCAGGGGCGGTTCGGTGGTGGACCCGGCGCTGGTGCAGGAACTGGTCTCCGCGCAGCGGCGCGACGACCCGCTGGAGGTGCTGAGCACGCGGGAGCGGGAGGTGCTGTCGCTGATGGCCGAGGGGCGCTCCAACGCGGGCATCGCCCGGCGACTGTGGGTGACAGAGGGCACGGTGGAGAAGCACGTGCGCAGCATCCTCACCAAACTGGGGCTGACCGAGGCCGACGACGACCATCGCCGGGTGCTCGCCGTACTCACCTTCCTCGACGCCCACTGAGCGACGGCATCGCCGTCCTGCACCTTGCCGGGTGCAGGACGCGCGATGCCGCCGTCACCTCAGACGCCGAAGGGCGGCGCGTAGACGATGGTGCCACTCGGCACGACGGCCGTGTCGTCGAGCGTGAGGGCCATCATCGCCTCGTCGGGGACCTCGAAGGACGGTCGGATACCGTACGCGGAGGCCGGGGTGAAGCCGAACCTCGGGTAGTACGTCGCGTGGCCGAGCACCAGCACCAGGCTCTCGCCCATGCGCCGCGCCGTCTCCAGGCCCGCGCGGATTGCGGCCGAACCGGCCCCCGTCCTCTGGTGGGCGGGCAGGGCCGCGCACGGTCCGAGGGCCAGCGCCGGAGTGGTGCCGACGTGGCACCGGGTCAGCAGCGAGTAGCCGGTCGGCTGGCCGTCGGGCGTCTCGGCGAGGACGGACAGCCCGGGGATCCAGGCCGGGTCGGTGCGCAGCGCCTCGACCAGGTCGGCCTCCAGCGGGGTGGGGAAGGCGGCGAGGAGGATGTCACGGATCGCGGCCGCGTCCTGCGGGGTCTCGGTCCGGGTGATCCAGGTCTGCTGCACGGTGTTTCCTTCGGATTCGGTGGAGCCGGTACGGAGAACGTAGCCGGTGTAGGCGTAGTCGCCGGCGTACCGGCGGCGCAGGTCGATCTCGCGGCGGGTCGAGGCGATCGCCTCAGCCATGCCGGGCGTGCCGGGGTCGGCTGCGGCGAGGTTCGCCGCGAGGGGGTCGTAGTACTCGGTGAACCAGTCGCTGTCCGGCAGCCGGTAGGTGCCGTGCAGTTCGTACCCGGCGGCCCTGGCCGCCTCCATGTTCTGCGCGGCGGTCCGCAGCGGGTAGACCTCGTCCCAGAAGGCGCGCGGCTCGGGCGCCGGGTCGGGGGTGGCCCACTCGCATTCGGTGACGACCAGGGCGCCGCCGGGGGCCAGCAGACGTCGCCAGATCCGTAGCGCGTGGTCGAATCCGGCGTGGTAGATGGAGCCTTCGGCCCAGATCAGGTCGAAGCTGCCGTCGGGGTAGGGCAGTTCGGTCATGGACATGTTCACGGTGCGGACGAGTCCGTCCAGCCCCCGGCGCGCGGCGGCCTGCCGGAGCCGGTCGAGGAAGGGCTGGTGGAGGTCCACCGCCGTGACCTCCGCTCCTGCTTCGGCCAGCACCAGGGAGGAGCGGCCGGGACCACAGCCCAGGTCCAGGGCTCTGGGCCGATCGGGCAGCGGGCCCGCCATGGCGAGGAGCAGCCAGGTGGTGTCATCGGATCCGGGCCCCTCGCGGGGCAGGTCGCGATGCAGGAAGAAGAAAGCGTCGTCGACGAAATCAGGCACGATGCCGGATGTTCCTTCGATAGTCGGTGGAACGAACGGCCACGGCGGACGCGCCGTGGCCGTTCCTGGGTCACGACCGGCTCTGCCGGTCCCTGAAGGCGTAGGTCTCGCGGAGCGAGCGGGTGATCCACTTCTTGCGCTCGTCGTGCTGGGCGCGCAGGCGCGCGTCGCTCCGTGAGGTGGCCCAGGCGTTCTCACGCTGGAGTTTGCGGTAGCTGTCGAGGCGGCGTTCGCTCAGGTCGCCGGAGAAGATGGCGTCCTGGACGGCGCAGCCGGGCTCGGAGTCGTGGGAGCAGTCACCGAAGCGGCACTCCTGCGCGAGTTCCTCGATGTCGGCGAAGACCTGCTGCAGGCCCTCGTCGGCGTCCACGAGGCCGATGCCGCGCAGCCCCGGGGTGTCGATCAGCACGCCGCCGCCGGGTAGCGGGAGCAGGCTGCGGCGGACCGTGGTGTGGCGGCCCTTGCCGTCCTGCTCGCGGACGGCGCCGGTTTCCAGCGTCTCGGCGCCGAGCAGCGCGTTGCCGAGCGTGGACTTGCCCGCGCCCGAGGGGCCGAGCAGGACCACGGTGCCGGTGAGCACGGCGGTGAGCACGTCCATGCCCTCGCCGCTGGTGGCGCTGGTGGTGATGATGTCGACGCCGGGCGCGAGTTCGGCGACGGCGTCGGCGTCACCGACCGGGTCGGCCGACTGGTCGGCCTTGGTCAGCACGATCACCGGTTGCGCGCCGCTCTCCCACACCAGTGCGAGCAGGCGTTCGACGCGGCCCGGGTTCAGCGGGCCGCCGAGCGAGACGGCCAGGACGGCCATGTCCACGTTGGCGGCCAGGGCCTGACCGTGGGAGGAGCGCGACGCCGAGGACCGGACGATGGCGCTGCTCCTCGGCAGCACCTCCACCAGTTCCGGCGGGGCGCCCGGACGAAGTGCCGCCCAGTCGCCGGTGCACGGGAACGCGAGCGGGTCGGAGGTCGCGGGCAGCGCCAGGCGGGCCCGGAGCGGGCCGGACTCGGTGATGACGTCGCAGGCACCGCGATCGACACCGACCACGCGGGCGGGGACGAGCCCCTTGGAGCGGTGGTCGGCGAAGGAGTGGTCTAGTTGTGCGTCCCAGCCGTACGGGGACAGGCCATCATCGGATGAATGACGGAAAGACAACGGAGTGGAACCCTTTTCCGAAAAGGGGCCTCGGCGCGTGCGACCGGCGCATCCGCGTCGGGACGGCGACTCGAAGGGTCAGCCGAGGCCCGGGGACGTGAGGATGGACTGAGTGCCGCTGATGGCAGCCATCACCACGACAGTCATGCAATCTCACCTCCCGTCAAGAGCTCCAGCGCGTGTCTTCTGCCGGACAGGATAGCCGCGCGGAACCCGATCCGCAATCAGGGCCCGTCGCCGAGGGCCCGCAGCACCCGCGCCCGCTCGACACCGATGCCGCCGGCCCGCAGCCGGGCCGCCTCCTCGGCGGTGAAGCCCGCCGCCCGCCAGGCCGCCACCTCCTCGACCGGCACGCCCGCGCGCCAGAACCCGGTCATCAGCGAGATCGCGTCCTCACCCGAGGCCAGCACCCGGCCGGCTTCGCGAGGGGTGAAGCCGAGCGCCTGGAAGACGCGGGCCTGGCCCGGCTCGATGCCGCGTCCGGCCCAGGCCGCCGCCTGCGCGCCGTCCCAGCCCGCGTCGGCGTACGCGCGGGCCCGCGCCGCCGGGACGCCCGCCCGCAACAGCCTGCGCAGGCTCTCGGTGCTCTTCCCGTCGGCGAGCTCACCGCCCCGCACCCGGCCGCGGCCCAGCAGGCGCCGCAGCGGCAGCGGGCCGCGGGGGCGCGGGCGCTCGCCCGCGAGGTGGCGGGCGGCCGCCTCCTCCGGCGGATAGCCCAGCTC
>NZ_BAAAHQ010000022.1:15940-16463 GCF_039525605.1 Nonomuraea longicatena | reverse complement strand
GGCGGTCGGCCGCCTCCTGCGGCGGATAGCCCAGCTCCCGCCACCGGACGGCGTCCACCGGCGTCATCCCGGCCCGCAGCCACAGATCCACCGTGTACGGCGTCGCCCCCACGGTGCGCCATGGGCGCGCGTCGGCGGCCGTGTAGACGCCGGACCGGCGCCACCGTTCGGCCTCCCCGATCGAGAAGCCGTCGCCGATCCACTCGCGCGCGGCGGCGACCGTGAACCCGTGCCGCGTCCACTCGGCCAGCGGCTCGGGGCGCGGTTCGTCCTCGGCGTAGGCCGTCGTCATGGCTCTCCTCCCGCGAGCGCTCGGGCCCGCTCTGTCGTCCTCGCCCCGTTCGCGGGGCCGAGGTCCGGTTTGTCGTCAACGCCGTCCTTCTGCTGGTATGCGAGCCGTGGACGCCCATTGCGGGGAGTGGCCGCCGTCGCCTATGAGGCAGACGACCACGGGCATGGGCGGACGGCGCTGCGGCCACGGCGTCTCGCCGTCGGTCAGGACGACGACCAGGTCCGGGCGGGG
>NZ_BAAAHQ010000022.1:0-15918 GCF_039525605.1 Nonomuraea longicatena | reverse complement strand
CATCGCCGCCGCCAGCCCGGCGCGCAGGTCCGTGCCGCCGCCGCCGACCAGTTCGATGTCGGCCGCCCGGCGTACGGTCTGGACCGGGTGCGGCCGGACGTCGCAGCACAGCGCCCGCAGCCGCCGCGGCCCGGACACCCCGTCGACGATCGCGCCCACCTCGGTCAGCAGCCGCTTCAGCGCCTCGTCGGTCACGCTGCCGGAGGTGTCGATCACCAGCACCGTGTCCGGCACCGGGCGCACCAGCGACGGCGGCACGATCGCCGTGTAGGCGCCCGCGCGCCGCGACGGGCGGCTGTAGCTGAAGTCGACCCGCCCGGCGGTCGTGCTCAGCCCGCGCCGGATCAGCGCGCCCAGGCGGGCCCGCCAGTCCACCGACGGGCGCAGCCGCTCCTCCGCCCAGCGCCGCCAGCCCGCAGGCACCTCGCTGCGGGCGGCGGCCCGCTCGTGCATGCCGGCCGCGAGGGAGCGTTCGAGCAGTTCCCTGTCCAGTTCGGTCAGCCCTTCGTCGGTGCCGCCGTTCTCGTAGGGCCGGGGGTGACCGTCGGCCGCGCTGCCGCAGTCGATCGCCGCCGCCGGCGCCCCGCCGCCGCGCCCCATCTCCTCCGCCAGCGCCTCCAGCATCGGCGCGTACTCCTCCGCCGTGCGGTTGACCGGCAGACCCAGTTCGCCGGGCGAGATCACCCCGGCCGGGCCGGGCAGTCCCGCTGCCTCCAGGTCGTCGTTGATCTCGGCGTCCGCCGCCTGGTTCCATCGGCCCTCGGCCGCGCCCGCCGCGTGGGTGTTCCCCGGCCGGGCGGGGGAACGGGCCGCGTGGCCGCGTACCAGGTGGCCCACGTGGTGCAGCATCCACCAGCCGAGTTCCTCCACCGGCGTGGCGAGCGCGATGCCCGGTTCGACGTACAGGTTCCAGCGGGTGTCGGCGGGGAACGCGCGGAAGTCCGCGTCGGCCGCCGGTGCTTGCGGGCCCGCGTCCAGGATGACCGGGTTGAGGGCGAAGACCGCCGACGCGAGGTACGGTGCCCGGTGCGCCGCCCACAGCCGCGCGGCGGCGACACGGGCGTGCGTCTGCCTCTCGTAGGTCACCGGGGCACCGTCCTGGGTGAGGGTGTCATCGCAGGAGTCCGGCCGCGCGCAGGACCGGTGCGAGTTCCAGCATCGTCGTGGGCAGCCTCGCGCCCTCCGGCCGGGAACGTGCCAAGGAGCGGGCGGCGCTCGCCGCGACGTCCGGCGCCGTGTGCGCGACCCGCGCCACCACCGTCCAGGCCCGCTCCCACGAGTCGGCGCCGCCGTCCGAGCGGACGTGCGCGGCCACCGCGCCGAGCAGGGCGTGCAGCCGGTCGAGCCGGTCCGGCAGGCGAGCACCCGGGTCGGCCAGGAGGGTCGCCGGGTCGGGCAGGTCGAGGTCGCGCCGCCAGGACAGCAGTTCGAACCCGGCCCCCTCCCCCACCGCGCCGAGCACCAGTTCGGCCAGCACCGCCTCACCCGCGCCCGCGTGCTCACAGGCGGCGAACGCGCGGGCGGCCATGTCCCAGCTGCGCGGGCTGGGCCAGCCGCGCCCGGCGCGCTCGGGGGTGTCGGGTACGGCCAGCACGAGCTCCGGCCGCACCCGCAGGAACGCGCCCACGGCCGACCTGGCGGCGGCCGTCTCGGCCGGCCCTGCCGCGTCCTTCAGGTCGAACTCCGGCACCGGGAAGCCGCTCGCGAAGCCCTCCGCGATGTCGTCGGCGGAGACGGTCCAGTCCAGGTGGATGAGCCTGTTGGCGAGCGGCGCCGTCAGGTCCCAGCCGTCGGCCGCCTGGCCGGGCGGGTTGGCGGCGGCCACGATCCGCACCTCCGGCGGCAGCACCAGGTCGCCCACCGTGCGTTCCAGCACCACGCGCAGCATGGCGGCCTGCACCGCGGGCGGGGCGGTGGTCAGCTCGCCGAGGAGCAGCAGGCCGCCGCCTCCGGCGGCGAGCCGCTCGGCCCAGCGGGGCGGCGCGAACCAGGTGCCGCCTTCGCGCAGCACCGGCAGGCCGGAGAAGTCGCTCGGTTCCCTGATGGAGCCGACCACGACCTCGACGGGCAGCCCTGCGGCGGCGCCGAGCGCGACCACCGAGGAGGTCTTGCCGGTGCCCGGGGCACCCCACAGGATGACCGGCAGATCGGCGCTCACCGCTGTCGCGAGCGCCTGTCGGATAACCGCGGGCGCGGCCATGGGCGTCCTCCCCTTCCAGGCGGGCCGCCGAACGGCCCGCACACTGCCGTCATCATATGTTGACGCACACTTGAGCGTCAACATTTGATGACGCGTTCCCGTGCCGCTGCTCGACACCGGGGGTACCTCGCCGCGAAGGACTCCCCTGTGTTCCACGCGCATCTGGCGTTATCGGCCGATCGGTCGAAGATCACCGGCCATCCGGTCGATCCGCGCGGCGGGCCGCCGCGCCTAGCGTCGTCGTGACTTTCACCCGAGATCAAGGAGTAGCGATGCGTGGTGTGCTCACGCTTGCCGTCGGCCTCGCACTGGTGGGCGCCGTCCCGCCCGCCGCCGCACAGGACGCCGGGCCGCCCTCGGCCCACGAGGAGCAGCGGCTCGGCTGGGGGCCGTGCCCGGCCGCGCAGCGGGAGCTGATCCGGGCGGGCGCGCGGTGCGCGAAGGTCAAGGTCCCCCTCGACTACGCCGACCCCGCAGGACCGGCTGTCGAGATCACCGTCTCCCGTGTCCAGGCGAGGTCGGCGAAGCGGCGCGGCATCCTGCTGTCCAATCCGGGCGGCCCCGGCGGCACGGGGCTGAACAGCACCCTGACCCTGCGGCGGACGCTCGGGAGGACGGCCGACGCCTACGACCTGATCGGTTTCGACCCCCGGTTCCTGGGCGAGAGCTCCCCTGTACGGTGCGCCCCGGCGGGCCCGGCGCGACCGCCCGGCCCGTCCTCGTCGGCCCGCGCGGACTTCGACAGATCGGTGCGGGCCGCGCGGGACACCGTACGGCGCTGCTTCGCCCCCGAGGGCAACGCCGCGCTGCTCCCCCACGCCTCCACCCGCAACGTCGCGCGGGACATGGACCTGATCCGCAAGGTCCTCGGTGAGCCGAGGCTGTCGTATTACGGCGTCTCCTATGGCGCCGACCTGGGCGCGGTGTTCGCCGAGATGTTCCCGCGCAGCGTCGATCGCCTGGTGCTCGACTCCGCGACCGATCCGGCGGCGACGCAGTACGAGTTGTTCAGGCGCAGCGGCCGGCCGCTGGAGGGGGCACTGGACGAATGGGCCGCCTGGACGGCGCGGCGGCCCTCCTACGGGCTCGGCCGCACCCGCGCGCAGGTGCGGGCCGGTGTGGAGCGGCTCCTCGAACGCGCCACCCGGCGGCCGGTCGCGATCGGCGGGACGCGGCTCGACGCGCCGCTGCTGCGGCTGATCCTCAGGCAGTTCGTCCAGCACGGCGAGCACGACGCGGCCCTGGCCGCCGTCGTCCGCGACCTCCGGCGGGCGGCGGAGGGCAGGCCGGTCGAGCCCGGTCCCGAGCTGGCCGCGATGCTGGAGTTGCTCGAATCGCCCGCCCTGGCCGACGGCATGGTGGGCGGCGCGCTGTTCATGTGCGGGGACGGCGGCTGGCCCGCCGGGGGCTGGCCGCAGGACCCGGAGGCGTACTGGCGCAACATCGTGCGCGACAAGGCGGCGCTGCCCGTGTTCGGGCCGATGACGAGCGGGATGACGGCGCCGTGCGCGTTCTGGGGAAGCGAGCCCGGCGAGGCGGGCACGCCGGTGGGCAACGCCGTGCCCGCGCTGATCCTGCACGCGCGCCGGGACGCCAACGTCCCGTACGCGGGCGCCGTGGCACTGCATCGCAAGATGACCGCCTCGCGGCTGGTGACGGCGGACGTCCGCGCGCACGGGGTCTACGGCCGCGCGGCCGAGGGATTCCGGCCGGTCCCGTGCGCCGACCGGGCGGTCAACGCGTATCTGGACGGCGGCGCGCTGCCCACCCGCGACCTCGCCTGCTGAGCCCGGTTACATGCGGGCGGACTTGTACCAGATGCTGGCCCGCCGGGCGTCGGCCGTTCCGGAGGCGAAGCCGAAGCAGAGCCGGGGCCTGCCGCCGACCACCTGGATCGCCATGCCCTCCGGCTCACGGTAGTCGAGCGAGGAGCCCGCCTGCGAGAAGGAGCGGTGGACCTGCCGCGCCGTACGCATGTCGACACAGGTGATGTAGGTGTTGCCGGGCTTGCGGTTCGCGGCGCCGTAGGCGTGGCCCTCCAGGGTGTAGAGGAAGTCGCCGCAGATCGTCCACCCCTGGGGGTTGCTGCCGGGGCGTTCGAACCCGAAGTCGTAGATCGGCTTCCGGTTGCCCGCCTTGAACCTCTCCAGGTCGTAGACGGTGTAGCGGAGCCTGCCCCCCACCCGGTGCCTGATGCCCAGCCGCTTGGTCGTGGGGTCGATGGACGGGGTGGTGCTGGTGGCGTTCGGCAGCTCGTACTTGTTCGCCACCTGGTCCTTGTCGAGCTGCCTGCCCGGCTGGAAGGGGAACCTGGCGATCTTCCGTCCCCACGCGTAGTCGTCGGGCGAGCGGACGGCGTCGACCTCGGTCCACAGGAAGACCCGGCCGCCGACCGGCTCGACGGCGATCGACACCCCGTGGCCGAAGGACCTGAGGGTCATGTGGGCGAGTTCGGTGCCGGTGCGGCTCATCTTGGTGACGGTGAGGTGGCCGTTGGCCCGGGTGTCGCTCCCCCGCTGCACCTGGGCGGCGTAGATGTGGCCGTTGACGTCGTCGAAGGCGAAGGACTGCATGACGGTCGGGTCGTGCAGGGGGTTCTTCCACAGGATGCTGTACGACGGCGAGGCGAGGTTGAAGCGGCCCTCGCCCGCCCATGACGGCTCGCCCGCCAGCGCGGGCACCGAGGCGGCGGCGACCCCCGCTCCGATCTTCAGCAGACCTCTGCGCGACATGGTTTCCGACAAGGCGGCACTCCTTTTTCGTTCGGCGCTCTGATCGCACGCTGCGGGGACTGCGGACGGTCGCGCCCCGGACACACCGTGCGGCGAAACACGCTAGCCGCGCACCACCCGGCTCCTTGAGCGTTTCGTCAGGGAAACCGGGGCAACTTCCTGCCAGTACGGAATGTCCCATCCAGTCGCCGGCCGATCTGTCAAGCCGTCCCGGCCGCCTACGATGAGCACCATGCCGGAGCCCGATCGCCCCACGCCCGCCACGGTGCACCTGCACCGGCCCGTCCCCGACCGGGCGCAGCTCGACGCCGCGAGCAGGGTGTTCGCCCTGCTGTCCGACCCCACGCGGCTGCACCTGCTGTGGCTGCTGTCGGAGAACGAGGCCGATGTGAGCCATCTGGCGCAGGCGAGCGGCGCCGCCCGTCCCGCCGTCAGCCAGCACCTGGCCAAGCTCCGCCTGGCCAATCTGGTGCGCTCGCGCAAGGAGGGGCGCCGGGTCGTGTACTCCCTGCGTGACGGGCATCTGCGCAACCTCGTCCTGGAGGCGCTGAGCCACGCCGAACACAAGGTGACGGGCGATCCCTGGCATTCCTGAGCACGGCGGGAATGTTCCCGCACCCCCCATGGTTCAACGTGTGCGCATGAATGCACATGTTGAATCGAGGGGTCATGTTCCAGGTACTGCGCCACCGCACCTACCGTCACCTGTTCATCGCTCAGGTCGTCGCCCTGGTCGGCACCGGGCTGGCCACCGTGGCGCTGAGCCTGCTCGCCTACGACCTCGCCGGGGCCGACGCCTCGGCCGTGCTCGGCACCGCGCTGGCGATCAAGATGGTCGCCTACGTGGGCATCGCACCGGTGATCAGCGCGTTCGCCGACCGCATCCCGCGCCGGACGCTGATGGTCGGCTCCGACCTCATCCGCGCCGGGGTCGCGCTCGCCCTGCCGTTCGTGACCCAGGTGTGGCAGATCTACGTGCTCATCTTCCTGCTCCAGTCGGCCTCCGCCGCCTTCACGCCGACGTTCCAGGCCACCATCCCCGAGTTGCTCAAGGAGGAGCGCGACTACACACGGGCGCTCACGCTGTCGCGGCTCGCCTACGACATGGAGAGCCTGTTCAGCCCGGTGCTCGCCGCCGGACTCCTGTCTCTGATCACCTACAACTGGCTGTTCATGGGTACGGTGTTCGGCTTCCTCGCCTCCGCCGCGTTCGTGATCTCCGTCGTCCTGCCGAAGCCCACGCCGGTCCGCCGCACGGGCGGCCCGTTCGCCAAGGCCACCTACGGAACCCGGCTGTTCTGGGCGGTGCCGGAGTTGCGCGCCCTGCTGGCGCTGAACCTGGCGGTCGCCGCCGGCGGCGCGATGGTCATCGTCAACACGGTGGTCCTGGCCCGCGAGTACCTGCAGCGCGGCGCCGGTGACACCTCGCTGGCCCTCGGCGCCTTCGGAGCCGGGTCGATGGTCGTGGCGCTGCTCCTGCCCCGCGCGCTGGAGCGGGTCAGCGACCGGGCGGTGATGCTGGCGGGCGCGTACACGCTGTTCGGCGCCCTCGTCGCGGTGACCGCCACGCTGGCCGCCGGTGTGCTGACGTGGCCGGTGATGCTGGGGACCTGGGCGGTGACGGGAGCCGCGACCGCCGCGGTGCTCACCCCGACCGGGCGGCTGATCCGCCGCTCGGTCGCGGCCGCCGACCTGCCCGCCGCGTTCGCCGCGCAGTTCTCCCTGTCGCACGCGGCGTGGCTGCTCACCTACCCGCTGGCCGGATGGCTGGCGTCGGAGTTCGGCATGACGGCCGCCGCCGCCACGCTGACGGTGCTCGGGCTGGTCGCGGCCGTCGCCGCACGGCTCCTGTGGCCGCTCCGGCGGCCGTCGGCGCCGCTCGCGCCCCGCCGTCCGCGCCACACGGCCGGTCCGCGCAGCCTGCGGGTCCTGCACCGCACGCACGCCAGGCGCCCGGTCTCCACCCGATAGCGGCCCGCCACCGCCCCACCCGGCAGCCGGGTGGGGCTTTTGGCGCGTTCCATCAGTGATCGGGCCATGCTCACTCTTTGATTGAAGTTGCTTGAATTAATCGCAAAACGCTTGACATCGAGCAAATTCACAAAGAGCATTGCGCCACGGCTGGACGAAAGGGGTCTGCGGAGATGGCGAATCGGACTGCGGATCCCGGTCTGGCGCAAAGAGCCGCCGCACTGTGGCAGCGCACCGTGCCCTGGCGGTGGCTGGCGCCGAGCACCGTCCTCATCGCGGGCGTCGTGCTCTTTCCCGCTCTCTACATGGTCTGGATGTCCTTCCAGGACATCAGCAGAATCGGGCTGCTCAGGGGCTTCGCCGGATTCGACAATTACGTCAGGTTGTTCCAGGAGGACGCGCTCGGCCAGGTGGTGGGCAACACCCTGCTGTGGCTGGTGATCGTCGTCGGGCTGACCATGCTGTTGTCACTCGCGCTCGCGCAGTTCCTGACCAAGGAGTTCTTCGGCCGCAGGTTCGTCAGGCTCGCGCTGCTGGTGCCGTGGGCGACCTCGCTGGTGATGACCGCCACCGTGTGGCGCTTCATCTACGAGGGCGGCAACGGCCTGCTCAACCGCCTGCTCATGGACCTGTCGCTCATCTCGGCGCCGGTCGACTGGTACAAGGATCCGGCCACCGCGATCTACTCGGTCATGGCGGTCGGGATCATCACCTCGATGCCGTTCACCACGTACGTGCTGCTGTCCGGGCTGCAGACGGTGCCGCACGACGTGCTGGAGGCGGCGCGGATCGACGGCGCGGGCGCGTGGGCGGCCTGGCGGCGGGTGACACTGCCGATCCTGCGGCCCTCGCTCATGATCGCACTGATCCTGAACATGCTGCACGTCTTCAACGCCTTCACCGTCATCTGGGTGATCATGGGCAAGACGGCGGGCAACCACGCCGACACCACGGTGACGTGGCTGTACAAGATCGCCTTCACGGCGCAGCTCGACTCGGGCGAGGCGGCGGCGCTGGGCGTGGTCAACGTGGTGTTCCTGCTGCTGCTCATCCTGGCCTTCGTGCTGGTGCTGCGCCCCCACCGCGACCCGGCGGCCACCGGTGAGCCACCCGCCCGGAAGGACCCCGCCGCCGAGCCGGGGCCCGCTGTGCCCACCGTGGCCGCGCCCCGGCCGCAGCCCGTCGGGCGGAGCCGGCCGGTGCTGCTGCGGGCGGGACGGGGGTGGCAGCGGGTCCGTCCCGTCGCGCTGCCGGTCGTCGGGTTCGCGGTGGCGCTGTTCTTCCTCGCGCCGTACGCGGCGATGCTGCTCGGCTCGCTGAAGTCCGACGCCGAACTGTTCGCCGTCCCGGCGACGTACCTGCCGGAGAGCTGGGCCTGGTCCAACTACGCCGACGTGTGGAGCCGGATCCCGCTGGCCGACTACTTCCGGGTCAGCATGATCGTCGCGCTGGTGTCGACGGTGCTCGTGGTGGTGGTCGGGGCGCCCGCGGCGTACATGCTGGCGCGTTTCACGTTCAAGGGGCGCGCGGCCTTCCTCGGGGTGATCCTCGTGACGCAGGTGTTCCCCGCGGTCGCGCTGCTCATCGGCCTGTACCAGCAGGCGCTGTTCGTCGACGGGATCAACAGCTACGGCGTCATCATCGCCATCAACTCGGCCTTCAACCTGGCGTTCGCGGTGTGGATCCTGCACGCGCACTTCAGGTCGATCCCCGTGGAGATCGACGAGGCCGCGATGATGGACGGCCTCGGCCGGTTCCGGATCATGCTGAGGATGACCCTCCCGCTGGCCGCGCCCGGGCTGGTCACCGTGATGATCTTCACCTTCATCCAGGTGTGGAACGAGTTCGTCATCGCACTGACGCTCTTCAACGACCCGGCGACCGGGCGGGTGCCGCTCACGGTCGGCGTCCAGCAGTTCATCGGCCTGTACGAGACCAACTACCAGTATCTCTTCGCCGCGGCGCTGATGGCGATCGTGCCCGCGGTGCTCCTGTTCGCACTCATCGAGAAGCACCTGGTGAGCGGCCTCACCTCGGGTAGCACCAAGTGACCATGAGAAGGGTCGGTATGACATGTCCTCCAGAACCAGACCTCGGCTGCTCGGCGCCGTGGCGGCGGCACTCGTCCTCGCGCTGAGCGCGTGTGGTGGCGGCGGCTCGGGCGGCGGCGGCGATTCGCAGTCCATCAAGCTGGTCGTCGCGCAGTACACCGAGGGCACCCGCCCCTACTGGGACAAGCTGATCTCCGCCTTCGAGGCCAAGCACCCGGGCAGGAACGTCGACCTGCAGGTGATCGACTGGGGCAACCTGCAGAGTCAGGTCAACACCATGGTCCAGACCCGGCAACTGCCCGACGTGCTCAACATCAACGTCTTCGCCGACTACGCCGAGGCCGGGCTGTTGTACCGCGCCGACGAGGTGGTCTCCAAGCAGGTGCTGTCGGACTTCCTGCCGTCGTTCGCCGAGAACGCCTCCTACGACGGCGTCCAGTACGGCCTGCCGTTCGTCGCCACGGTCAACGGCATGTACTACAACAAGACGATCCTGAAGAAGGCGGGCTTCGACCAGCCGCCCGCCACGTGGGAGGAGTTCCGCGCGGCGGTCAAGGCGATCAAGGCGCTGCCCGGCGGCTATGTGCCGTACGCGCTGGCGCTCGGCGCCGAGGGCGGCGACTACGAGTTCGGCACCTGGATCCGCGCCAACGGCGGCGACTGGCGCACGGACGGCAAGTGGACGGTCAACGGCGAGCGCAGCGTCGAGGCGCTGGAGTTCCTCAAGTCGCTCACCCAGGAGGGGTACACGCAGCCCAACCCCGGCCAGACCAACCGGGCCGACGGCACCTGGCCGTTGTTCGCCCAGGGCAAGGTGGGCATGGTCTACGCCTCGTTCGGCACCCGGGCCTTCCTCGACCCGGTGGACAAGGCGGGGGTGGATTACGGCACCGCCGCCCACCCCACCAACCACGGCGCCGAGGCGACCACGCACGGCATCCAGGACTACCTGATGGCCTTCAAGAAGGACGGCAACCAGCAGACGGTCCGCGAGTTCCTGGACTTCTTCTACCAGGCCGACAACTACTCCGAGTACCTGAAGGTGGAGGGCCTGCTGCCGACGACCGCCTCCGGTTCGTCGGCCATGCGCCAGGATCCGAAGGTCAGCCCGATCGTGGACATGGTGGCCAAGGCGCGCTTCGACCCGACCTCGCAGCCGGTGTGGGCGGAACTGCGCGGCACGATGGCCGCCGACCTCGGCACCGCGCTCGCCCCCGACGGTGATCCGCGCGCGACGCTGGGCAAGTTCCAGCAGCTCGCCGAACGTCCCTGAACGCCCGCTCCACCCGATGAGCCCGGTCGCCCGAACGGCGGCCGGGCTCTCGGTTGCAAACCCCCGGGGGGTATGTTACATTCCCGGCCATCGGCCCAACGGATACCCCATGGGGGTTTAAATGACTGCCAATCCTCGCCGGTGGTGGGCGCTCGCCGTCCTCGCCACCGCGCAGTTCATGGTCATCATGGACACGTCGATCATCGGCGTGGCCCTGCCGGACATGCAGCGCGACCTGGGCTTCACCCAGGAGGGGCTGCAGTGGGTGTTCAACGCCTACGTGATCGCCTTCGGCGGCCTGCTCCTTCTTGGCGGCCGCCTGGCCGACCTGTTCGGCGCGCGGAAGATCTTCTCCGCCGGCTGGGTCGTCCTGATCGCCGGCTCGGTCGTGGCCGCGGCCGCCACCACCGCCTGGGTGGAGGTCGCCGGCCGGGCCGTCCAGGGAGTCGGCGGCGCGCTCATCGCCCCCGCCGCCATGACCCTGCTCATGATGCTCTTCGGCCACAACCAGCGCGAACTCGGCAAGGCCATGGCCCTGTACGGCGCCGCCGCCCCGGCCGGCGGCACCGCGGGCGTCTTCCTCGGCGGTGTCATCGCCGAGTACCTGACCTGGCCGTGGGTCTTCATCATCTACGTCCCCATCGGCGTGGTGACGCTGCTGGCCGTACCGGCCCTGCTGCCCGCGACAAAGGGCGGGCGCGGCTCGGTGGACGTGCTCGGCGGCATCGCCGCCACGGCCGGCATCACCCTGCTCGTCTACGCGATCGTCTCGGAGAACTGGCTCATCGCCCTCGGCGGCGGCGCGCTCCTGGCGCTGTTCCTGATCATCCAGCGGACGGTGCGCTCGCCGCTGATGCCGCTGTCCATCTGGCGCACGCCGGGCCTCGCCGCCGCCAACGTCGCGATGACGCTGCTCGGCGCGGCGTGGATCCCGATGTGGTACTTCCTCAACCTGTACCTCCAGCAGGTGCTGGGTTACGGCGCCTTCGCCAGCGGCTCGGCGCTGCTGCCCATGACGATCGCCATCATGATCTTCATGGTGGGCATCACCGCCCGTCTGCTCGGCCGCTTCGGCGCCAAGCCGCTCATCGTGCTCGGCCTGGGCGTACTGGCGGCGGGCGTGGCGGGCCTTGCCTTCGCCCGGCCGGACGGGTCCTTCCTCACCGACGTCCTGCCGGCCAGCCTGGTCGCGGCGGTCGGCATGTCGCTGGCCTACATCCCGGCGATGATGTCGGCGATGTCCGGCGCCCGGCCGGAGGAGGCGGGCCTGGCCTCCGGGATCGTCAACACCACCTACAACGTGGGCTCGGCGCTGGGCCTCGCGGTCATGACCGCGATCGCCACCTCGCAGGGCGCCGCCGAACTGGGCGACCTCGGCAGGCTCACCGACGGGTTCCAGGCCGCGTTCGTCGGGGCCGCGGTGGTCGCCGCGGCCGGAGCGGTGCTCTCCCTGGCCTTCATGCGCGGCAAGAATACCCTACCCAGGTAAGGTAAATTCGGTGGTGGGGCGCCGGCCCCGCCACCGGACGCCAGTTTCTTGTACGCCCGTAGCAGTGACCTTGCTATTCACCCTGCTAGCCGCCGCGCTTCTACCTTTGCGTGAGGTATCCAGCGACTAGGGGTGAAGATGGCTGCGCCAACCGCCGGCAAACCCGCTCCGGGCGTCCGCTCGACCTTCGTCAGCTACGCCAGGCTGGTGAAGTTCCAGTTCGTGCTCGACTTCTGCCTCGCGCTGGTCGTCGCGTGGACGGCCCTGCCACCCGAGGCCAAGTTCTCGGGGCAGACCTACCTCGTCCTGCTCACGTTCGTCCTCGGGCAGATCGGCGTCCTGTCGGCCGTGATGTCCCTCGACGACGTCACCGGCATCAAGGACGGCAGCGACCAGGCCAACTACCTGCACGGCGACCAGAGCCGGCTGCGCCCGCTGTCGCGCAAGCCGCTGCTGACCGGCGCGCTCAGCGTCTCGCACGCCGCCCGCTTCGGCTACCTGAGCATCGCGTGGGGGGTGCTGTGGTGGACGGTCACCGCCCTCATCGCCCCGCACCCGGCGCCGTGGGCGATCCTCGTCGCCGCGCTCCTGCTCACGTCCAGCGTGCAGTACTCCTGGGGGCTCAAGCTCAGCTACCGGGGTCTCGGGGAGGCGCTGCTCCTGCTGTGCCCTGCGGCCTTCGTCGTCGCGCCGTACGGATTCCTCACCGGCGAACTTCCCGCCCTCGTGGCCGTCTGCGCACTGCTGTTCGGTTTCGGCCAGCTCATGATCGGCGCCTACTCCAACACCAACGACATCGAGGGCGACGCCGCCGTGGGGCGCAGGACCGTCGCGGTCCTCACCTCCCCGCGCGGCAACCGCGTCTTCCTCGGCTGCGTCACCACCGCCAACCTGGCGCTGATCGTGCTCCCCCCGGCCGTGGGGTGGGTGCCGTGGTGGTTCCCGCTGGTGCTGCTGCCGGTCGTCGTGCTGCGCGTACGGCAGTACGGTTCCTTCCTCTCGAACGGCAACCCGCTTCTGGCCCGCAAGCGCGGGGTGGTCGTGTTCCGTACGACGGTCGTGTGCCTGCTGGCGGCGGGCCTGCTCCACTCCGGTTTCTGACCGGGTGCCGCCGATGAGCCCCGCTCCCGGGCTCATCGGCGCGCCCGTCACAGTGGCAGGTCGTTGCCGCTCTGCAACTTGATCATCCAGTTGGCGACGGAGACCCGCGACGAGCAGTCGAGCTTGCGCATGATCTTCCGCAGGTGGTTGACGACCGTCCACTCGGCGATCCCCAGCCGGCGGGCGATCTTGCGGTTGGTGAGGCCGAGCGCGACGAGTTCGGCTATCTCCAGTTCCCTGCTGGTCAGCGGGTTGTCCTCGCCGTACTGCTGCATCCGCACCACCAGCAGCTTCTGCATGGGGGTGAGCGCGTCGCAGATCGTCTCCTGGAGGTCCATGCCGAGCCCGACCGCCCACGCCTCCTCGAAGATCTCTGCTTCCAGCCGTTCGCGTGCCTCCGACAGCACCCGCTCGACGTCGGTCCGCGCCACCCACGGCACGGAGCACTCGACGGCCGCCCGCAGCGCCGCGGCGGCGCCCAGGCTGCGCACCGCCCGCCGCCAGCTCTCGGTGTGGCGCCCGTGGTGCCTGGTGAAGACGGCGGCCAGCCCTTCCAGGCAGGCCACGCACCCGGGCAGGTCCTCCAGCGCGCTGAGCACCTGAAGCGACTCCTGGTAGAGGCGCTCGGCGCGGTCGAAGTTCTCCGTCGCCGAGGCGAGGTCGGCGACGACGCACTGCACCAGCGCCGCGTTGCGCCGGTCCTGGCGCTCGGAGAAGCCCCGGTAGGCGGCGGCGGCGAGCTTCTCCGCCGCCACGAGGTCGCCGAGTGCCAGTTTGCAGACGGCCAGGTCGCGCAGCGCCGCCGCCGGCACTCCGTCGGGGTGGGCGACGTGGAAGGCCGCGACGCTCTCCTCCATCAGGCGCTCCGCCGAGGCGAGGTCGCCCCGGTGGTAGGCGATCAGGCCGAGCAGGCGCCTGCAGTCGGCCGTGTCCACGCACTCGGGCAGGCCCTCGTAGTCGCGCTGGGCCGCGCGCAGCCAGCGCTCGGCGCGCTCGTGCCGTCCCATGGAGATGAGCAGTTCGCCGAGCACGAGCGCGGCGCTGGCCCGGATCTGCCAGGGGATGTCGGTGCCCGCCAGCCCCTGCTCCATCCGGGTCACAGGCTCGTGCGTCAGGCCGCAGATCTGCCAGAACTGCCGCAGGGAGATGCCGATGCGCACGACCGGGACGTAGTTCTTCGTGTCGACGAGGAACCGTAGCACCGCGCCGATGTCGTAGCAGTAGTGGCGCAACTCGTCGAGACACAGCGCCTGGTCGGGACCGCCCATCCGGGTCTCGGCGCCCTCCGCCATCGCCAGCATGTACCGCGAGTGCCCCGCCATCACCCTGTCGTAGTCGCCGCTCTCGCGCAGCCAGTCGAGCATGTGCTGGCGCACCAGCCCCAGCATCTGGAAAGTGACCTCTCCTTCCTGGCATTCGGTCAGCTGGACGACATTGTGGTCCACGAGTTTCTCCAGAAATCCCTGCACCTGCGCCGGGGACTTCTGGGTGCAACCGACGGCGGCGGCCGCGTCGAACAGGTCGTGGAACGGCGCGAGACTGCCGAGGAACGTCTTCTCGGCGGAACTCAGCCTGGCCAGGCTCCATTCGATCGCCGAGCGCATGCTGTGGTGCCGCGACAGGGTGTCGGACCGGCTGCCGGAAAGCACGTCGAGATCGTCGTCGAGGCCGGTCAGCAACGACTGCGGCGACGACAGCTTGATGCGCGCGGCGGCCAGTTCCACGGCCAGCGGCAGGCCGTCGGTGCGCGCGCACAGCCGGGCCACCGCCTCGTAGTTCTCCTGGGTCAATGAGAAGGTGGGCCGGATGGCCCGGGTACGGTGCACGAACAGCTGCACCGAGGGGACCTGCTCCAGCTCGGCGAGGTCCGCCCCGCCGGCCAGGTCGGGCACCGGCAGCGGGGCCAGCCGGATCAGGCTCTCGCCGTACACGACGAGCGGCTCGTCGCTGACGGCCAGCACGGTGAGACCGGGACAGGCCGCGACCAGCGTGCTGAGCAGCGGCCGCAGTGTCCCGAGCAGGCGCTCGCACCCGTCCAGCGCCAGCAGGCAGTGCCGTTCCCTGAGGTGGTCGACCACGTCCTGGCGGGTCGGTGCGGTGATGTCCCCCGTCGCGAAGAACAGCTCGGCGAGCGTGCTCTCGCAGATTCCGTCGGGCTCGACGGCGTGCAGGTCGAGGTAGCGTCCGCCGTGGTCGAAGCGCCCTGAGACGGCCTCGAAGGCGGCCGCGGCCAGCCTGCTCTTACCGACCCCCGCCGGGCCGGTGACGGTGACCAGGCGGGCACGGGCGTCGAGGAGCCTGCAGCAGAGGTCGGCGAACTCGGAGTC
Organism: Nonomuraea longicatena; assembly: GCF_039525605.1. Taxonomy (NCBI): domain Bacteria; kingdom Bacillati; phylum Actinomycetota; class Actinomycetes; order Streptosporangiales; family Streptosporangiaceae; genus Nonomuraea; species Nonomuraea longicatena. The sequence goes on along the minus strand of NZ_BAAAHQ010000022.1, from coordinate 774 downwards.
CCGCCCGATCAGCGGGGTGGGCGCGTGCGCGGGCGACGCGCTCATGGAGTTGTCAATCGGTAAGGTCCGTCCGGCATTGTCAATCGGGTTCTCGTGCATCATTCCCCTGCCCCCGATGAACGTTTCACTGGAGTCGCAATGTGATGCATCACGAGGATCTGGGCACAATATATGCACAGAAGAGAGCCGACCGCTATGCCAGCCAATCAGATAATCATGACAGTGGGATGGCAGCCTACTGCGCACTTACGGCACACTTGACTGACGTCCTCAGCAAGCGAATAAGGGTGGTCCGCACACCCGCCGCTGTGGTATAGCCGGATTCCACGCCGCACTCAATGGCGTATAGGGCGGCGTTCGATATTGATTGATCATCAATTGCCGCCCTTCGCCTTTCAGCCGCCGACGACGCGGACGGTCGGGCCCGCCTCCTCCTCGTCGTCGAGGTCGATCTCCACGCCCATCTCCTCGGCGATACGCATCGCCTCCTCGATGAGGGTCTCGACGATCTGCGACTCCGGCACCGTCTTGATGACCTCACCCTTCACGAAGATCTGACCCTTGCCGTTGCCCGAGGCGACCCCGAGATCGGCCTCACGAGCCTCACCCGGACCATTGACCACACACCCCATCACCGCCACCCGCAACGGCACCTTCATACCCTCAAGACCCGCCTGCACCTGCTCGGCCAGCGTGTACACATCCACCTGGGCACGACCGCACGACGGACAGGACACGATCTCCAGACCACGCTCACGCAACCCGAGCGACTCC
>NZ_BAAAHQ010000021.1:202985-259946 GCF_039525605.1 Nonomuraea longicatena | reverse complement strand
CCGCCGTGGCGGGGGACGGCGGGCTGGTCGCGGTGCGGGCGTGCGTGGTCGCGGGCGCCGACGGAGTCGGCGAGGACGGCGCCACCGACGCGTTCGCCGGAATGACCGAGTCCTTCCTCTATGTACGCCCCGAGGAGGTCCCCGAGCGCGTCGCCCGGTGCTGGGCGTCCGGGTTCTCCCCGGCGTCGATCCTCTACCGGGCCCGCAAGGGGCTCTCGCCCGAGGTCAGGGTGGCGGTCGGGGTCCAGGCGATGGTGCCGGGAGTGCGGTCGTTCGTGGCCTTCAGCCGCGATCCGCGTACCGGCGCGGCCACCTGTGTGATCGCGGCGGCGCACGGCATCGGCGAGAACGTCGTCCAGGAACGCGCCGACATCGACCACTATTTCGTGGAGACCGGGGAGATCCGCGCGGAGACGGTGGGGGAGCCGGTGCTGTCCGACGCCGAGGTGCGCGAGGTGGCCGGGCTCGCGGGCCGGGTCGAGGCGTTCTTCGGCCCGCCGCAGGACCTGGAGGGCACGATCACCTCCGACGGGGTCGTCCATCTGATGCAGGCCCGGCCGGTGGTGTTCGCCGACCGCCCGCAGGAGGTGCGCTGGAGCAACCACAACATCACCGAGAGCTTCCCCGGCGTCTCCGGCGCGCTGACGTACTCGCAGGCCCGGATCTTCTACCGGCTGACCTTCGCCGACCTCTACCGCCGCATGGGCGTGCCCGAGCGCAGGCTGCGGCGGGTCGAGCACCACCTCGGCCGCATGGTGGGCCTGGTCGACGGCCGCGTCTACTACCGGCTGGACGCCTGGTTCGCGCTGCACGGGCAGATGCCCGGCTTCCCGCTGATCCGCCGCTGGTGGGAGCGGTCGATGGGCATCGGCGGCGACCACCGTCCGTCCACGGCCGAACTGCTGCGCGCGCTGCCGTCCGTCCCCTCCCTCCTCGTACGGCTGGCCCGCCAGCCCCGCGCGGTCGCGGACTTCCTGCGCTGGTGGGACCACGTGGTCGGGCAGAGCGCCGGCATCGAGCAGTGGCCGCCGGAACGCCTCATCGCCTTCTACCGGCGGCTGTGGGCCGAGGCCGGCAGCCGGTGGGGCATCACCCTGGTCAACACCTTCTTCCTGCTGATGTGGGCGACGCTGACGTCGGCGGCGCTGCGCCGCTGGGTCACTGGCGACGAGCAGCGGCTGCTCGGCGGCCTGCTGATGGGCGGCAGGGAGAACCGGTCGCTGCTCGGCGTCCGCTCCGCGCTAGCGCTCGCGGAGCTCGCCGCGAGCCGTCCCGACCTGGCCGACCGCATCCGGCGCGACGACCCGGCGGAGGAGGTCTGGGCCGACCTCGGCGCGGGCCGCCACGGCGCCGAGGTCGCCCGCGCCGCCGCCGTCCACCTCAGCAGGTACGGCGACCGCGCCCTGCACGATCTGAAACTTGAGGAGCCGTCGCCCCGCCAGCGCCCCGGCATGATCATCACGATGATCAAGCCCATGGTCCACGGCGGACTGACCGTGGCCGGCAGCCGCGCCAAGGAGCGCGCCGCCCGCGCGGAGGCCGAGCGGGAGCTGCGCGAACGCTGCCCGAGCCCGGCCCGCCGCCTGGTGGTCCGTACCCTCGTCGCGGGTCTGCGCCGGGCGGTGGCGGTCCGTGAGGACGCCCGCTACTGCCGCAGCCAGTTGTACGGCCTGACCCGCCAGGTGATGTGGCGGCTCGGCGACCTGCTGGCCGAGGCGGGCCGGCTCGACCACGGCCGGGACGTCGTCGACCTGACCGTCGAGGAGGTGCTCGGCGCCTACGACGGCACGCTGGTCGACGCCGACCTGCGGGCCCTGGTCCGCGCCCGGCGCGAGGAACGGCGCGCGGCCGCCTCGCGCCCCGACCCGGGCGTCGAGCTGAGCACGCCGCTCAACCGGCCGATGGCCCCGCCGAAGGACACCGGCCCGGCGGCCGGGTCCTCGGCGTCCGGCGAGCTGCGCGGGCTGCCGTCCAGCAGGGGAGTGGTGCGCGGTGAGGCCCGCGTCGTCCTCGACCCCTCCGTATCCCCCGAATCCTGCCGTGACCGGATCATCGTGGCGAAGGAGACCGACCCCGGATGGCTGTTCCTCATGATGGCGGCGCGCGGAATGGTGGTGGAACGGGGCACCCTGCTGTCCCACACCGCGATCACCGGACGCCTGCTCGGCATCCCGACCGTCGTGGCCGTGCCCCGGGCGACGACGCTGATCAAGGACGGGGATCTGGTGGAGATCGACGGGGCGGAGGGGAGCGTGCGGGTAGTGGCCACGCCCTGAAGCGGTACGTCGCCGGCAGTTTCCCGCCCAAGGTGTACCTTCCGTACGCGCTGACCTGGGCGCTCGGCGCCCCCGCCGCGTGCGCGCTCGCCGACCCCCGGATCACCGGCTGGCTGCCGGACGCCGCGAGCGCGGTGAGCGCGGTGACGCTGGTCGTCGTCCTGCTCATGATGCGGGCCCTGGACGACATCCGCGACCTCGACTACGACCGTGCGCACAACCCGGACCGGCCGCTGGCCAGAGGCGCCGTCCGGGTCCGCGACCTGGGTCTCATGATGGCGGTGGGCACCGGGTTCGTGCTCGTGCTCAACGTCTGGCGCTGGCCGGTCGCCGCGATGCTCGCCGGTCAGCTCGCCTACGCGTACGCGGTGCTGTGGGCCGACCGCCGGCTGCGGTGGCCGCGCGGCGACGCGATCGTGGCCGGGTTCCTGGTGAGCTTCCCCGTGCAGCTCCTGGTCAACGCCTTCCTGTACGCCGGGCTGCTGTACTCGGCCGGGCTGCCGCCGACCTGGCAGGGCGCGGCCGGGATCGCCGTGACCGCGCTGGCGTTCCTGCACCTGGAGTTCGCCCGCAAGACCACCAGATCCCCCCGGCCCGGCGAACACACCTATGTCACCCTGTTCGGCGCGAACGGCACCGCCGCGCTGGCCGTGGGCTGCGCGCTGGCCTCGGTCGCGCTCCTGGTGGCCACCGTACGCACCGGGCCGGTGTGGCTGGCCGTGGCGCCGCTGGCGTTCGTGGCGGTCGGCGCGCTGCGGTTCTGGCGCGGCGGCCTCACCCGCTGGCCGTACGGGCAGGCGGCGCTGTTCATGCTGGTCAGCTTCGCCGGATACCAGATCGTCAACCTCGTGGAGAGCGTGACCGCATGACCTTCCCCTTCCCCACCGGCGTCGGGGGCGAGCCGCCGGCCGAGTACGCCCGCCTGCGCAGCGAGCCCGGCCTGCCCCGCCTGCGGCTCAGCAACGGCCGCGAGGCGCTGATCGTCACCGGGTACCACGACGTCCGGCACATCCTGTCCGACCGCAGGTTCAGCCGGTCGGCGTTCACCGGGACCCCGCTGTTCGCCCGCACGGCCGAGTCGCTCGCGCTGAACACCGCCGACGCGCCCGACCACGGCCGCCGCAGGGGCGCGATCGCGCACGCCTTCACCGCCCGGCGGGTACGGGCGCTGCGTCCGATGGTCGAACGCGTGGCGGCCGAGCAACTCGCCGAGGTCGCGGCCGGTCCCCGCCCGGTCGATCTGGTCGGACGGTTCACGATGCCCTTCGCCCAGCGGGTCATGTGCCGCATCCTCGGCGTGCCCGAGGACGACCTCGGGCGGCTCAAACCGTGGGTGGACGCCATGATGTCCAGGGGACGCTTCCCCGCCGACGCCGTGTCCGGCGCCCACCGGGAGATGAACGACTACTTCGCCGCCCTCGTCGACGACACCCGGGCGGCGCTCGACGCGGGCCGGGCCGTACCGGGGCTGATCGCCGACATGCTCGCCCCGCGCAGGGACGAGCACCGGCTCAGCCGGGAGGAGACGATCACGCTGGCCGCCGGGACGCTCATGGCCGGGTACGAGACCACCGGCAACGAGCTGGGGGCGGCCGTGTACGAGGTGCTGCGCCGTCCGGAACTGACCCGGCGGGTGCGCGAGCGCCCCGACGCGGTCGGGCCGGTGGTCGAGGAACTGCTGCGGTACCTGTGCGTGAACGGCAGCGGCGGGGTGCCGCACGTCGCGACCGCCGACGTGACGCTGCCCGGCGGGGACGTCGTGGCGGCGGGCGAGGTCGTGGTGCCGGTCCCCGACGCCGCCAACCACGACCCCGGCGTCTTCCCCGAACCGCACTGCCTGCGGGCCGACCGGGCCGAGAACCCCCATGTGGCCTTCGGGTTCGGCGCCCACCACTGCCTCGGGGCGGAGCTGGCGCGGCTGGAGATGCGCCTCGGGCTGAGCGCCGTGCTCGCCGCCTTCCCCGGGCTGCGGGTGGCCGTACCGGAGGAGGAACTGCGCTGGCGGACGGACATGTTCGTCAGAGGGCTGTGGGAGCTGCCGGTCACATGGTGACGTCCGACCGGCTGCTGACGACCACCCGGTCGGTACGGCGGCGCCTCGACCTCGACCGGCCGGTACCTCTGGCGCTGGTCGAGGAGTGCCTGCGGATCGCCCAGCAGGCGCCGTGCGGCTCCGGCCGCAACCTCGCTCACTGGGTCGTCGTCACCGACCCGGCGACCAGGGCAGAGATCGGCGAGGTGTACCGCTCGGCGTTCGAGCGCGCCGCGGGCTCCCGGCGGTCGACGCCGTCGCTCGACAGCGCCCGGTATCTCGCCCACCGGCTCGGCGAAGTCCCCGTCCTGGTGCTGGCCTGCCTGGAAACGGGCGGGCCGCTGCCCGACGGCAACCAGGCGGGACTGTGGGGATCCTTGCTGCCTTCGGTGTGGAGCTACATGCTCGCCGCTCGGGCGCGCGGGCTCGGCACCGTCCTGACCACCGCCCATCTGGCCGGTGAACGGCAGGTCGCGCAGTTGCTGGGGATCCCGCCCGGAGTGCACCAGGGGGCGCTGATCCCCACGGCGTACTATCTGGGCGACACCTTCCGCCCAGCGACGCGCCCGCCCCTGGAGGGGGTGCTGCACCGCGAGCGGTGGTGACGATCCGGGTCGCCTACGAGGGCATGGCTACGGCACAGAATGAATCGATGACGGAGTGTGGTCAACCGGCCCGTCGCGATCTACGCTCACGGCATGACACTGCCCACCGAACCCATCGGCAGCATTCCTCGCCCCGCGCAGGTGCTGGCCGCGTCGCCGTCCGAGCTGGCGGAGGCACAGGAACAGGCCGTTCGTGACACCATCGCGCGGCTGGAGGCACTCGGCTCGCCCGTCGTCACCGACGGGGAGCAGTCCAAGCCCAGCTTCGCCACCTACCCCATCGCGGGCCTGGCGAACCTGAGCCCGGACGGGGTGGTGATCCCGTTCGCGGACGGTCACCAGCGGCAACTGCCGTGCCTGACGGCGGGGCCGTTCAGGTACCAGGTCAACGCGGAGAAGTACCTGCGCGCCGCCCAGGCGCACGCGAGCGTGCCGGTGAAGCAGGCCGTCATCGCGCCGTCGGCGCTGAGCCTGCTGTACCCGTCGGCGGGGATCGACGGGTACTCGCGCGAGGCGTTCCTCGACGACCTGGTCGACGCGGCCGAGGCCGACATCAGGGGTTGCCTGGACGCCGGCGCGCACGTCGTGCAGCTCGACTTCACCGAAGGACGGCTCTCGCTCAAGCTCGACCCGAGCGGCGGTGTCCTCGACGACTTCGTCGCCGTCAACAACCGGGTCCTCGAACGGTTCTCGGCCGCCGAGCGGGCGCGGATCGGGGTGCACACCTGCCCCGGCGGCGACCAGGACTCCACGCACAGCCTGGACATAGACTACGCCGGGCTGCTGCCCAAGCTGTTCCAGCTCAAGGCGGGCAACTTCTACCTGCAGCTGGCCAGCGAGCCGGACCCGGACAAGGTGCTGGCGGTGGCGGCCGACCACCTGCCCGCCGACGCGCGGATCTTCGTCGGCGTGACCGATCCCGTCGACCCCGTGGTGGAGACGCCGGAGCAGGTCAGGGACCGGGTGCTGGCCGCCGCCCGCCATCTGCCCGCCGACCGGCTCGGCACCTGTGACGACTGCGGTTTCTCGCCGTTCGCCGACGACACCTCGACCTCACGCGAGGTCGCCTTCGCCAAGATCGAGGCCCGGGTGCAGGGCACGGCTCTGGCCGCCGCCGCGCTCGGTATCTGAGCCTCAGGCCGGGAGCCGTCGTGCTCCCGGTCGCATTTGTCCACCTGCGCTGTGTATGTGGCTAGGGTGACCTCGTGCGCGAGGATGTGCCTCCGGCCGCGAGCACGCGGTTACGGGGAACGGGGGACACCTGGCAAGGACTTCGGCAGCAACGTCCAGGAGTTCGTCGCGATCGGTACGGCGGTGAAGGCCGACGAACCGGGGGAGTGGCGCGACAACAAGGACCGCCCCTTCACCTCGGCACTGTCCGGCCAGGACTTCTGGACGCTGATCAGAGCCGGGTACGCGCCGCTCGGCATGGTGATGGGCACCTGCATCTACCACATCGCCCACCGCTCGGTCGGCTCCGTGGTCTCGACAGTGGGGACGAACGTGGAGATCTCGGAGTTCACCCAGGCTCTGTACAACGCGCGCGAGCTGGCCATGGCCCGGATGCAGGCGGAGGCCAAGCAACTCGGCGCAGAAGGGATCGTCGGCGTGGAGTTGGACCAGCACCACCATGAATGGGGACCGCACACGATGGAGTTCTTCGCGATCGGCACCGCCATCCGTCCGCTGAGGGACGACCACCGCATCGAGCGTCCCCAGATGGTGCTGGGACTGGACCGCTGATGGACCACGAACTGCTCGCCGCCCTGCGGTACGACGACGCCGACATCACCGCCTACGCCACCGTCCTGCTGCGTACCCTCGGCGACATGCTGCCGCCCGACTGCGTCACGGTCGAACGGGACAGCGGCCTGCGGGCCCGCCTGCGCGGACGGGACGGCCGGGTGCGGCGCCTGGCCGTACGGCTGGAGGACCGGGTGCTGACGCTGAGCGCGGCGGGCGCCGGCCGGCCGGAGGCGGAGATCCTGCACGAGGTGCACGGGGTGACGCTGTCGCGGCAGCGGGTCCCGGTCGACGCCTGGGTGCGGGCGCTGGCCGAGGCCCTGCTGCGGCGTGCAGAGGCCGACTCGGCGGCGGCGGTGGCGCTGCGGCGCCTGCTGGCCGACGGGTAGGGACCTCACGGCGGGCTGAAGATCTGGTGGGTGGCGTAGGCGAGATGGGCGAGACCGTCCTGCTCGCGGCGGCGCTCGTGGTTGATCCACTCGCGGCCTTCGGCGGCGACCCCCTCCAGCACGTGCAGGGTGTTCCTGACCCCGGCGGAGTCGAGCGTCGCGAGCGAGTCGTCGCGCGATTCCGAGTCGTCCATCAGGTTGGCCTTGAGCGAGTGCCCGCTCATCAGCGTCAGGTCGAAGGTGAGGCGCCCGTTGGCCCCTTCGGTGACCTCGACGGAGGCGACGGCGTCGTAGCGGAAGTTGTAGTGCCCTTGGACGTGGAGGGCCGCCTTCCCGAAGCTGAGGGTGGCGCTCATCTGCCGCACCCCGTCAACGGTGAGCAGGAAGACCAGCAGCCGGTAGCCGGTGTACCGCCACGGTCCCTTGGCGACCCGCGCCCGCTTGTAGGACGTGCCGGGTGTCTCGATGAAGGCGTGGGCGATGATGTCGTGCGAGGAGAGCCGGTAGTGGCGCATCGCCTCCGCCATGAGCGCCTTGCGGTCGCAGTCGAGCCAGCGGGCCATCTCCTCGTCCGAGGGCTGGTCGGCGAGTTTGCTCCGCCACCGGGCGAGTGCCTCCCTGCGGGCCTCCAGTTTGTGTTCCGCCTGCTCCTTCTCGACGGCGTGGCGCCGGTGCTCGCCGGCGATGCGCAACCCGCCGACCGCGGCCACCCACGCCGCCCCGAACCCGATGATCAACGCGGTCGCGGCGGGGAAGGCGCTGGCGTGCAGGCCGCCCCACGCCAGCGCGCCCGCGCCCAGGACGGTGAGCAGGGCGGCAGGCACCACGGGAACGCGGCGATCGGGTTCCGCCGGGAGGTCCTTCAGCCACGCGGTGCGCGCCTCACCGACGAGGAAGCGGGTGAGCCACGCGACCTGCTCGGCCGAGACCCTGCTCTCGCGGTAGATCTCGACGACCTCGTCCCGCAGCGCCTTCCTGGTGGCGGCCGTGGCCGCGAGCCAGTCCGCGCGTTCCATCCCGTGGGGAACGTACAGGGCGAAGTAGTGGTCGAACTGCCGGTCGATCTTGCGCGCGAACCCGCCGGGTGCGCCCCTGCCGCCGCGCGCCGCAGCGTACGTCCCCACGGGCCGGGCGGCCGACGTCGCCGGGGCGTGCCTGACCAGGAGGGCGACGCCGATCCCGAGTAGCGCCACGGCGAGCGCGGTCAGCGGCCACGAGTACCGCCAGGCGTGGACCGCGACGAAGCCGCAGGCGGCGACCGCGACCGTGCCGAGCAGGCCCGACACCACCAGTTCGCCCACCCCGACCTCCACCGGACGCGGCCACCGGACCCTGGCCTCCGCCGGCCTCGGCTGGAAGAACTTCCACGCCCTCCCCTCGCGGTCTCCCGCGCTTCGGGCCTGCCGTGCGGCCTCGAACGAGCGCGCCCACATGGCGTCCTGCACCTGCCCGGTCAGGAACATCTCCAGGTGCTGCAGGATCTCCTCGCGTTGCTCCGGCCCCAGCGCCATGAACTCCTTGTCGATGACGCGCGGATCGATGGTGCCGGTCTGCAGCGCCGCGAGCACCCGGCTGATCAGTTTGGTCGCCTCGGTCCACTGGTCGTCCGCCTGGTGCGCGAACCTGCCCTGCAGCGTGTTCAGCCGCCCGATCTCCTCCGGTGGCACCTGCTGGAGCGAGCGCCCGCTCAGGGTGGCCAGCAGCAGATAGAAGCAGGATCTGCTGGTCACGCAGCCGTTCTCGACGGCGTCGCCGATGATCTCGCGGGCCCGGTCGGCCATGCCGCCGCGCAGGCAGTTGACGCCGACCTCGAAGCGGTCCTTGGGGGAGGAGTCGTTGAGGACCTGGTAGACGCTGACGTCCCCATGGACGGTCTCCGCCTGGACGCCGACGGTGGCGGAGTCCTCGGCGACGTTCACCGGAGGTTGATGTCGCCGTTGACCTGCCCGGCCTGGACGCCGACCCGCGCGTGGTCGCGGGCGACGTTGACGGCCGGGCGGGCGGCGGGCTCGGGTTCGGGGACGTCGATCTCACGGGCCAGCGCGAGCGCGAACGCCGCCGCGCTCGCGGCCGCCCTGGGCTGCCAGCCGTCGGTGGCGACCTTGGTGCCGTCGGCCCGGTCGCTGATGCCGCGCACGACCGCCAGCGGGCGCGAGCGGTTGTCGTGGGCGGCCTTGGCGACCCCCGCCGACTCCATCTCGATGGCCAGGGCGTCGTTGTAGGTCTGGCGGATCCACTCGGCGTGCCAGGAGACGGCGGAGTCCTGGACGACCTCGCCCGCCGCGATGGGCCCGAACTTCACCGGGTGCGGCCAGGAGCCGGCGCGCCTGACGTGCCGGGCGAGCTGGTCGAGCTCGTGCGAGATCTCCCAGGCGCGCGGGCGGGCCTTGAACCCGTCGTCCTCGCTGGTGCCGCCGTGGTAGGCGTAGACGTGGGTGGCGACCACCACCGTGCCGAGCTGGATGTCCGGCCACAGGCCGCCCGCCACTCCCGTGAACAGCACGGCGGGCGGGTCGAACTCGTGGATGGCCCGTTCGGTGAGCACCGCTGAGGCGTGGTTGCCCTTGCCGGTCAGCCCCAGGGCGACCGGCCGGTCGGTGCCGGGGATGTGGCCGACCTCGAACCGGGTGCCCTGCCGGTGGCGGTGGGGGCGCAGCCCGTCCAGCCGTTCGCGGACGGCGTCGTACTCCAGGTCGAGTGCGGTGAGGATGACGATGGGACGCTCGTTCATGAGTGCACACCTTCCTCAGGGGCGGCTCATCGGGGGGTTCAGCACCCTGACCGGCCCGGCGCGGAAGAGCCGGGCGGGGCGACCGGTGTCGGTGCGTCGCATGGGGCCGTCGGCCACGATGAAGCCGCGTGCGTTCTGAACCTTGCGATAGAAATTGCGGGGATCGAGGCGGATCCCCCACACCGCCTCGTAGACCTGCTGCAGTTCGGAGATCGTGAAGGTCTCGTCGCAGAAGGCGGTGGCGAGCGCGGAGTGTTCGAGCTTGGCGCGGGCCCGCTCGACGCCGTCGGCCAGGATGCGCCGGTGGTCGAAGGCCAGCTCCGCCGTGAGCGCCCGCTCGACCGGGACCCATCGGGCGCCCGCCGCGTCGGTGCCCGCCACGGGCTCCGGCAGGCGCGGCGCGACCGCCAGGTGTGCGACGGACACCACCCGGCCGCGTGGATCGCGGCCGGGTTCGCCGTAGACGCCGAGCGCCTCCAGGTGGGGTACGTCGGACAGGCCCGCCTCCTCGGCGAGTTCGCGCCGGGCGGCCGAGGTGATGTCCTCGTGCTCGTCGCGCAGGAAGCCGCCGGGCAGCGCGGACGCGCCCAGGTGCGGCTCGACGCCCCGCTCGACGAGCAGCACGTGGAGCCGGGCGTCGCGCAGGGTGAGGATCACCAGGTCGACCGCGAGCAGTACGCGGGGGGCCGTCCACTCCATGAACGCACGATAACTTCCTGTCACCGTGACAGGAAGCCTTTTCGCTCAGATCGGCGGGATCACAGCCCCGAGGGGTCGCGTCCCACGCTGATCTCCTCGGCGATTCTGCGGATCTCGGAGGCCTCGATGCCCGGCGCCCTGGGCAGCTCGCGCACCAGGGCCTCGATCACCACGGGCACGGGCTGGCCGGCCAGTTGCGCGGCGATGCCGTGGACCGTCTGGAACAGCGCTGCGTCGGTGTCGTGCATGTGACCCCGTCTCCCTCGTCGGACTTCTTTCCGGGGGTCACGCTACGACGAGCGGCCGACACTTTTGCTCCGCACCGCCGTACAGATCTCGTCAAGGGCGCGTAGCTGCTCGGGCGTGAGGGCGTCGAACAGGCACTCGCGCACCTCCGCCACGTGGCCGGGCGCGGCCGAGGCGAGGGCGTCGAAGCCCGCGTCGGTGAGGACGGCGACGTTGCCGCGCCGGTCGGAGTCGCAGGGGGTACGGCGCACCCAGCCGCGCTCCTCCAGCCTGGCCACGGCGTGCGACAGGCGGCTCTGCGAGGACCGGGCGCGGTGGGCCAGCTCGTTCATGCGCATCGCGCGTCCGGGGGACTCGGACAGGGCCACGAGGATCATGTAGTACGTGTGCGGCATCCCGGCGTCGCGTTGCAACTGCCGGTCGAGCGCCTCGTTGACCAGCTGGGTCATGGCCAGGAAGTTACGCCAGGTCCGTTGCTCGGATTCGTCCAGCCATCGGGTCATGGGCCCAGTTTACTTGAGCGCTCATGTTATATTGATTGAGAGTTCATGAATCAGGAGGGGACGTCATGCCGATCCAGCGCCTCAACCACGCGGTCCTGTACGTCCGCGACGTGGACCGCAGCGTCGCGTTCTATCGCGACGTCCTCGGCTTCGAGGTCGTCATGAGCCTGCCCGGAGCCGCGTTCCTGCAGGCGGAGGGCTCCACCAACGACCACGACCTCGGGCTGTTCCAGGTCGGCGAACAGGCGGGCCCGAGCCCCGCCGGCCGCACCTCCGTCGGCCTCTACCACCTGGCCTGGGAGGTCGACACGCTCGACGAACTCGACCGCGTCGCGCGCAGGCTCGGCGAGCTCGGCTCGCTCGCCGGGGCCTCCGACCACTCGACGACCAAGGCGCTGTACGCCAAGGACCCCGACGGGCTGGAGTTCGAGGTGTCCTGGCTGGTGCCCGCCGCGCTCGTCACCGAGGAGGTGCTGGCGGGCAGGAGCACCGTACGGCCACTGGACCTCGACCAGGACAAGGAGCGGTACGGCGGGCAGACCCGGGGCGGCGTGGGCGTCTCTGTACCGGGCTGATGCTCCGAGTTACGGTGGACATATCCGACTGGCTCGCTTTTGGAGAACGGTCACCATGTCCACCGACCCACGTCACGTGATCGACGCCATCGACGGCGTGGTCGACGACTGGGAGGCGTCCAGCGCCGACTCCATGCGCTGGGCTCCTCCGGAGCAGCACGAGCCCGACCTCTTCGACGAGGCCACCAAGCTCCTCGCGCCGCTGGCGCACGCCGTCACGGAACTCCTGCGGCCGGTGGGCGAGGCCATCGACAACGCGGTTGACCGCCTCATCGAGGGCCCGGACGACCGCCGCTGACCCGCGCGTGCCGACGAGGTCAGCCCAGGTTGACGCTGTTGAGGACGGCCACCTGGGCGAGGACCTCCGAGGTGGTGGCACCGGGGTCGAGGCGGACGGCCTCAGCCCGGTCCATCACCGTCGCGAACCGGGTGTCGGGCACCCGGTCGACATCGGTGTCCACGAGCTGGTCCAGGGACGGGGAGCCGTCCGCGAAGTTCAGCCACGCGGTCAGCGCCTGGGCGTCGAGCTGCCGCCTCGGGTCCGGGCCCGCCGGGGTCAGGACCGCGTACGCCCTCGCCCTGGTCGAGACGTCCACGACCTCGGAGAAGACCCTGCTCATCCGCTGGGCGGTCAGCAGGTGGCAGCTCGGCGTGGGTGCGCCGGGCGCGAAACGCAGTGCCCAGTAGGCGAGCAGGCGTGGGCGGACGGCGTCGCCGGTGACGATCAGCGTGGCGGTGTCCGACGCCTGACCGCCGTCGTCGTCGCCCGCCTGGAGCCGGACACCGTACGCGCAGGGGCGGGTCCAGGTGTGGGACCGGACGTCGCGGACGTCGCGCGGCGCCACGTCCGGGCTCGGGTCGGGATCGCGGGCGGGCGGGTGGACCAGGGACTCGGTGCTCGTCTCCTGGCCGTCGCCCCAGGTCCAGGTCAAGGTCAGGTCGTCACTGCCGGGGTCGGTGACGCGGGCCGACCATTCGACCGGGGCGCCGAGGCGGGCCACCCGGGTCTGCCCGCCGTCGATCGCGGCCGTGGGCGGCGTGTTGGACACGGTGACGATCGCGGTGTCCTTGCCGGTGAAGCCGGAGGCGTCGGTCACGGTCAGAGTGGCGGTGAAGGCGCCGTCGTCGCCGTACACGTGCGTGGGGGCGGGGCCTTGCGCGGGGGCGGAGGCGTCGCCGAAGTCCCAGGTGTAGGTGAGCGGACCCGCTCCCGTCGCCGCGCCCGCGAGGGTGAGCGGGGTGTTCTCCGCCACCGTGTACGGTCCCCCGGCCTCGGCCTTCGGCGCGAACGCGGGGCCGAGCTTGTCGCGCAGCAGCGCCGCCGTCTCGCCGGTGATCTCGGGCGGCGTGGGCGAGTGCGCGCCGTCGGCGTAGTCGGGGTCGTCGCGGAAGTCGTAGTCCAGGTTCGCCCAGTCGTCGTGGCCCACCAGCTTGTCTTCGGGGCTCGCCCCGCATCCGTCGATCCCGAGGTTGTTGAGGTCGATCGGATTGGGCAGCGGGTCGGCCGACTCGGTGCCGTCCTTGTTCCAGTCGATCGCGCCCTTGGCGGGCGCCCGTTCGGTGGTGGCGCCGTCGTCGCGGCTCCAGATCGCGACGCCGGTGCCGCCGTCGCCGACGCCGTCCTTCTCGACCAGCGCCTTTTCATTGAGTTCGAGCAGTTTTCCCCGGGAGTAGTCGAGTTTGCGGGTGCCGTCCGTCTGGAGCAGGTGCGCGGTCTGCCAGGTGTAGCTCATGACGCTGAGGTAGTTCGGCTTGCAGTTGACGTCCTTGTCGCCGCCGTGGTCGAGGCCGAGGTTGTGGCCGAACTCGTGCATGAGGGTGCCCGACTGCTGGTTGACGGTGCCGACGTGGTGGGTGCCCGCCGCGTTGAGTCCCCAGGTGTTGTCGCCGAGGGTCACCAGTACGTCGTTGCCGTGGATCTCGGCGCGGCCGGAGGAGCCGCCGCCGTCGCGCCGGTGGCCGAGGATCACGTAGTGGTAGGCCCGGCGCTTGGCCTCCAGCGCCGAGGGTCTGGTCCGCTCGCCGGGCGTGCCGAAGGATCCCCTCTTGAGGGTGTCGAAGCCGTCCCAGGTGGTGACCTCGTCCTGGTGGGCGAGCTGCTCGTCCTCGTCGATGTGCATGGTGATCCCGGTGCTGCCGTCGGGGTTCTGGACGGGTGCGGCGGCGAAGGCGGCGACGACGTCCTGGCGGGCGGCGGGCAGGAGCTCGTGGAACTCCATGTGGTCGATCTCCAGGTACAGGTCCTTGCGGCGGGCGTCCGCGCCCGCGAGCGTGAGGTCGGGCAGGCCGTCGTCGTCGGTGTCGATACCGCCGATCTCCCACGCGTCGAGGAGGGCGTCGCCGTCGGTGTCGCCGGAGACGGTGAGCCGGGTGGTGCAGGTCGCGAGGACGGTGGCCCCGGTGAGGGAGGTGCTGACCTCGATGGTGACGTCGTCGGTGCCGGGGGACAGGTGGCCGGTCGTCAGGTGCGCGCTGACGCTGACGCCGGTGCCGCTGGAGACGGTCCTGGTGAGGTAGGTGTGCCTGGCGCCGTAGAAGTCGTTGTCGAGCATCACGGCGGTGAACTGGGCGTCCTGGCCGTCGCCCCGGTAGACGAAGCTGAAGTCGACCGCGATGGTCTCACCCGGTTCGATGACGGGCCGGCGCGCGGAGAAGGCGCAGCTCGCCGAGAGTTCCGGCGCGGCGGCCGCGCCCAGGCAGGTGGCGACCAGGACGGCCGAGAGCACAGCTTTGATCATCCGAAGCACAGCATGGAGGATCACCAACGAAACATCCCGAGAAACTCCCGCAGGGGGAATAATTCCCGGTCAGCGCGTCAATTGCGATGGTATGTCGGCAAGATCGGCAAAGAGCCCCTAGGGGTACGCCAGGGTCCGCTCAGGGATCGCGCCTGATGTCGTACGGGCGCCCGAACCGGGAACCTTGGGTTCATGACCGCAGTGAAGAGGGCCTGCCCGTGGGCGGCGGCGCTGGCCATCGCGTTCTCCGTCGTCGCGGTGGTGGTGGGCCAGCTGGAGCCGGACCCCCACCTCAACCCGTTGAACGTGACCGTCAGCGAGTACGCCGTCGCCGACCGGGGCGGTGTCACCGAGTGGGGCATGGCGATCCTCGGACTGGGGTCGTTCGCGCTGGTCGCGGGGCTGCGGATGGCCAGGGCGCCCATCGCGGGGATACCGGAGAAGCTGCTCATGGTCTGGTCGGCGGCGCTGGTCGTCGCGGCGGTGGTCCCGACCACTCCGGTCGGCATGGACATGACGCTCACGGCGCTGATCCACCGCTTCGTCTCGGTCGCGGCCTTCGTCAGCCTCCCGGTGGCGGCGGCGCTGCTGGTGCCGAGATTCCGGGCGGACGAACGGTGGCGGCCGGTGGCGCGGACCGTCGAGTGGCTGGCGCTCGCGGGCGGCCTCGGGATCGCGGCGATCACGTACGTCGCGCTGCCGGGCGACCGGGTGCTGATCGGTCTCGTCGAGCGGATCCTGCTCGGCGCGGAAGTGGCGTTGCTCACTGTTCTCGCCGGATGGCTGGTGCGTTTGACCTGGAACAAGTCCGTTCAGGTCTTGACATATCACAAATTTCTCACGAATTGATCATTTTTAACACCGGTAACAGTGCTATCCTCTCCCGCGATCTTCTATCCGGGAGCAGGTGTCATGGCATCGGGCAGATCCATCCGATTCAAGATCTCGGCGCTGCTCGTGATCCCGCTCGTATCCCTCGTCGCCCTGTGGGGTTTCGCGGCGGGTACCACGTCGACTCAGGCGATGAAGCTGCTGGAGGTCGAGTCCCTCTGGCGCAACGTCGTCGACAACGCCGACCGCCTCGTCTCCGCGCTCCAGCGTGAGCGGCTCGCCTCCGCCGCGCACCTCGCCAAGTCCGCCGAGGACCCCTCCGCCCTCGCCGCCAGCCGGGCCGACACCGACAAGGCGCGCAAGATCTTCGCCGAGCGCTCCGCCTCGGAAGAGGCGGTCGAGGTGCTCGACGCGGGAATGGACGCCCAGCTCAAGGAGACGCTGTCGGTTCTCACCGGCCTGGCGGAGACCCGGCGGCGGGTGGACGACGGGGAACTGAAGCCCACCGAGCTGGTGACGGCCTACACGGCGATCTCCGACTCGGTGCACCGGCTGTACGCCTCCTTCGCCGTCGGCACCGACGTGGACCTCATCCGCCAGTCGCACGGCCTCATCGGCGGCGACCAGGTGCGCGAACTCGCCCACCGCGAGCACGCGCTGCTCGTCGCCGCGGCGGGCGACCTCAGCGCCGCCGACCGGGTGATGCTCGCCAGGATCGACGGCGCCCGCGCCCACCAGCTCCCCGAGGCGCTGGCCAACCTGGACGACGCCATGCGCAGCCCGTTCCAGCGGGTGGACACCACCGGGTTCGACCAGATGATCGCCAGCTACATGGGCGGTGCGAAGACCGACATCCAGATCTGGAAGGGCGTCGCGGAGCCGGTACTGCAGGGCTACGACATCGCGGTGGCGCAGTCGGGGGAGACCCTGCTGAGCCGCATGGAACCGGCCGGTCTCGCCATCGTGATCAGGGCCGTGATCGCCGGGGTCGTCGGCCTGGTCGCGGTGGTCTTCTCCGTCTTCATCTCCGTCCGCGTGGCGCGCAGACTCGGCAGGGAACTCGCCGACCTGCGCCAGAACGCCAGGGACCTGGCCGAGAAGCGGCTGCCCGAACTCGTCGTCCGCCTGCGGCGCGGTGAGCGCGTGGACCTCGTGGCGGAGGCCCCGCCGGTCAGCGTGCCGCCGGAGGCGACCAGCGAGGTCGTCGATCTGGCCGCCGCCTACGACCGCGTGCAGAGCACCGCGATCGAGGCCGCCATCGACCAGGCCAGGCTCCGCCAGGCGGGCGCGGAGGCGCTGCGCAACCTGGCCAGGCGCAGCCAGACGCTGGTCCAGCGGCAGATCAAGCTGCTCGACGAGATGCAGGGCCAGACGCACGACCCGGAGGCCCTGGAGCGGCTGTTCCGCCTCGACCACCTCACCACCCGCATGCGCCGTCACTCCGAGGGCCTGGTGCTGCTGTCGGGCGGCGCCGGCGGCCGCAGGTGGCGCTCCAACGTGCCGATCGAGGACACCCTGAACGGCGCCGCCGCCCAGGTCGAGGACTACACCCGGATCAAGGTGTACCCGATGCCGGAGATCGGGGTCTCCGGCGCCGCCGTCGCCGACCTCATGCACCTGTTCGCCGAGCTGATGGAGAACGGCGCCGCCTTCTCCACGCCGGGCAGCGAGGTCTCCGTGCGCGGCGAGCTGGTCGGCCGAGGGTATGCCGTCGAGATCGAGGACCGGGGCTGCGGGCTGAGCGAGGCCGAGCGTCGGCGGGTCAACGAGCGGCTGGCCGGTCCGCAGGAGTTCGACCCGTCGCAGACCGAGCGGCTCGGCTTCGCGGTGGTCGGCATGCTGGCCGCCAGGCACGGCGTCTCCGTCACGCTCAAGAACTCGCCGTACGGCGGCACGTCCGCCGTCGTGCTGCTGCCCATGGCGCTCGTCGAGCCGCTGCAGCCCGCCGTGCACGAGCCGCCGCAGCTGGAGTCGGTCTCCGTGTCCGTCGTCAGGAGCGCGGACCTCACCGGCGCCGAGATGGGGCCCGGGGGGCTGCCGCGCCGTACGAGGACCTCGAAGCGGGCGCACGGGCGCACGCCGGGACGGACGCAGGGGCGGGCGCAGGAACGCCTCCACGAGCGACTGCCGGAACCCGTGCTCGAACCGGTCCTCGAACCCGTGCCGGAGCCCGTGCCCGAGCTGATGCAGGACCTGCCGCGCCGGGTCCGGCAGACCAACCTGCCGCAGCGGCTGCGTCAGCAACAACCGGAACGACCTGGACGACTGGAGGAACGGAGTCCGGAGGAGACGAGGGCGCTGCTGTCCTCGCTGCAGTCAGGCTGGCAGCGGGGCCGGCAGGACGGCGATCAGAACGGGGGATCCGAATCGTGAGTCAGGACCACGAATGGGTGGACGAGGAGGCGGGGCCGGTCGTCAGGCCGTACGCGGTCACGGGGGGCCGCACCCGCACCTCGGCGAAGGAACTCGACCTGCTGTCGGCGGTCGTCGCCACGGGGCGGGCGGCGGAGAGCGGGCTGGGCGCCCAGCACCGCAGGCTGCTCGGACGGCTCTCGCAGCGGCGGGGCACGCCGGTGGCCGAACTGGCGGGCGCCATGGACCTGCCGGTGGGGGTGGTGCGGGTGCTGGTCGGCGATTTGATCGAGTGCGGCGCCGCGCAGGCCCGCCCGCCCGCGGCCAAGGCCAACCTGGCGACGGAGAGCCTGCTGCGCGAGGTCATCAACGGCCTCAAGGCCTTGTAGAAACTATGCTCTGACCTGGGATAGCGGCTGAGCCGGGCCGGGGATGCAGCAGGCATGTCACATCATCTGAGCGGCCCCAACCTGCGCCCGCCCGCAGGCGACGCGCGCCTCGACCTCACCGACGTGTTCGCCTTCCAGGCGCCGGGACGGCCGGGGCACACCGTGCTGATCATGGACGTGAACTCGTTCGCGTTCGACCCCGGCGGCCAGCCCCATCCGTACCCGGGTGCCGTCTACCGGCTCGACGTGGACGGCGACGGGGACGACCGGGCGGACGTGGCCTTCAGCTTCGTCTTCTCCGAGCCGCGCGACGGCGCCCAGACGGTCACCGTCCACTACGCGACCGGTGAGCAGGCCCGTTCGCCCGAGGCGGCGGGGGATGTGGTCCTGCGCGACGTGCCGGTGACCTTCGGGGCGCAGCCGTACGTGGCGGAGGAGGGCTGGCTGACGTTCGCGGCCGGGTTGCGCAGCGACCCGTTCTTCGCCGACCTGGAGGGCATCGGGAACGACTTCACGTGGACGGGCCGCGACACCATCGCGGACAACAACGTGATCGGGATCGTGCTGGAGGTGCCCGACCAGATCCTCGGGAACGGGCCCCGGATCGGCCTGTGGGGGCGTGTGACCGTCGAACGGGACGGTCGGTGGGTCTCGGTGGATCGGGGCGCCCATCCGTCGCTCACGGCCTATTTCAACGCCGAGGACGCCAAGGACGAGTACAACGCCGGCAACCCGGAAGACGACGTCCTGAAATATCGGGACCTGTGGGTGAAGGTGTTGGAGCACACCGGTGGCTACACCGCCGAGGCCGCGGCGGACGCCCTCCGTACGGTCCTGCCCGACGTGCTGCACTTCGATCGTTCCAAACCGGCGGCCTACCCGAACGGCAGGCGGCTCGACGACGACGTCACCGACGCGCGGCTGCAGATGATCAGCAATGGCCGGATCCAGGGTGACGGGATCGGGCCGCACACCGATCTGCTGCCCGTTTTCCCGTATCTCGGCCCGCCGCACTCCTAGGCGTTGGTCAGTGTGCGCAGTGAGTGCTCGACCAGAGTCACCATGACCTCCTTGGCCGAGGCCCGCCTGCGTACGTCGCAGAGCATCACCGGAACGTCGTCGTCGAGGTCGAGAGCGACGCGCACGTCCTCCACGCTGTGCTGGGCGGCGCCGTCGAAGCAGTTGACCGCCACGACGAACGGCGTGCCCCGCTGCTCGAAGTAGTCGACGGAGGGGAAGCAGTCGGTCAGCCTGCGGGTGTCGGCGATCACCACCGCGCCGAGCGCGCCGTGGGCCAGTTCGTCCCACATGAACCAGAAGCGTTCCTGGCCGGGCGTGCCGAACAGGTAGACGACCAGGCCCTCCCTGATCGTGATGCGGCCGAAGTCCATGGCCACGGTCGTGGTGGTCTTGGCCTCGACGCCGCCGATGTCGTCGACGCCGACACTGATGTCGGACAGCACCTCCTCGGTGCGTAAGGGCCGGATCTCGCTGATCGATCCCACGAGGGTGGTCTTGCCGACGCCGAAGCCGCCGGCGATGAGGATCTTCAGCGCGATCGGATCCTCAGAGAGCGCGTAGTCCATTGATCACTTCCTTGAGAATGCGCTCTGTCGGCCGGGGTCCGGACGCGTTGGGCGCGGTCACCGTGAGAAGCCCTTGGTCGCGCAGGTCGCCGATCAGCACCCGGACGACTCCGATGGGCAGGTCCAGCTCCACGGCCACGTCGGCCACCGAGATGGGAGTACGCGCGGCACGGAGGATGGCGTGCTGCTCGGGGCCGAGCGCGCTTGGGGGGTCGCCGACCGCACTCACCAGGGCGATGAGGTCGAGCGAGCCGCCGGCCGAGCGAACCCGGCCCTTGGTCAGGGCATACGGACGGACGAGCGGCCCCGCCTCGTCGTCCAGCCACATGTTCACGACAGGGCCGATCGCGGGTTGGTCGTGATGTGCTGGCCCACCCGCTTGACCAGCATCGCCATCTCGTAGGCGATGTGGCCCACGTCGACGTTGGCATCGGCGATCACGGCCAGGCAGGTGCCCTGGCCGGCGGCCGTGACGAACAGGAACGCCGACTCCATCTCCACGATGGTCTGGCGCACGTCACCGCCGCCGAAGTGGCGGCCGGTGCCACGGGCCAGGCTGTGGAATCCCGAGGCCACGGCGGCCAGGTGCTCTGAGTCCTCGCGGCTCAGACCCTTGGAGGAGCCGACGGCCAGGCCGTCGGTCGACAGGAGCACGGCCTGGCGGATGGCCGCGACCCGGGTCGCGAGGTCGTCGAGCAGCCAGTTGAGCTCCCCGGAATTGGTCATGGGCGTGCTCACGAGTCGTCCCCCTCGTTGTCGGCTTCGTTTCGGGCGCGTTGGGTTCCCCGTTGGAACGCGGAGAACAGATCGCGTACCTCGTCGGGAGATCGTTCGGCTGTGGTGGGCGGTGGCTCCGGCGGTTTGCCGGGTTGGGGCGGCAGGTTGGTCTGGCGTCTGCGGCGGGGCAGCCCCGAAGGCGCCTCGGCCACGACGGCCAGTGGCTTCTTGCTGGTGCGAGTCGGCAGCTCCAGGTCGGGTGGCGGCTCAAGGGCCTGTTGCTCGGTGACCAGCTTACGGGGGATCAGCACGATTGCCGTAGTGCCCCCGTAGGGGGAGGACCGTAGCAGCACCTGGAGTTCGTGGCGCTGGGCCAGCCGGGCGACCACGAACAGGCCCAGCCGGTCGCTGTCGGCCAGGTCGAACTCGGGGGGGTCGGCCAGCCGGGCGTTGACGGCGGAGTACTCGGCGGGGCTCAGCCCGAGCCCCCTGTCCTCGACCTCGATCACGAAGCCGTTGCTGACCAGGTCGCCGCGCACCTGCACGTGGGTGTCCGGCGGGGAGTAGATGGTGGCGTTCTCGACCAGTTCGGCGACCAGGTGGGTGAGGTCGGCGGCGGAGGCTCCGTCGAGGGCCGCGCCGGGCAGTTCGGCCACGTCCACCCGGCCGTAGTCCTCGACCTCCGCGATGGCCGCCCGGACGACGTCGATCACCGGCACCGGCCGCCGCCACACGCGGCCCGGCTGGGCGCCGGACAGGATGATCAGGCCCTCGGCGTGCCGCCGCATGCGGGTGGTCAGGTGGTCGAGGCGGAAGAGCTCCTCCAGCCGGTCGGGGTCGTGCGTACGGCGCTGCATGGTGTCGAGCAGCGCGAGCTGCCGGTGGAGCAGGCCCTGCTTGCGGCGGGCCAGGTTGAGGAAGACCTGGCCGACGCCCTCGCGCAGCGCCGCCTGCCCCACAGCCGCCTGTACGGCGGTGCGCTGCACCGACCCGAACGCCCCCGCCACGTCGGTGATCTCGGCGGAGCCGCTGACCTTGAGCGGCCTGGCCTCGGCCTTGACGTCCACCTCCACGCCCTCGCGCAGCAACTGGACCACGCGCGGCAACCGGGCCTCGGCCAGGTCGGCGGCGGCGGTCTGCAGCCCGCCCAGTTCGGCGGCGAGACGGCGGCCGAACCGTACGGAGATGAGGATGGAGGCGATGACGGCGACGAGCCCGAGACCGCCCGCGAACGCGATCTTGATCACGATGCCGGTGGCCGCCTCGCCGGCCCGGCGGGCCAGTTCCTGCGTGGAGACGGCGCCGAGCCGGTCGAGCCGTTCGGAGAGCCTGCTGACGGAGGTCGCCCAGGCGTCGAGGTCGCCGGGCGGGCGGCCGGTCTGGACGACGCGCGCCTCGGCGGCGGCGAAGCTGAGGTACGGCTCGCTGCTCATCACCTGCTCGAACGGCTGCCGGAAACCGACGTCGAGCCCGGCCAGGCCCCGGGAGTGCAGGAACCTGCGCGAGGCGACGTACTCGGTGAAGGCGGTGGCCTCGGCGGGGGTGAGCCGGCCGTCGACGGCCGCGCCCGCGATGAGGGCCTGCTCCCTGGCGATGTACTCGCGGGCGTTGCCCATCGCCTGCAGGGCGGCCGCCTGCTGGTAGAGCGCGAGGTCCGGTACGGAGACGAGGTGGTCGTAGAGGCGGAACAGGGTGTCGAGGACCCGGTTGAACTCGCTCACCCCGGAGAGCCTGGTGCTCTGGCCGGAGTCGAGGTCGGCGCGGATCGAGGACAGCCGGGCGAGTTCGCCGGTGAGCTCGTCGAGGGTGTGGCGGATCTCGGTGTCGATGGCGTCGGCGGCCTGGGCGGTCGAGCGCAGGAAGGTCTCGACGGACGCGTCGGTGCGGGCACGTTGCTCGCCGAGCTTTTTGGGGAACGACCGGGTGGTGGCGGCGACGACGGACTCGCTGCGTTCGGCCTGAAGCTGGAGGCCCAGGTCCATGGAGGTGGCGCCGATGGTCTCGTACAGGGTGTTGGCCCGGAGCAGGATGCGGCCGTCTCCGACCGTGAGGTTCAGGACGAAGCCCCAGAGCGCGCTCAACGACAGCAAGGGCAGCAGCAGCAATAAGAAGATCTTGAACCGAATTGACCGGTTACGCGAGCCCATGTTCCAACCTCAGGGTCGAGGCACATTCCACACTTTGTGTTAATAGCCTCCGGAAGATCGCACAGGAGACTAGCACCTAATAAGGTTCCAGCGCAGTGGAGGAACCTGATGATAAGCGTGATTACCGGGGCAAGCAGCGGGATCGGGGCAGCAGCGGCAACGGAACTGTCGCGACGAGGACACCACGTCGTCCTCGTCGGCCGTGACCGGGCCCGGCTCGACGCGGTGGCGGCGAGCCTGACCGGTCCCGAAGCCGACGTCCTGACCTGCGACTTCACCTCGCTCGACGACGTCAGGCGGCTCGGGGGCGAGCTGCGGGCGCGCTACGACGACATCGACGTGCTCGCCAACAACGCCGGGGTGATGAGCCCCGCCAGGCGGCTGACCGGCGACGGGCACGAGCTGATGATCCAGGTCAACCACCTGGCCCCGTTCCTGCTGACCCTGGAACTGACCGGCCGCGTCGGCCGGGTCGTCACCACCGCCTCCATGGCGGGCCGCTCCGGCCGCCTCGACGCCGCCGACCTCAACAGGGAGCGGCGGCGCTGGAACGGCTGGCTGCAGTACGGCGACACCAAGCAGGCCAACATGCTCTTCACCGCCGCGCTGGCCGAACGGGACGTGCACGCGACCTGCTTCCACCCGGGGGTGATCCGTACCGGGTTCGCGGGGGGCACCCTGCTCATGCGGGCCTGCCTCGCGGTCCCCGGCCTCGCCAAGCCGCCGGAGCGGGGCGCCGCCGGGCTCGTGGAGCTGGCGACCACGCCGGGGCGGCCGGGCGGCTACTACGCCGGAGGCCGGCCCACCCGGGGCAACGCCGACCCCGAGCTGGCCGAGCGGCTGTGGGAGGTCAGCCTCCGCGCGGTGAACGGCTGAGCGCCCGCAGCCACAGCAGCGCGGCCGCCGAGATGACGATGAGCCCGCCCCAGTTCAGCACCGTGTACAGGTGGACCTGGGCCTCGGTGACGTCCGGCACCTTGCCGATGCGCAGCGACTGGAACTGCCACGGCTTGCCGGCCAGGAACAGGGTGATCGCGATGGCGATGGCGCTCATCGAGTCCCACAGCGCGTGCAGCAGCGAGACGCCGAGATAGGCGAGCAGCACCCGCGCCGCGAGCTTCACGCCCTCCTCGATGAGGCCGACGCCGACGTACATGAGCAGCGACGGGTGGAGGTAGCTCTCCAGGATCGAGGCGCCGAGCACGCCCAGGACGCCGCCGATCACGAACGCCTTGAACAGCAGCTCGACCGTGACCTCGGCGGACCGTCCCCGGCCGTAGGCCCACACCACGAACGTCACCGGCACGAGTAAGCTGCCGAGCAGCACCACCGTCGGGACCAGGTTGGAGTTGGCCGTCAACAGGGTGACGGCCACGCTCGCCACCCACAGGGCCAGTCCGATCAGGAAGATCTTCAGCCAGGGCCTCATGCGGACAGCTCCGCCACGGCACGGAATCCGGCGGTGATGGCGGCGTCGGCGTAGGCGGCCGGGATCGAGTCCGAGTTGGCGATGGCGATGCGGCCGTGCCGCCTGCGCGCGAGGTCGGCGGGGAACGGGCCGTCCGGGTAGAAGGCGTCCCAGGGGCGGCAGTACTCGGGCGCGTATCCGTGCCCCCAGCGGTTGACCGTGATCGCCTGGATGTCCTCCGTCGGGTCGAATCCGCCGGGCGACAGCAATCTGGTGAGCTGGTCGCGGATCGAGTACTCCATGTACGAGTACGGCGTGCCGAGCAGCGTGTGGCGGCCGGAGACCGCGCCCGCGCTCGGTCCCATCTGCGACGCGCACGGGGCGGCGACCAACTGCACGTTCGCGGGCTGGCCCGGATCCTTCGGGAAGGCGTAGTCCGGCATGCTGACCGGGTAGTCGAGCTGGGACACGCACCAGTACGCCCCGGTCCACCGCGTGTGGTGGACGCCGATCTTGCGCCAGGCCTCCCAGTTCCGCACCTGCACCATCGCGTACAGCATGGGCATCTTGACCGCCTGGCGCATGGCCTGCTTCTGCTCCACCGGCAGCGTCGGCACCAGGAACGGGATGACCATGTTCCAGCAGGCCATGATCACCGAACCGGCGCGCACGGTCCTGATCCGCTCGCCGTCGAAGTAGCCGACGGTCGCGCTGGTCGCGCTGCCTGCCGGGCCGTCGTTCTCCGCCAGCACCACCGGGCTCGACAGCCGGAAGCGCACCCGGTTGGCGGGCAGGTCGAGGTGGTTGTAGTTGAAGTCGGCCGTGGTGATCCGGTCCATGCCGGAGGCGCTCGCGAAGCCGGGGATCATCCGGGCCAGCATCATCCGCACGAGCGCCTGGTTGCCCTCGGGGAAGTGGTAGATGTACGGGTCGTTCGCGTCCCACTCCTTGATCATGCTGGGGGAGTTGAAGCGGGACGGCTTGGCCGCGTCGAGCTTCAGGCCCTGGAAACCCGGGTAGTCCCAGCCCTCGCTGCTGCCCCAGGCGTCGATGGCGCCGAACGCCTGCGTCGTGTAGGCCCAGTCGTCGTTCGACTGCGAGCGCAGGAACCTCTCCACGTCCGGGTGCACCTTGCAGACCTCCAGCAGGAAGCCCGAGTAGGTGAGGTCGGCGAGGCGGCGCTGTTTCTGCTCCTGCGACAGGCCGGGGAACCAGTCGGGCGGGTTCGTGTACAGCCGCACCAGGTCGCGCTTGGCCTGCTCGGCGATCGGCAGTTCGGCGACCCACTGCTGAGCCTTGATGCCGGGGGTGTACCTGACGAGCTTCTCGACGGGGAAGGTCTCCTGGTCGCACATCACGCTGTCGTACATCTTCAGGCCGGGGTAGAGACCCTGGTCGAAGAACTTGTCGAACTTCTGGAGCTGGATGCCGAGCTGGTCGAGCAGCAGCTTGCCCTCCGGCGTCCAGGCCGAGGGGGCCTCGATCGACTGCGAGCCCCCGTAGCCGACGAGCGGGCCCTTGCGTCCCGCCGGGTTGAACTCGGTACGGCGGGCGTGGCCGCCGATCTCGTCGTGGTTGTCGAGGATGAGGATGCGGGCGCGCGGCTCGCGCCGCAGCCACTCGAAGGCGGCGCTCACACCGCTGATGCCGCCGCCGACCACGACCAGGTCGTAGGTCTCTCCGGTGGACTCCGGGGTGCCCGCGTACTCCCAGAACCGGTCGTCGCGCATGGCATGGGGCACGCTCAGCGCCTGTGCGGTGTTGCCCTGCAGGCCGGTGAGGACGGGCGGGAACGTCACGTCCATCGGCACCTGCAGTTCGGGGGTGCCGATGACGCCCGGCTCGCCGCTTGAGGGGCCGCAGCCGAGCGCGGATCCGAGCGCGGCCACCCCCGCGGTCATCGCGATGCCGTCGAAGAAGTCGCGGCGGGAAATGGGGCGGCCCATCCCGAGCTCGCGCGCCCTGCGGGGGTTGATGTCGCTCATGACGAGATCATCAGCAGCTGCGGTAATTGCCGCCCACGGACGCGCAGCGGTGGAGGAATATTTTGCGTGGACTATTACGGCGAATGCCTGTTTGGAGGGCTTCTCTGCAGGTCCTCGAATCGGAGGGCGCTCCATAAACGCCGACAATTGCCCCGATAATTACAGTGGGTGGCGGCAACTCTCCCATTCCTCTAACGTCTTGGGAAAGGGATCAGAAGTGAGGTGGAGAATTTATGCGTAAGGCATTTTCCTACGCTTTTCTGGGCATGCTGGTCATTTCGGGCTGCTCCGGTGGGGAGTCCGCCGCGCCGCCCGCCGAGCGTCCCGCCCCCAAGGCGGTCGACGCCGCCCGGCTCGGCACCGCCCTGCTGCCCACGCCTCAGGGCATGCAGATCACCTACGGTCCCGAGACCGGGGCGTACTCCTCGCTCAAGGCCACCAAGCAGGGGCAGGAGGCGCTGAAGAAGGCCACCGTCAACAAGTCGGGCTGCAGGGGCATCGGGCAGCTCGACGCCGACCGGGTCGGCGCGGCCCCGGCGGCCGTCGTGGCCTACTCCTCCAAGTCGGGCTCGATCAGCCAGTCGCTGGTCGCCACCGACACCTTCCCCGGGCCGCTGCCCAAGGGCTGCGGACGCTACGAGGCCATGGTGGGCGAGTCGAAGGTCGTGTACGTCACCAAGGAGCTCAACCTGCCCAAGCACGGCGACCAGTCGCGCGTCTTCCTCACCAGGGCGATCAGCGGGGGCAAGGAGGCGCAGATCGGCGCGGTGCTGATCCAGCGGGCGGGTGTGGTGGCGAGCCTGCTCGTCGTCGGCGCGGAGATCAAGCGCAAGGGCCTGCAGGAGCTCGCGCGCCTGGCCGACGAGAAGCTCGCCCGCATCATCGGCTGACCGGCCGCTCACGGGTGAACGGCCGGTCGCCTTCTGTTATCGCGTGACCGGCTGGGTGGCCGTGCGCAGGGCGGCCACCGTGGGGGCGAGGCCCTCGGTGGCGGCCTGGTCGAGGGTGGCGGTCAGGGTGTTCTCGTAGGTCGCCGCCGCGCTCTCCTTGCGGGCCCGGCCCTCGTCGGTGATCAGCGTGAAGACACCGCGCCGGTCCTCGTCGCAGTAGTCGCGGCGGCTCAGTCCGCTGCCCTCCAGGCGTCCCACCAGCCGGGTGACCGAGCTCTGGTTGAGCCCGAGCAGGTCGGCCAGTTCCTGCATGCGCAGGTAGCCGCCGTCGGAGGTCGACAGGTGGCACAGCGCGCGGTACTCGGACAGGCCGAGCCCGTGCCGCTGCAACGCCGCAGCCAGCGCCTGTTCCACGCGGGCGTGCAGGCGGATCACGTCCACCCACATGTCGTCGTCGATCGTCGCCATGAACCTCTCCTCACGTCTTGACACAGCCTAATATGCACGCACATACTATGCATGTACAAGCAAATGTTGAAGGGGTTCCTCCCATGGCCTGGATCTATCTGCTCATCGCGGCGGTCTTCGAGGTGGTGTTCGCACTCGGGACCAACGCCACCGAGGGCTTCACCCGCCTCGGCCCATCGGTGCTGACCGTCGTGGCGGCCATCACCGGAGTGTTCTTCCTGAGTCTGGCGCTGAAGACGCTGGACGTCGGTGTCGGGTACACGGTCTGGACGGGCATCGGCTCGGTCGGCACGGTCATCTTCAGCACCGTCATCTTCGACGAGGTCATGACGGTCTGGAAGGCGCTGGCCTTCGTGCTGATCATCGGCGGGGTCGTCGGCTTGAAGCTGTCGTCTGGAAAATCCGAGAAGTCCGCCGAGTCGGCCGCTGTCTAGGGAGTTCTGTCATGGCCTGGATCTATCTGTCAATAGCGATCGTCTTCGAGGTGGCCTTCGCACTCGGGACCAACGCCGCCAAGGGCTTCACCCGCCTGTGGCCCTCCGTGTTCACCGTCGTGTCCGCCGTGATCGGCGTCTTCTTCCTGAGCCTCGCCCTGAAGACACTGGACGTGGGGGTCGGCTACACCGTCTGGACGGGTGTGGGCGCCGTCGGCACCGTGATCTTCGGAGCCCTGCTGTACAAGGAGAAGATCACCAAGGGCAAGCTGCTGTCCTTCCTCGCGATCATCGCGGGCGTGGCGCTCCTGCGCCTGACCTCGGGCTGAGCCGTACTCATGAGCCCCGATCACGAGTACGGCGGGCCGCCTGGGGCGAGCCCCGGGCGGCCGACGCGTTCCCGGCAGGGCGTCAGCCGTCGGTCGCCCGGTCGGGCTCGGGGACGGGGCGGTCGGCGCGGGTGGTGAGCCGGTTGGCGACGACGGCCAGGATCGCCGCGGCCACCGTGGCGCCCGCCGCTGCCGCGAGGGCGGTGGCGCCGGTGTCCTGGGGGCCGGTGAGGCGACCGGCGACGGCGGTGCCCAGGCCGTACCCGGCCCACATGAAGGTGTTGAGCCAGGCGAAGACCTCGGTGCGGTAGCGGCCGGGGGTGTGGTCGGCGAGCAGCGCGGGGATGACCGCGTCGCGCGGGCCGGTCACCAGCCCGACCAGGGTGATCAGTACGGCCAGGCTCGCGAAACCGGGCGCCCAGGCTCCGGCGGCGAGGACGGCCGCCTCCGCCACCGAGAACAGGACGAGCAGGCGGCGGGCGGTGACCGGCCAGGCCCGCGCGCCGTACCCGAGGGTGCCGAGCAGGGCGCCGACCGACAGCAGGCCCATCAGCACCCCTGCTGAGGCGGCGGAGCCGAAGGAGGTGGCGGCGGCCACGGTGGCGATGCGCAGCGACCCGAAGACGAAGGTGCCGAAGGCGGCGATGGTCAGCAGCACCAGCGTGGGCGGATGCGCGAGCGGCCCGGCCAGCCGGAACCTGCGTGGTTCAGGGTGGTCGGTCGCGGTTCCGGTTTCCGTGTGGTTCGTCGCGGCGCCGGGTTCCGCGTGGCCCGTCGCGGTTCCTCCGGCACGCACCGCGGCCGAGGTCAGGAGCAGGACCGTGCCGAGCAGTACGGCGGCGCCCGCGCCCGCCACCACCCCGTGGGCCGGGACGAACAGGGCCAGCAGCGGCACGATCAGCGGCCCGGCGATGAACATCAGCTCGTTGACGGCGTTGTCCGCCGCGTAGGCGGCCGCCAGCGTGTCGGCGGGCACGAGGCGGGGCCAGGCGCTCCTGATGACCGACGAGACGGGCGGCGTGGTGACGCCGAGCAGCACCGCTGCTGCGATCATCAGCGCGGACGGGGTGAGCAGGAGCAGCGTGTAGGCGACGGCGTGGGCGATCAGGTAGCCGGTCAGTGTGGCGCGGGGGCCGTACCGGTCGGCGAGGCGTCCGCCGATCGGCGCGCACACGGCCAGGGCGAGGGCGTGGCCGGTGAGGACGAGTCCTGCGGTGGCGTAGGAGCCGAGCCGGTCCACGGCGGACAGCAGCAGCGCGAGGCTGAGCACGGGGGTGCCCAGCTTGACGATGAGCCCGGCGACGAGCAGGTAGAGGACACCCGGGTGGGTGACCAGGCGGCGATAGGGCGCGAACATGGCGGCTCCGTTACCATCTAACTGGATTACGCCTATGACACCCCGGAAGGGAGTCACCAGTCAAATGGAAATAGCCTGTAACGTGACGCGGCAAGCTCCACTGATCGCCGAACTGGTCAACCTGGCCACCGTGCGGCTGCGCGGCGGGGCGTGGGTGGATCCGCTGGAGGGCGACCTGCTGGTGGAGGCGTTCACCACCCTGCTCGGCGCGCGCCGCAGCGCGGCCGTCCTCACCGAGCCGGACGCCGGAGCGCACCTGGCCGAACTGGCGTGGGAGCTACGGCAGGTCCTGCTGGCCGACCGGCCCGCCGACCAGGCCGCCCGCATCAACGCCATGATCGCCAAATACGGCGCCCAGCCCTACCTGGTCGAGGACGTCGGCCAGCCCTTCCACCTGCACTTCCACGGCTCCGGCGGCGGTCAGGTGGCGGCACTCGGCGGCGAGTTCGCCACCGCGCTGGCCCTCATCGTGGACGGCTACGGCCCCGACCGCTTCGGCGCCTGCGAGGCGCAGCGGTGCGAGGCCGTCTACATCGACCTGACCCGCAACGGCTCCCGCCGCTACTGCGGCGCGGCGTGCACGGCCCGCGCCAAGACCGCCGCCTACCGCAGCCGCCGCCAGGGTTGAACGCTCAGGCCGCGTCCAGGCGGATCACCAGATCGGTGAGTTCGCCGGCCGCCTTCGTGACCGCGCTCACGACCATGGGGACCTCCTCGTCGGAGACCCGGTGCGCCAGCGCCGCGATGCTCAGCGCCGCGACCACCCCGCCGTCTCGGCCGCGCACTGGCGCGGCCACCCCGAGCACGTCGGGGTCGAGTTCGCCGCGCGCCACCGCGTGCCCCCGCTCCCTGATCTGCGCCAGCCGCGCCATGAGCACGGCGGGGTCGGTGACGGTCGCCTCGGTGAAGCGGGTCAGCGGCGTGTCGAGCAGTTCGGCGAGTTCGGCCTGCGGCACCCAGGCGATCAGCGCCAGCGCCGCCGCCCCCGCGTTCAGCGGCAGCACCTGCCCGCGCTCGTAGGACAGCCGCAGCGCCTGGGAGACGTCCTCGCGCTCCAGGCACACGACGGCCGTTCCGGTGCGGCGGGTGAGCAGCACCGGGTGGCCGGTGGTCTGCGCCAGATCGCGCATCACCGGCCGGGCCAGTTCGGACAGGCCGACCCCCCGGCGGGCGATCCGCGCGAGGTCGAACACCCGAGGGCCGAGCCGGAACCCGGCGCCGACCTCGTTCTCCTCCAGGAAGCCCATGGAGGTGAGGCTCTGCAGATAGCGGTAGGCGGTGGAGCGCGCGACCCCCAGATGCTCGGCGACCCGGTTGCCCGTGAGAACCAGGACGTCGTCGCGGAAGAGCAGCAGAATGTCCAGCGCCCGGTCGGCTGTGGAATTGCGACTGCGATACCCCTGTGACACGCGTCTCATCCTATCTTCCCATGTCGGGGGTGCACGGGCGCCGTCGCGGCGGGGTGTGGCGCGGATCCGGGAGCGTGTTCCTGGAGGCCGCCCGCGCGCGGCGGCGGGTGGCGGTGGGGGGTGGCCGGCCGTGACGGAGAGACTAGATCAGCACGTGGTCGGCGGGATGTCCCACGAACGAGAACTGCGCGTTGCGCGTCAGTTTGATGTGGTCCGCCTGCCAGGTGTGCATCGAGGCGTCGGCGCTGCGCCAGTACACGAAGTTGAACCGGTCCGCCGAGTAGATCTTGACCCGGTCCTCCTTCAGCCGCCGCACCAGGTGCGTGTCCTCGCCCCGGGTGATGTCGGCGAACGGGTAGGCCGCGAACATCGACGCCTTGCCCAGGAATGTGCCGCCCTGCACCAGGAACGAGTACCTGTGCTCCAGGCCGGGCAGGCGCAGCATCGTGGTGTTGGAGCCCTCGAAGTACGAGTAGTGCGCGCCCTTGCCGACGAGTTCGGCGTCGGTGTAGTCGAAGGCCCTGACCAGGTCGGACAGGTAGTGCTCGCCGTACAGGTTGTCGTCGTCCATCTTGGCGACCAGTTCGCCGTCGGCCGCCTCGATGCCGAGGTTCATGCACGCGCCCAGCGACAGCTCCGGCGACGCCGGGAGCACCACCACGTCCGAGATGCCCGCCATGCGGGCCTTGTCGGCGACCACGACCGGGTCGATGTCCAGGCCGTGCAGCACCATGACGAGCTGTAGCGGGCGGTGGATCTGCTTGGCCACCGAGGCGATCGCGTGCTCGATCTGCGCCGCGCGGTTGGTCGGCAGCACCACCGAGATCGAGCGCGAGCGCGGCGCGACCGGGCGGCCGAGCAGGCGCAGGATCTGGTCCACCCGGTGCGAGAACAGGTGCTTGTCGAAGACCTCGCGCATGGCGAGGTGTCCCATGCGGGCGCGCAGCTCGGGGCTGTTGATCAGGTGGAGCACCTGGTTGTACGACTCGATCGGTTCACGGGCGATCGGGATCAGCTCGCCGAAGGTCTCCTCGATCGCGCGCGACCAGCCGGTCACGACCGGGGTCGAGCACGCCGACAGCTCGAAGACGCGCCGCGCGCACATGGTCGGCGAGTCGAGCACGGAGTTGACGTTGAGGAAGACCTTGTACATGCGGTACGCGGCCAGCATCTGGTCGTAGGGGAGTTCGCCCACGATGTGCGGCCGGTACTTGTCCGGCCAAGCGTACTTCTCGTCCACCTCGCCGTTGCGGGCGAAGATGTGCAGGCCGAGCTCACGGACCGGGTCGAGTACGGTCTCCATCTGCTCGCGCCGCTCGGGATGCTTGTTGCGGAAGTACATCCCGGCGAAGACCACGTCGTGCAGCCGCCCGTGCTTCTGCTGGATCGGGTTGTGCACGCGGGGCTGGGCGGCGAACTGCAGCACATCGACCCGATCATGCCCCAGTACTTCGCGATATTTCGGGAGCATGTCGCCGTCGCACGTGAACACGTAGTCGAACAGCTTGGCCGTGTCGATGAAGAAGTCGAAGTTCGGCGGGTCCTCCTTGTTCCAGAAGACCGTCGGGATGCCCTCCCGCTTGCACCAGCCCACCAGTTCGCGCAGCGGCTCCTTGGGCGCGTTGGTCCCGGTCATCTGGTAGCGCCAGCGGCCCTGGTTGCCGTGCCAGGCCGACTCGCAGAACAGCAGGTCGGGGCGCCGCTCGGCGAAGATCTCCGGCCAGTCCTTCAACCCGAACTCGATCTGGTCCCACTCGTACTTGAAGGCCATCCGGGAGAAGTCGTCCAGGATCACCGCGACCTTCAGGTCCGGCCGGTCGACCGGCCCGGCGGGCCACTTGATCGCGGGCACCTCGACCGGCGGCGGGCGCCTGCCCGCCGCCTCGATCACGTCCGTCACCGGCTCGGGGGCCTGCGGCGCCCGCTCGCGCGAGCGCACCGCGTCCACGATCCGGCCGGGGCTCTTGGAGCCGAGCGCCTCGCCGAGCTTGAAGGTGCGCTTGGCGTGCGTCGCCTCCAGCTTCCACGACGCGTAGGCGGCCTTGGCCTCGGCGATCTCCAGCCGCCGCCGCAGTTCCCTGATGTCGGCCTCGTACCGCTCGACGAGCTTGCGCTCCTCGGGCAGCCAGTTGACGGGACCGAGCCGCTGGAAGGTCGGCTCTTCTGGGGTTTCGGCCATGGTGCTCGCCTATCGCATCGCGGGATTTGTCATGTTACGGCGGAAACCGTACAGATTCAGGAAGAACGCGTACCTTGCGAGGCGGGGGAGAGGTTGTCACCCTTCAGCCAGGCCGCGATCACCCGCGCGATGCGCGGGCCTGCGGCGCCGTCCCACAGCGGCGGCAGCTCGCCCGACGGCGTCGCCGCCCCGTCCGCGAGCGCCTTGTCGGCCGCCGACGGCAGCAGCGCGGGCGTCACGAGCCGGTTGGTGCCGTGCGTGATCGTCACCGGCCGCTCGGTGTTGGGCCGTACGGTCAGGCACGGGACGCCCAGCATGGTCGTCTCCTCCTGCACGCCGCCCGAGTCCGTGACCACCAGCGCCGCCCCGCGCACCAGCGAGAGGAAGTCCACGTAGCCCAGTGGGTCCACGACCTTGACCGTCGGGCCGTCCACCAGCCCGGCCTCGGCCAGGCGGGTGCGCCCGCGCGGGTGGATCGGCACCACCAGCGGCACCCGCTCGGCCACCGCCAGCACCGCGTCCACCAGTTCCTTCGCGGCGGCGGGCGAGTCCACGTTGGCCGGGCGGTGCAGCGTCGCCACGGCGTACCTGGACGGCAGGCCCAGCCGCTCGGCCACCGGCGCCGGATCCAGGCGCGGCATCGCGGAGAACAGGCTGTCGATCATCGGGTTGCCCACGAAGTGCACCTTGTGCGCGGCCACGCCCTCGGCGGCGAGGAACTGCAGCGCGTCCGGCGAGGTCGTGAACAGCAGGTCCGACAGCGCGTCGGTGACGATCCGGTTGACCTCCTCCGGCATGCCCCGGTCGAAGGAGCGCAGGCCCGCCTCGACGTGCGCGGAGGGGATGCCCAGCTTGGCCGCGACCAGGATCGCCGCCAGCGTCGAGTTCACGTCGCCGTACACGACGACCAGGTCGGGATCGTGCTCGGTGAAGACCTCTTCGAGGCCGACGAGCAGCGCCGCCGTCTGCTTGGCGTGGGTGCCGGAACCGACCGCCAGGTTCGCCAGCGGCTCGGGCAGCGCGAGGTCCTGGAAGAAGACGTCCGACATCAACGCGTCATAGTGCTGACCTGTGTGGATGATGCCCTGCCTGACGCCGAGCCCGCCGAGTGCCCGCACCACCGGGGCCGCCTTCACGAAGTTGGGCCGGGCACCCAGGACATGCAGGACCAGGGGGTT
Source organism: Nonomuraea longicatena (assembly GCF_039525605.1). Lineage (NCBI taxonomy): Bacteria > Bacillati > Actinomycetota > Actinomycetes > Streptosporangiales > Streptosporangiaceae > Nonomuraea > Nonomuraea longicatena. The sequence continues at coordinate 225,750 of NZ_BAAAHQ010000021.1, read as the reverse complement.
CTCCCTCATTGACCTCGCCTTTCATAGCGGATAGGGAAAAACGTTGCCTATGGTACGGTCACCGCGTGGTATCCGACGCCAGACGCAAGGTTTCCGCCAAGTCGGCCCGCGCCGGTGTCGGTGGACTACTCAAGGGCTTCGTCCAGCACCCGATCATCGTCTCCCGGGTCGTCGCGACGAAGGTGAGAGCGGACCCGGTACGGGTGGCACAGGCGGCAGCCGACGCCCTCCCGCCCAAGCTGCGCCCCATCGTGGGCCGGGTCGCCTGGCCCACCGCGCGCAAGGTGCGCTGGGCATACCGGAAGATCAGCATGCGCGCGGTCAACGCGCCCTGGCACGAGGCCAAGCAGCACTGGAACGACGGCCGCGTCTCCCAGGCCGCCGAGGCGCTCGCCCCCTTCACCAAGTACCCCTTCGTCAACCGGCGCCACGCCTACTACGTGGGCGAACTGGCCGCCATCAGCCCCGACCCGATCCCGGCCAAGCCGCCGGTCCAGGTCGGCGAGCGGGTCACCGGGCGGGTGCTGCACTGCGTCACCAACGCGCTGCCGTACGCGCAGGCCGGGTACACCGTGCGGACCCACCGCATCGTCACCGCGCAGAAGGCCGCAGGGCTCGACCCGCACGTGGTCACGAGCTGGGGCTGGCCGATGCTGCAGGGGCACGCCGAGGCGACGCCGTTCGAGGAGATCGACGGCATCCCCTACTACCGGCTGCTGCCCGACGGGCGCGGCGAGATGCCCTTCGAGACGCGCGGGCGCATCATCAGGGGCGCCGACGAGGTCACCGCGCTGGTCGAACGGCTGCGCCCCCGGGTGCTGCACGCCGCCACCGACCACCGCAACGGCTCCATCGCCCACGCGGTGCGCGCCCGCACCTCCACACCCTTCGTCTACGAGGTGCGCGGCTTCCTGGAGGAGACCTGGGCCTCGCGCGACCCCGAGGTCCGCGTGGGCAGCGAACGGCAGGTGCTCCAGCGCGAGCGCGAGGCGTTCCTGATGCGCGAGGCCGACGCCGTCGTCACGCTCGCCGAGACGATGGCGACCGAGATCGTCGATCGCGGTGTGCCACGCGAGCGCATCCACCTCGCGCCCAATGCCGTGGACGACTCGCTGCTGACCGCGTCGTACGACGGCGCGACCTTCCGCCGCGAGATGGGCATCGCCGACGGCGAGATCGTCGTGGGCTCGGTGTCGAGCATCGTCGCCTACGAGGGCTTCGCCACCCTGCTGCGGGCCGCTGCGCTCCTGCGCGACCAGGGCGCCCGCGTCCGCGCGCTGATCGTCGGCGACGGCACCGAGCGCGAGAACCTGCTCGCCCTGGTCGACGAACTGCGCCTGGACACCGCGATCCTGCCCGGCCGGGTCGGCCCCGAGGAGGCGCTGCAGGCGCAGGCCGCCATCGACATCTTCGTCTGCCCGCGCGAGGACCTGCGCGTCTGCCGACTCGTTACGCCACTGAAACCCGTCGAGGCGATGGCGCTCGGCAAGCCCGTCGTCCTCAGCGATCTGCCCGCCCTGTCCGAGCTCGTGGGCTCGGACGGCGCCGGCCTGCTCGTGCCGCCCGGCGACCCGGAGGCGCTCGCCCAGGCGCTGGCGGAGCTGAGCGAGGACCCGGCCAGGCGCGCCGAGATGGGCGAGGCGGGGCGCGCGGAGGTCGCGGCCAAGCGCACGTGGAGCCGTGTCGCGGAGACCTATCGGAACCTGTACCGAACGCTAGATGAACGATGACCTGTCAATTGGCTGTCGGTTCCGACAGGTTCGCTCACATTAGGCGTGAGCTAGGTGGACTTGAGATAGCCTTTGCCACCATGAAGTGTTGTTTCCGGCTTGCCAAGGTGCTGACGTGACAGAAATCGACTTGACTGTCATCGGCCTGGGGTACGTCGGCATGCCTCTGGCCAAGGAGGCCGTGGCGGCTGGGCTCCGGGTCGTCGGCCTCGACGTCGATCCCGTCAAGGTCGAGGCGCTCAACGCCGGGCAGTCCTACATCGACGACCTGACCGACGCCGACCTCGACCACATGCTGGCCAGCGGATTCCGCGCCACGCTCGACGAGTCCGTGCTGGCCCGGAGCAACACCATCGTCATCTGCGTGCCCACGCCGCTGGACGAGGACCACCGTCCCGACCTGTCGGCCGTCGAGGGCGCCACCAAGACCGTCGCGCGCAACCTGGCCAAGGACACCCTGGTCGTCCTGGAGTCCACCACCTGGCCCGGCACCACCGATGAGGTGGCCCGCCCCCTGCTGGAGACCTCCGGCCTGGTCGCGGGCGAGGACTTCCACCTCGCCTTCTCGCCCGAGCGCATCGACCCGGGCAACCCCAAATTCGGCCTGCGCAACACACCCAAGGTCGTCGGCGGCTACACCCGGCCCTGCCGCGACCGCGCCGCCGCCTTCTACGCCCAGTTCATCGAGCAGGTCGTGCCGGTCAGCGGCACCAGGGAGGCCGAGATGGCCAAACTGCTCGAAAACACCTACCGGCACGTCAACATCGCGCTCGTCAACGAGATGGCGATCTTCTGCGACGAGCTCGGCATCAACCTGTGGGAGGCCATCGAGGCCGCGGCCACCAAGCCGTTCGGCTTCCAGAAGTTCCTCCCCGGGCCCGGCGTCGGCGGGCACTGCATCCCCGTCGACCCGTCCTACCTGTCCTACACGGTGCGCAAGCTCGGCTACCCCTTCCGGTTCGTCGAACTGGCCCAGGAGATCAACGAGCGCATGCCGTCGTACGTGGTGGCACGCGTGCAGCGCCTGCTCAACCGCGACCGCAAGGCCGTCAACGGCGCCAAGGTGGTCATGCTCGGCGTGACCTACAAGGAGGACATCGCCGACGAGCGCGAGACCCCGGCCCTTCCCGTGGCGCGTGCGCTGCTGGAGCTGGGCGCCGAGCTCTCGTACGTCGATCCGTACGTCAAGGAGTGGTTTGTCGACGGCACCCAAGTGCCGCGCGAGGAGGATCTCGGCCAGGCCGTAGTGGAGGCGGACGTGACACTGCTGATGCAGAAGCACGCCGCCTTCGACCTCGCGATGGTCGAGGACAAGGCCCGGCTCGTGCTGGACACCCGCGGTGTGCTCACCGAGGGTGAACGCGTCGAGCGGCTGTAGCGACGGAGGCTGCGCGCAGTGCACGTGCTCGTCATGACGGTGGTGCATCACCCCGAGGACGCCCGGATCCTGCATCGGCAGATTCGCGCGCTCGTGGACGCCGGCCATGAGGTCACGTACGCGGCGCCGTACAGTGCCCGTGGAGTCGTCCCCCGCTCGTGGGTCAACGGTGTCGACCTGCCCAGAGCCGCCGAAAGGCGGCGGATCGCCGCCGTCTGGGCGGCGCGCAAGCTTTTCAAGAAGATGCGCGACAAGGTCGATCTCGTGCTCGTGCACGACCCCGAACTGCTGTTCGCGCTGTGGGGCGTGCGCAAGCGCCCGCCCATGGTGTGGGACGTCCACGAGGACACCCCGGCGACGCTGTCGCTCAAGCCGTGGCTGCCGTCGTTCCTGCGTCCGCCGGTGCGCTTCCTCGCCCGCATGCTCGAAGGCACGGCCGAGCGGCACATGCACCTGCTGCTGGCCGAGACCGCGTACGCGGGGCGGTTCAAGCACGCCCATCTGATCGTCCCCAACGAGACCTGGGTGCCGGACACCGTCACCCCGCCCGGCGACGACCGGGTCGTCTACCTGGGCTGGCTGTCGTGGGCGCGCGGCGTGCGCGAGGCCGTCGAGGTGGCGCGCATACTGCAGCCGTACCGGGTCGCGGTCGAACTGATCGGCTACGCCGACCCGCAGAGCCGTCCGATGCTCAACGAGGCCGTGGCCGAGGGGCTGCTGGAGTGGCGCGACTTCATGCCGAACGACGAGGCGCTCAAGCGGCTCGACGGCGCGCTCGCCGGGCTGTCCCTGCTGCACGACGAGCCCAACTACCGGCACTCCATGCCCACGAAGATCGTGGAGTACATGGCGCACGGCATCCCGGTCATCACCACGCCCTCTCCCCGGGCGGTCGAACTGGTCGAACGCTACGACAGCGGTGTCGTCGTGCCGTGGGAGGACGCGAAGGCGGTGGCGCAGGCCGTACTCACGCTTCGCGACGACGTCCGGGAGCGGCACGGGCAGGGGGCGCGCGGGTACGCGGCCGCGCGCGCCAACCACCACTGGCCGAACTCCGCCAAGCGGTTCGTGACCCAACTGGAGGCGTGGGCAGGCGTCAGGAGATAGCGGTTTATCTCCGACAGATCACAAAGGCGGTAGATTCCTCAACGTGCGCTGGCTTCTCGTCCTCCTCGGCGCGGTGATCCTCGTGGCCGTGGCGGCCGTGGTGATCGTCCTACCTTCCTCCGAAGACCCGCCACCGCCCAAGGCCCAGCCCACCCCCGCGAAGACCGAGCCGACCCCGCAGGTCAGCAAGGTCCAGGACGAGTGCGGCACCTTCGACACCGCCGAGAAGTACCCGTACGCGATCACCGGCTACTGGATCACCCCCAAGGCCGATCCGTGCACCTGGCGGCACCAGTTCCAGGAGATCCACCGCGTCGGCGGCGACACCGTCATCAGGATCGGGTACGGCCTGCAGTACCGCACCGTGGACGAGCAGGGCCGCATCCTCGCCAAGAAGAGCGAAGGCGTCGACCCCCTCTACGCCGACTGCGTCGAGGACGGACGCTCCTGCCTGCGGGCCGCCGAAGCGGACCTCAAGCGACTCCACCCCGGCAACCGCATCGGGCGCACGTACGTCTACCGGACCGACGAGGGCTTCGGCCCCGACCTGTTCCGCTGCACCCAGGTCGAACGCGCCATCGACGCCGGGAAGCGCTTCTACTACCGGCTGCTCACCCCCATGGACGGCGGTGACGACTCCACCTGCGACTTCGACGAACCCCGCACGTACGACCTGATCCTCGTCAGCGGCTCGGCCCCCGACAAGGACAGCCTCACGCGACTGCTGTCCCTCGGCGACCAGTTCGGCGTACGGGTCTTCCCCGCGCTGCCGCTCGCCCCGCGCATGCCCGGCCAGGAGACCAGGGCCAACCCGACGCACCTCACCACGCTCACCACCCTGACCCGCCGCCTCCTTCAGGACTACGGCGCCCGGTTCGACGGCAGAGCCGCGCTCGGTGGCGTCTACCAGCCCTTCGAGGTCATGCTCGGCGCCACCCTGGCCACCAACCCCACGCTGGAGGTCTACGCGGGCCAGCACCAGATCGTGGAACAGGAGCTGTCCGGCAAACCCATCCTGATCAGCCCGTACATGGACGCTCGCAAACGCGTCGGCTTCGGGCAGACCCCCAAGCAGGTGGCCGAGGCGTTCAAGGCCCTCGCCAAGACCGGCGTCGGCATCATCGCCCCCCAGGACAGCAGAGGGACGGGCAAGGTCGGCCTGTACTGGCCCGACCAGCGCGACGAGGAGATCGACGCCCGCCTGCGCCCCCTCATCGGCGAGAGCACCTACGGCGACGCCTACCACGGCTCCACCCGCGACTACTACCGCGAGATGTCACTCGCCCGCGACCAGATGATCGCCGAAGGCCACCAGGTCGACCTGTGGGCCAATGTGGAGGCGTTCGAACCCTCGACCTCCGGCGACAAGCCCTGCCAGCCCCAGGGCACCCGCGGCAAAACCGACAAGAAGCGCCTCGACCAGGCCGTCGCCATGGCCGGACGGTACGTCCAGAAGATCGTCTCCTACATGTGGAGCGACTTCATGACCTGCGGCTCGCCCACCCTCGAATCCGAGATCATCAAGGACTACCGCCGCCCCATCGCCGTCGACGCCATCCGCCGCGCCCGCAGCATCCAGGACGGCGTCGAGGTCCGCGGATACAACTTCAGCGGCGGCACCGTCACCGTCGAATGGTCGGGCGGCACCAAGGACCTGGACATCGCCGCCACCGGCTGGCTCGACGTCGCCCCCGCCGGCGAACTGGCCGAAGGACTCCAGACCGCGTGGGTACCCTTCGACTGGGCGCAGGTGCCCGCCGGAGAATGGGTGCGCGTGCGGGTGAAGCTGCCCACCGGCCAGGAGACGACGGAACCGTTGCGCGTGCGGATCAGCGTGTAACGTGCGGAACATGGTCCCGAGCGTGCCCGTCAGCGTGGATCTGGTCGTGCTCACCGTACGCTGCCAGGCACTCAGCGCGCTGGTGTGGCGGCGCGACAACCCGCCGTTCCTGCGCCGCTGGTCGCTGGCGGGCGGCTTCATCCAACTGGACGAGGACCTGCCTGACGCCGCCCGCCGCATCATGACCGAACGGGCGGGCATCCCGGGCGCGGGCACCCTGCACCTGGAACAGTTGCAGACATACGGTTACCCGGACCGCGACCCGCGCCAGCGCGTCCTCAGCGTCGCCTACCTGTGCCTGGCCCCCGACCTACCGGCCTCGGAGAAGGCGCACATGGCGTGGGTGCCGGTGGCGGAACTGACGGTGATGGCCTTCGACCACCGCAGAATGATGCTGGACGGGATAGAACGCGCCCGCGCCAAACTGGAGTACACCTCACTGGCGGCGGCCTTCTGCGAACCCGAATTCACGGTGGCAGACTTGCGCCGCGTCTACGAATTGGTCTGGGCCCGCCCCCTGGATCCCAGAAACTTCCACCGAAAGGTCACCAAGGCCGAAGGCTTCCTCATGGAAACGGGCGAAACCACCACCAGAGACGGCGGCCGCCCCGCCAAACTCTACCGCCGAGGCCCCGCCGAACTCCTCCACCCACCGATGCTGCGCTCCTAAAAGCACAGCGCTCCGCTTCTAAAAGCAAGGCGCTCCGCCCATGTCTCCAGTCGGGCCGAGGGCCCGACCCCTTGCGGTCTTCGCTTCGCTCAGCCGTCCTTCCTCTCCCACCCCTTGCCCATCTGGGTGGTTACCCACCTACGCCCACCCACCGAAAGGCGCTCGCTCACGCTCGCCCGTGCTCCTTCCAGGGCAAGCCCGGGTTCGGGCGCCGATACCGGGCGTTCCCGGTGGCCTTGTGAGGGAACGAGAAGCTGTTTCCTTGATCAGGCGCACAAAGGCAGGCAAGGCGGCCGATGTCGGGCGGGCAACAACTTCGAGGCCAGCGTGTTGGGCATCGTCACAGGGTCATTGCGTGAGCGCTGCAAGCCGCTCTTGAATGTCTCGCGCGCCCGGCGCATCGACCCGAGCGAGCTGGTCAGCGGTCATCCGGAGTTCGGCCACCGCGTGCGCGTTGACGGCCACCGCGTCCGGGGCCACTTTGATCGCCACATCCGTCGCTGCCTCCGCGTCGCCCTGCACAGCATGCGCGCGCGCAAGGCACGCCCGAAACCATGCGCGGTCGCGTCGATAGCTCTCCGGGAGAGTCCGTAGCCCATCTTCGAGCAATTCGACTGCGTGGTTACCATTTCCCAGCTGGAGTTCTGCCATCCCTCTCTGCATTCGAAACCACCCCTCATCGTAGAAATACATCCACGGAGGCTCGTCTTCGGGATGCCGCGCGGCGCGGCGAATCATATCCTCTGCTTCGCTCAATCGAGAACGCGCCGAGTTGGCGTCATTCATCTGCGCGTGACCTCGCGCTATCATCTGGCTGGCCATGCCCTGAACGCCGAGCGTGGTGCGACCGTCGTGCCAACGCGACGCTTCGGCGAGCCTGATGCATTTCTGGGCGTCTCCGAGGCTCCATGCTTGATGTGCCCGCATGTTCAGTGTGGTGGCAGCGAGTGAGGCGTCTCCGGCTTCCAACGCCCATGCGTGAGACCGGTCGTACCAAGCGAGCGCGGCGCCCTCATTCCCGGCGTCCTGACACATCCAGGCCACGAACTGTGCGTATTGAGCCACCAGGGCGACCAAGCGGCCCCCGAACGTCCCCGAAGCGCCGTGAGCGAGATCGATGACAGTAGAGAACTGCGCCATAACGGTTGGCAATAGTGGGCCACTGCCAAGTGTGTCCTCAGCGTAGCGATGCTCGGAGAGACAACGATCCAGCCATTCAAGCGTTACCTCGTCCATGCGGCGCGGTTCGCGAATGGCTCGGGTAATACGCTCATATAGGTCGGCGTCTGGGGCAAGTGCGGGAATCGGGGCGATCGGCACGGGTGCCGGTGATTTGGGGAGAAGGCGATCGTCACCTGAGTCGAAGACTCGGCTGTACAGCAGGAGGTAAGGATCAGTGGGTTGATGTCGCCCTGCTTCGTGGTCCTTTATCCGACGAATCACCGAGTCGAGGTCCGGCAGCTGGATACTGCCGCCTGTTGCTTTGATCAGCCGGATAGCGAGTTGCTTCTGGGACCAGCCGGCCTGGCGTCGTTTCTCACGTAGGAGTTCGGCCCATGCCGGGGTCAGCGGGGGATGTTCGGTGGCCATGTCGCACCTCGGGGCGGGGAGAGGGGACAGTCCTTCTCCCTCAGTGTCCCCCATTCGCACCTGTCCGCGCAGGCCATCAGGCGTTGAACTGTGGGTCGCGAGGCACATCGAGTACGGCGCGCTAGGCCACCGGGTTCCGCCGACAAAGGCAGCCCCGGACGCGGTGATTGGTCCCACCGATCCGGTGCCCCGATCGCACAAAGGAGGTACGGCCCATGCAGAACTCTTGAGCCGGCGAGCCGAGGATCGGCATTCCGGGTTGATGGACGCCCGCCTCGATCCATCGACGGATCTCGGCTGAAAATTGTTCGTACCTGGAGCGGTCGGGGCGGAAATCGACCGCATCAACACGATAGGAGTCGCCCAGTTCTGACGCTCTTCTAGACGTACATGTCGTATCCGGTCGTTTTATATCGGAAACGGTAGTGAGGTTCTGGACATGAAGCGGGCTCGCCCGGCGCTGCACACGACCGGAACGAGCCCTGACCGCACACTGGAGGTGCGACTGTGAGCAACAGTAACCCCCCGACACCCCTCCCCGAAATGGCCTGCCACGTGCCCTCGGTCGTAGTGGGGGCTACCTGTCTGCAACTGCTGGCCCAGGGGTGGATCACTTCGACGGGCCTGTGCCCGCGCTGCACGGTCACACTCATGGCCGGGTTCGTCCACGCGGTCCCCGAGCCGCTCGTGTGGAGCGTCTTCTACAGCAACAAGCTGATGGAGGCGGAGCAATGGGCGTCCTGACGACCGACCTCGCCCGCCGCCAGGCGCTTGCCATGTCTGTGGTCCGCGAGCCGTGTTTCACGGCCGAGGATCCGCCGTTGGCGATGGGGTGCGCGCTGTGCGGGCACCCGCCCTACGGGCACGGCTGTGCCATTCTCGGCGCGCACGAGTACGAGGTGCCGTCAGCAGAGCTGATGGCCGAGCGGCTCCGCCTGTACAGGGCGCTCGGGTTGCACCGGCGCCGCATGTGCGAGGCCGAATTCTGCCGCGACCATGCGTGCGTGGCCGTGCCGGAGCCGGTCGACAGCGTGTTGGAAGCGGCTCCGTTCGCTGCCGGCCCGGCCGTCGTGGACGCCTTGGAAGCCGCAGAAGTCATCGCTCTTCACCCGACGACGTCTCTCCTTCCTGATACGTCGAGTCCAAGTCGAGACGACGTTCGCCCGACTGCCCAGGCGGCGACCTGGTCGACGCCTGGTCGCCGGCGAAGGGCGATCCTTCACCCGCCACCCTTCGACCGAGTCGGCGTGGGTGCTCGGACGCGTCACCCGACGGCGATGCCCGAGCATGCACAAGATGCTCCAACTCGACGGCCGCGTTCGTATCTGGGGCGGGTCTACCCGCCGAACCGGCCCGAACCGGTCGGATGGCACCAGCAGCGGCAACCCACGACCTTCAGAGAAGGGGTGCGCTGATGGGCGTTCGGAGCCTGGGCGACGCGCTGGCCCACCGGTTCCCGGTGGTGTTCCAGCGGTGGTGTGAGCTGGAGTATGTACCGGCGGAGTGGCGTGACAGCGGCTACCGGGTGCGGGCGCTGATCTGGGCGTCCGCGCTGGCCGTGGGCGCGAACCAGCGTCGCATGACCGCGCTGACCATGGCGCTGAGGGACGGCGTCCCCATCGTGGACATCGCCCGCGCGCTCGACGTCCGCCCCGATGCCCGAACGATCCGGGAGCTGTGGGAGCCGTGGGCCCTGGGTGAGATGGTCAGGCACCGCCAGGGGCAGGGAGCGTTGTCGCCCGAGGAGTTCGAGAGCATCCGCGGCTCTCTGATCGCGGAGGAAGGGCCACCGGCATGACCACGACGGCCGTATCCCGCATCTCGCCGTCCTCAGGTGGAGCCGAGCTGAACGGCTGCCTGTCTCCCCACCTACCGAAGCCACAGGTGGACTGCATTCGGCTGGTCTGGCTCGCGGCGCGACACGAGCTACGCCGTCGAGTACTTCTGTGGACCTGCCACTGTGGCGGCATCGCGTACGAGCTGTGTGCCTCGGGCGGGCAGACGTTCCTCCGTCGCGAGGACATGCGTTTCCGGAAGGTCGCCGAGACGCACCGCATGCGCACACAAGAAGGCCACGCCACCTGGCAGGCCCTCCTCCAAGGCCACGTGAGATAAGTCCGGACAAGATCTCGGCCATGCCGCACTCCCAAAAGGTACGGCGCTCCGCCCGTGTCCCCAGTCGGGCCGTGGGTCCGACCCCTCGCGGCCCTTCCTCTCCCACCCCTTGCCCATCTGGGTGGTCAACCACCTACGCCCACCCCACCAAAAGGCGCTCGCTCACGCTTGCCCGTGCTCCTTCCAGGGGCAAGCCCAGGTCTGGGCAGGGAAACGCTGCCCAGCGACGAGTTCAGGGGACGATCGCGGAGCCAGGCCCCATCGGCCCGTGGTGCGGAGGACATCGATACCCCGACTGGGGCTGCACACGACCGGAACGAGCTCTGACCGCGCACTGGAGGTGCGACCGTGACTCCCCCAGACCCTTCCGCCACGCCGTCGAAGACGACAGAGACGGCACAGTCGCGAATGGGCACTTGCGCGACGGCGCTTGCGGGGAACCACTCGCTGATTCAGGCGAGCGTGCGCCCTTCGTCAGTCCACCTTGTGATCGCGGCTCGATGATGTCGTTCGTCAGGTGCCAAGAAGGTACGTGCCATCGTGGTGACGTACGGCGGGGCTGCCTTTGAACCACATGGCGTCGAGGACGCGGACGGCGAACGCCTCGGGAGCCAGAGCGACGACCTTGTCTTCGTGGGCCCAGCAAAAGGCTTTGGCTTCGTCGGTTTCGACGAGGTGTCCTCCCGTGACCTTGCAGCGGAAGACCAGCGCGACGATTCCTCGTGCCATGTTCTTGTACACGCCGGTGAGGGCCAGCGGCTCGATTTGGAGGCCCGTCTCCTCCTCGATCTCCCGACGGAGTCCGGCGTTGATGTCCTCGTGAAGTTCGAGCACCCCACCGGGAGCTTCCCAATGCCCGTTGTCACGCCGCTGGGTGAGCAGGGCTCGCCCGGCATCGTCGATGATCACTCCCGCGACGCTTACGGAATGAGTGTTCGACTGGCTCATGGAAGACCTCACGGCGATATTCTCGGCAGTGGTACACGTATGTACGAGTTGAGGAGTTCGACATGTCTGAGCTACCCCTTCCCCACCTCGATCCGATCAGCGACCGGGCCGTCTTTCGCCAGATCGCTGACCATATTAGGCACGCAATTGAGACAGGTGCGCTGAGCGCGGGCGACAAGGTGCCCTCGGAAGCGAAGCTGATGCAACACTATGGCGTCGCCCGGATGACCATCCGTCATGCCCTCCAAATCCTGCAGGGAGAGGGGTTGACGGTCGCCGAGCACGGGCGTGGCGTCTTCGTCCGCACTCGCCCGCTGGTCCGTCGACTCGCATCCGACCGCTTCGCCCGGCGGCATCGCGATCTGGGCAAGGCGGCGTTCATCGTGGAGACCGAGGGCGCTGGCGGCACTCCTACCGTGGACTCCATCGCGATCACGGAGGCTAATCCATCCCCTGATGTGGCGGCGAGACTTGCGCTCGACCTTCGAGAGCTCGTGGTGGCCAGGACCCGACGGTACTTGATCAACGGCCAGCCGGTTGAAATGGCCACATCGTATATCCCTCATGCTCTCGCGGTGGGTACGCGAGTCATGCAACCCGACAGCGGACCCGGTGGGATCTATGCGCGCCTGGAGGAGAAAGGGCATCGCCTCGAACGCTTCGAGGAAGAGGTCAGGGCGCGCATGCCGTACCGAGATGAGGTCCGCGCACTGGAGTTGGCTCCAGGCGTTCCGGTGTTTCACCTCATTCGGACGGCGTATGCGGTGGGCGGTCGAGCAATCGAAGTGTGCGACACCGTGATGTCGACTGATGCCTACGTGCTCACGTACGAGTTGCCGGCCAGTTGAGGACTTGACCGGCTCCTCTAGAGGAGTGCTAGCATGTTAAACGTGTCTACTCATCTAGGCGAGTAGACGTCTATGAATGTCATCGACTTGCTCAGACGACTGCCGCTTCAACGACTCGGGCCCGCCCGGCGATACGAACGCCGGACGGGCCCTTGATCAGGAATCGAGGTCCTGACCATGAGCAACAGTAACCCTCCGACGACGTGCTTCACGGCCGAGGATCCGCCGTTGGCGATGAGGTGCGCGCTGTGCGGGCACCCGCCCTATGCGCACGGCAGTGCCATTCTCGGCGCCCACGAGTACGAGGTGCCGTCAGCAGAGCTGATGGCCGAGTGGCTCCGCCTGTACAGGGCGCTCGGGCTGCATCGGCGCCGCATATCTGAGGCCGGTACGTGCGTGACCATGCCGGAGCCGGTCGACAGCGTGTGGGAAGCGGCTCCGGTCGATGAGCCGTTCGCTGCCTGTGAGGACTCCTCGGAAGCCGCAGAAGTCATCGCTCCTCACCGGACGACATCTTTCCTTCCTGATGGGCCGAACCCAGTCCAAGACGACATTCGTCCGACGGAGCAGGCGGCGCCGGGCAGTCGGCGAAGGGCGATCCTGCGCCCGCCGTACGTCGGCCGAGTGGGCGTGGGTGCTCGGAGACGTCTCTCGTCGGCGACGCCCGAGCATGTACGAGATGCTTCAACCGGATGGCCGCGTTCGTATCCGGGGCGGGTCTATCCGCCGAACCGGCCTGAACCGGTCGGATGGCAACAGCGGCCGCCCGCGACCCTCAGGGGAGGGGAGCGCTGATGGCGGTTCGAAGCCTCGCCGACGCGTTGCGCCGCGCCTTCTCCATGGTGTTCCAGCGATGGTAGGAGTTGGAGTACGTACCGGTGGAGTGGCGCGATAGGAGCTACCGGGTGCGGGCGCTGATCTGGGCGTCCGCCTTGGCGGTGGGTGCGAACGAACATCGCATGACCGCACTCACGAAGGCGCTGAGGGACGGTGTTCCCATCGTGGACATCGCTCGCGCGCCCGATGCCCGAACGATCCGGGAGCCGTGGGCCCTGGGTGGGACGGTCAGGCACCGCCAGGGGCAGGGAGCGCTGTCTCCCGAGGAGTTCGAGAGCATCTGCGGCTCTCTGATCGCGGGGGAAAAGCCACCGGCATGCGGTCGTCTTCGGGTCATGCGCGATCCTCTGGCGCACGACGTGATGCGGAAGTCGTGATGGACCGTGAAGAGGAATCAGGGGATCGCCGAAGTACGGGTGTTCCGATGTAATCGACTGAAAGGCTGGCATGCATGCCAGCTCCCCCGAACTCGGCGCCGCCCAGCGAGGGCACCGACGCGCAGGTGATCGAGGCGTCGCGGCGTCACCCTGATCGCTTCGGGGCCGTCTTCGATCGCTATTTCGCACACATTCACCGCTACATTCACCTGCGCTTAGGCGAATCGGCCGCGGACGACCTCACTGCGGAAACCTTTCTGCGTGCCTTTCGCGGCCGGGACCGTTTCGACCTCACCTGTCCCAGCGCCCGCCCCTGGCTGTACGGCATCGCCTCCAACCTGGTCGCCGAACATCGTCGCGGTGAGGCGCGCAGATATCGGGCGCTGGCCAGAAGCGCCGATGTCGCGGAGATCGCCAGCCACGACGAGCGCGTGGTGCAACGGGTCTCCGCGGCGGTCATGCAGCCGAGGCTGGCCGCCGGCCTGGCCCGGCTCTCGGCCGGGGACAGGGACGTCCTGCTGCTGGTCGCCTGCGCCCAGCTCAGCTATGAGGAGGTGGCCGAAGCCCTCGGCATACCTCAGGGAACGGTGGGATCGCGTCTCAATCGCGCCCGCAAGAAGCTCCGCAAGATCATCGGTCCCGCCGGGGAGGCACTGTGACGAACGAACTCGAAGTGATCAAGGAGCACCACGACAGTCTGCCCGGACCCGGTCCCGAGGTGGCCGCGCGCGCATGGGTGCTGGTGGCTCAAGAGATCGAGGCCGGAGGGGACGGCAATCAGCCGGCGCGATCACGTCAGCGGCCTGCTCGCGGGCTTCTGGGCGGCGGATGGGTGCTGAGGGCCGGCGTGGCCGTGGGCCTCGCGGCGGCGGTGACCGCGGGATTGGTCTTGGTGCGTGGAGGTGACGGCTCCGCTCCGTTGGGGACGCCTCCGGCCAGCGCCGCCGAGTTGCTCAGAAGTGCGGCCTTGGTCGCGGCGCGGGAGGACGTACGGCCCGGTCCGGGGCAGTACTTCTACATCGACCAGAAGACCGTCACGTTCGCCAGCGGCTTCAAAAGCGAGTACACCCAGGACGTGCGCCGTGAAGTGTGGACGTCGGCCGAAGATCCCTATGAGGCCGCCCTGACCCGCTCGACGTACGGAAAGACACATGTCATCAGCGGACGAAGCCCGGAACACGTGCAGTCCCCCGGAACGGTGGAGTACCAGCGCGCGGGGCAGTGTCGCCAGGGCTCCCTGGGCCTGCCTCCGCAGGCCGCCGATCTTCCCGCCGATCCCGATCGGCTCCTGGCGAAGATCCGCCAGGACGCTGAGGGCTTCGTCCGGGCCGACCAACGCAGGCGAGGAGAGAAAGACCTGGCCCAGAACGAGATCGACATGCGGGTCGAGAAGGTCATCGGGAGCCGGTTGCTCAAGCTGGCGGAGAACCCGCTCACCCCGTCTCAGACCAGGGCCACGGTCTTCGGAGCGTTGTCCAAGATGCCGACCGCGACCATCGTCCCAGACCTCACCGACCCTGCCGGGCGACGCGGGGTAGGCGCCTCGCTCAAGTTCGAGAACCCCGGCGGCTGGGAACGCGCGGAGCTCATCTTCGAGCCGGACACGTACCGGTTCCTCGGCTACCGCAAATGGCTCGGGCGGAAAGACGGCGGACAGGCCAAGGAGATCGCGGGTGGCAGCATGGCAGTGATGGGAGTAAAGGTCGTCGACTCCATGGCGGAGGTCCCGAAGAACGCCGGCGAGCCGATGTCCTGCTGACTCGATCGTCTTGGGCGAGCGCCGTTGTCGCACCGGCCGATGCTCAGGCACCCGCTCGGCATGGAGCACTCCTGGTCCCGGCAGGCTGGCGCCGGTTCGCGCGCCAGACTGCCGGGACGGTCCTCAGCCGCTCAGACCGGGGACGAGGTTGATGTCGACCGGGTGGCCCATGGTGGAGATGCGCCAGTCCGCCAACTCCTGGTACTGCGGGGAGTCGTACCAGCCGCGCGCGGCCTGCTCGGTGGGAAAGCGAAGGATCGCCGTCCTGGTGTAGTCCACTCGGCCTTCGAGCCGCTCCGGCGCGGTGAAGGCCAGCAGGTCGCCGTTGAACAGCTCCAGGGTCGCCCCGACGTTGGCCAGGTAGTGGCCCAGATCGCTGTCGGGGGTGGCGTCGGTCCTGACGATGACCACGTAGTGCATGTCTTGCTCCTTCACTTTCATGTTAAACACTTAAGCATTGAAGCGTACGAGGTCAGACGCTAGGCCACGGTTCCTGCCAATGTCAAACGGTATAGCGTTGAAGTGTTTTGGTAGGGTCGGCGCATGGGTGACACGGCCGATACGATCATGGAACAGTGGGGAGCCGTCCGGCCCGAGCTGGACTCCTGGCCAGTGGGAGTCGTGGTGCGGATCTTCCGCGCCTCCCGGCACCTCGAAGCGGGGTTGAAGGACTACTTCACGGCCCACGACCTGGAACCGTGGGAGTACGACGTGCTCGCCACCCTGCTGCGTTCCGGCGAAGACGGCACCCTGCGCATGAGCGACCTGGCCGGGGCCGCGATGCTGACCCCCGGCGCGCTGACCAACCGGGTCAACCGCCTCGTCGCCAGAGGACTGGTCACCCGCGAGACGGACGCGGACAACCGTCGCACCGTCAAGACGACCCTCACCGACGAAGGTCGTCGGCTCGCCCACGACCTCATCGAGGGCCACTTCGCCAACGAGCTGAGCCTCATCGACGGCCTCAGCCGCGACGAACAGGCCCAGCTCGCCACCCTGCTGCGCAAGCTCCTGATATCACTCGGGGAATGATCGCCGCTGCGATCCGCCGTCCGAGCGCCCGCGGGTACTCCGTGTTCACGGTGCCACGCCTCAGCACTGGACGGCTCCCAGAATCTCCGCCGGACGTTCCCCGGTGTGTGCACGCCCGCGCCTCCGATGGGCGGGCATACGTTCGCCGTCAACGAGGGTCATCGCGGCCAACAGATCGGCTGGTACTTTGCGGATCATGATTGTCCGATGCGTGGACAGGATGTGAATGTGGAAGCGCTGGAAGCGCTGTTACGAGCAGGGTTGCCCGCCAAGCAGGGACAGGCACGCTTGGAGTTTGCCGAGCCTGGCCTCGTACTCATGTGCGACGGATCCCTCAGCGTGAGGTTGTCCCTGCACAACGATGACACCGGCGAATGCGCAGAGCAGGCAGTCCAACTGGTCCCGGCAGGTCAGACTCTCGGGCGCACCCACGCCTATGTTCAGGCGTGGGTTCAGTCGCTGCCGTCCCTGCTGGCCTGCGTCGTCGACCGGACAGGTGGACGGTCCATGACACCCGGCATGCTGGAGTTCTCCCAGGTTGTGCTGAAAGACGACCAGGTGCAGACCACGACGCAGTTTCTTGAGCGGTTCGCCGATCCCCTCGTCGTTGAGGCGTGGGCCGCAGCGGCCGATGCCATCAACGACGAGGAATGGATCCGGGCTGTGTGCAGGGACCTCAGACTCGGCGAGCACGCGGACGAACTCGTGGCACTGCGTCGCGCCGGGATCGGCCTGACTCCTCGCCGTAACGGCATGGCCGCAGGTCGCACCCACCTGGGTGGGGTCCCCGAGCTTCCACGGGGGGCACTCTGGCCACATCGCCAAAACCATCCCATGACCCTCTTGGCGCAGATCGACCTGGCCGAGACGAACCGCTGCGATGACGAGCGACTGCTACCCCCGGCCGGGCTCCTGCAGATCTTCGCCGACCTCACCGGTAACACCGCCTGGGATGACCTGACCCATGGACCAGGAGTTCTGGTCCTGACCCAGCCACCCCAGGCTCGCGACCTGGTCGTCACAGAAGCTCCCACAGGTACGGCGATACTCCCGCACCGCGCGGTGATCCCGGTCGTGGATCCGTCACTGCCTCCTCTGGACAGCCCCTTCTACCACGACCTCACCGGCCTGGACCTCGCCGGAGACGACCCGGCCCACCTGAGCGAGAGACTCGCGGCATTCAACGAGTTCCATCCTCCGCTGGATGACGATGACCGGCCCCGGCACCGCCTGCTCGGCTACGCCGACCCGCTACAAGACGATCCGTGGCGACACTGCGCAACCACCGACCCGAGGACGCCGCCAACCCAATGGCAGCTCCTGGCCCAGATCGACTCCGAACCAGACGCTCAGCTCGGCGACAACGGCCTGATCTACGTCTTCATCCCGCGTGACGCGCTGGCGGCGGGTGACTTCTCCCGAGCCTGTGGTGTGTGGCAGATGCATTGACCGCCTGCGGGCGCGTCCACGGACGGGGTGTGCGCGTCTCCGCTCGCCAGGCAGGGGTCCTGCGGGGCAGTAGTCCCCGAACCCGCAGGTCGTGCCGGCCTTCAGCACGCAGGCACGTAGGAACTGAACCTGCAGAGATGATCAGTACGTCAGTTTCGTCAGGGGTGGTCGCTAAGTTGTGTTGGCATGGCGACATCCTCCCGGCAGAAGCTGCCGATCCTCCATGTGGTTGACGAAGACTTCGTTCTGCCCGATCGGGGCGATGAGCAGGAAGGGCCCGCGTCGGCGGTTCCCGCTGGCGACCCGGATGAGGCGGTGCGGCTTTTCCACCACTACCGGCGGCTGATGGCGCAGATCCTCGGGTACGAGGAGAAACTCCCCGGGCCCGCGAGCGAGGACGACCTCGTCGCGGTGGAGCAGCGATTGGGTGTCGCGCTGCCTCCGGACCTCCGTGCGCTGTACGGCATCGCCGACGGTGATGGTGACCTCATCAACCCGCTCTTCGACCGGAACGAGTGGCTGCCCCTTTCCGAACTCGGCGATCAGGATGACGAGTGGCTCGACATCTCGCAGGAGTGGCAGTACGAACCCTGGCGCGAGACGGTCTTCGATGCCCAGCCCCCGAATACCGTCCGAAGGTCGCAGCTACGTCCGGACTGGGTCCGGTTCGCGTTCGACACCGGCGGCAACTGGCTCGCCGTGGACATGGATCCCGGTCCGGACGGTCGTCCCGGACAGGTCATCAGGCTCGGAGTCGACTACCGGCACGGGCCCACGTACGTCGCTGACTCGGTGACCACGTTCCTGCGCCGTTTGGTGGAAGCGCTGGAACGCGGTGACTACACCAGTCACGACAGGAGCCTGTGGATCGACTCGGACCTGCCGGATCTGCCCCGCGAGCACTCCAAGTACCGCGACGACCGGCCCTCCCTTGCGCGGGCCACGCAGGCCGGTCCACGTGTGCAGGAGGTCCGGGTGGCCGACGTAGAGGATTGCGCATTTCTCGCTGCGGTGCCCGAGGTGTCGTCGCTGGCGCTGTCGAGCAAGGGTTCGCCCGACCTGACCCCGCTCGGCGGCCTTCCGATCGAGTATCTGGAACTCGATGTGGACTCGCCCGACCTGACGGCGCCGGCCCGGAACCGGGAGTTGCGCTCACTGTCGGTCACCTGTGCGCGGCCCGTCGAGCTGGCTCCGCTCCGTACGGTGCCGAACCTGTGGGCGCTGGACATCGCGGCGGCATCCGTCGCCGACCTCGCCACGGTGGCCGAGCTGAAGGGCCTGCGGTACCTGGAGGTCACCCAGGACCAGTGGCGGGAACTGTCGGAACTGGACGACCTGCCGCCACTGGCCGTCATCGGCATCCACCCCCGGCGCCCCGACCGCGACGTGCGGTTCTCAACGGACTGGGTCACCGACTACGGCGAGCCGCCAGCCTGAATCGGTGCAACCAGAACGGACGTCACCAGACCACGGATGATCGTCGGCTCCCGTCGGCCGGGCTCGTCCAACCCCGCCCGCTCGTGCCGATCAGCCGCCCCTGCTCACCAGCGCGGCCAGATCGGAAAAGCCTTATCGAATCAGCCGACGTCGCTGTCATCCCGGGGTCTTCGTTTCAGGTCGGCGGGAATCGGTGTTCCCTATTTTGAAATAGAGGCGCGGCTCTTTCGAGCGTGGCCGAAAGACATTGACCCCCTTGTGGCTGGATCGGAGACTTCACCCACGGCGCCGGTAAAGAAACGGCGCACGAAGAAGGGAACTGTCACAGTGATCCGACTGGGACGTACCGTCGCCGCGCTGGGGGCGGCCGGCGCACTGGCCCTGACCCTGGCCGGTGGCGCCACCGCGGAGACGGGTAACGCCGCCGTCCAGACCACGACTGCCGGCGCGCCTGAGATCAGGCTCTCCGAGCCGGAGAAGCAAGCCTTACAGGCAGAGGTGGACAAGCGCCTGAAAGACTACGGCGGCGGCAAGCAGATCGGCATCAACCAGATTGCCTACCAGGACAATCAGCTCATCCTCACCTTGCCGCTGCCGGGTGAAAAGAAGGCCCGCACGGTCAATGAGCCCATCACGATCCTGGGGACCCCGAACTGCAGTGCCTTCTACGCCTGCCTGTGGTCGGACACCAACTTCAACGGCTCACGACTCAGCCTGACACAGTGTGCGACGGTCGCGCTGACAGCGCCCTTCAATTCCAGCGTGGGGTCGATACACAACACCCAGTCAACCGGGACGCAAACGATACTCATGAACGGGTCTCGGCAGATTCTGAACGCGAGCATGGCGCCGAGCACCATCAACGACACCGGGATCGGGAGCCGTTCCCACGCCCGCTTCTGGAAGGTCTGTTGATATCCAGCCAAAGGTCCTAGGGGTGGATCATGTGGTTGGGATCAGGATCTCAACCACATGATCGAGCCTCGGAAGGTGAAGCCCTGCCTCGGGGATCACCGGTCGAGCAGTGACAGGTGGTGCTGGTTTGTAGCGCTCTCCCTGGACGCCGATCCGTTCGGCCAGGTGGTCGAGGTCGATCAGGTCGTCTGCCGAGAGCGCGACCTCGGTGGCGGCGGTGTTCTCCCGTACACGGGCCGGGTGCCCGGGGATCGGGACGATCCGGGGGCGCCGGGCCAGCAGTAGCCGCTCAGGGACATCAGGGGAGTGAGGTCTCATGCCGAGACGTTGTGCGGGGTCGGGCAGGGGTGGCCGACGTGTCGGTTCGGGCAGCAGATCACGCCGACGGTGATGAAGCGACCTGCGGCCAGCCATTCGCCCCATTGGGCGTCGACGCCTCGTGGGAGCAGGTCACTTGCGAGGTTGATCCGCGCGTTGAGCGGGATCTTGTCGGTCGGCGGCTGGACGGGAGCGTACTGGTCGCCCATCCATCCGGCGGCCGCGTCCGTGTCCCCGAAGGTCCGGGCCATGCGGTTGGCCGGCTTGAGCAGCCAGTCTCCGGTCCGCATCGGCGGTAGGGGCGAGGCGGGGAAGTCGGGTGAGGTGGGACGGCGTTCGTGCTCTCGGGCGAGTTCGGTGCCGTTGCCGAGCCAGGTGTAGGCGTGCCAGTGCAATGAATCCCCCGGTTGTGCGCTCGGTGCGGTCCTGCCCGACGTTCGGTGTGGTCCTGCTGGATATCGAGGTGTGGTCCTGCCGGACGTGCGGTACGGCCCTGCCCGAGGTGACCGGGCAGGGCCGTCGAAAGGCGGCTGCCTAGATGGTCGTCATCCCGGCCGCGCGAAGCTCGTCACCGGTGAACCGGAGCGTCCCGGCATCCGGGTTCTTGCTGTCACGCAGGGCGGAAAGCCTCCGAGTGCCCCGAAATCCGGGCGATCTCGACACAGGACTCGCCTTCGCCGTCCTGGTTGGTGCTGCCGCCGCACGGGCGGTGGAACGCCAGGTCACCGAGGCTCAGTTCGTACAGATCCACCTGTCTGCCCTCCTCTGCCGACGGGCGCGGGCGGTCCGACGTGTAACCACGGCCGATGAGGTTCGGTCGGTCGTCAGTTCGGAGCGTCTCGTGCGGGACTACGGGGAGACGGCAGCCCATAACCGACTTGGCTGGTTGCCGAAGGTCGACTGTTCCGCAGGGTGTTCAGATGGCGGGTTGCAGGTCGAATACACGGACCAGGAGGCTGTGCGCGAGCACACTCGGCAAGTAGCGATGGTTGTCGAACCGCACCTCGACCTCGTGCATCCCGGCTGGCAGCATCAAGCCGCTTGGCGTGGGCTCGTGCACGTCGCCGAGGACGCCGGCCGGTGCGGCGGCGCTCGCGGTGTACACGTCGGCGGATTTGTGGAGCTGCGGGCAGGCGGCCAGCGATCCGGGGATGCAGGTACGGCAGGTGGGCGGGGCGTTGGTTATGGCTACCCCTGGCCAGCCAGGGTCCCAACGGATCGCCGTCTCGGTCAGGATCCACGGGATGCGGCCATTCGGATCGGCGGCGGGACTGCCGCATACCTGGCACCACAGGCGCCTCATGCACCGCCATTGACGTCGGGTGTTGAGCTTGCGCCACTCCGGCCTGCCTCTGCGGTGCATCCCGTAGCGAGCACGTAACACCCCGAACTCCCAGTCACCTGGAACGGGCGTCTCGTAGGTGAGTCTGAGTCGCCTCCGGGGCGCCGGTCGGCCACGAACGCGATGGCGTCCCTCACCAACTCCCCGCTGTAGGCGATCACGTAAGGTGCGCGGGACGCCTTTCCTGCGGTCCGGGCGACCGTTGTCCCGAGACCTTGTGCAGAGGCGGTGTGTTCAGTGGATTTTCCAGAACCTCGAAATCTTGGGCCAAATCCGAGAACCCGTCGATCCTGACTGTGGACTGGTGGTTTGTGTGTTCCCGCCATGTCGCCACCGTAGAAGCCGGCGTGGGCGCCAGGCTAGTAGAATTCCAGCGCTCGAATAAACTAGCTCCTGGTAAATCTCGAAGCTCACGCTCGAAAAATGGTTACCCATTCCCGCAGGTAGTTTCTGCCTTCATCGCCAAAGTGCGCAATGCTCTCGTACATATCGAAGACCTCTCGATGTTGGCCCACGTCACGGGAATCTTGGAAGACGATTCTCCCGGTGAAGGTTTCGACGGTGACAAGGTGATCGTCGTAGATTGTGAAGGTATTCAGGGGTCCGCGCGGGAGGTCTGTGCCGAACGGGATCAATCCTATTCTTACCGTTGACAGCTGTGACAGTGAGGCGATCCGGTCTATTTGGACTGCCATTGCAGGGGCGGAAATGATGCCCCACTTTATCGCCTGTTCGGTCAGAATAAAGGTGAACAATTTGGACTCGTCGTAGAGTACGGCTTGTCGTTCTATCTTTTTGGCGATTGTCTTGGCTGTGTCGACTGGACGCCCTGCCAGACTGGCTCGTATGTATTCGGGCGTTGCGAGCAATGCGGTAATCATGGACGGAAGGAAGTATCGAAGTTCCGTCGCACTTGCTTCCAGTGCGGCCAGCTCTGACTGTCTCTTCTCCAGTCCTCGCCGCCATGACGACCGATTGTCCTGCCATTCGGTGTTGGCGATACGGGCTAGAGCGGTTATCTCGTTGATCTTTTCTTGTGGTGCGTTCACCGCGCGCAGAATGCTCACCACGTC
>NZ_BAAAHQ010000021.1:116424-202953 GCF_039525605.1 Nonomuraea longicatena | reverse complement strand
TGCTGATCTTGCTTTGCGACATGTTGCACAGCCGCGCAAGCCGGACTCCCGTGAGTCCGGCTTGTCGACGGAGGCTCTTAAGCGCCGTCGCCAGTTCTTGCTTTGATCGCCCTAACTGGTCGAGATCTAGCGTCACCTGTGTTCTTTCAAGTATTGCTCGAATGGGATGGCGGCCTCCATGGCGATCCTTTTCCATTCGTGATACGGCTCGACATCGGTTTCGATGAGCTCTCGATTGATCTGGGTGCCGTCGGATCTGAAGTTCAGATGTACGACAGCCGAACCGTCGAGCATCCACCAGTCCCGGTCGAGTGGAATGCCGAGGTCGCGATCGGTGATGTCGAGAACGCGGATGTGTTCTCCCGCCTCGATGTTGCCCGGGATACTCCAGGCGAACTGATACTGCTGGTACTCGGTGAGTGGATGCCGTATCACGCGGACGCGTCCGATGGTCCTACCTGCTCGCACGTAGCCCGCCACACGCTTCCGCCATGCTGCATTATGATCTGCGGGCCTGGGCTCGCCGCGACGGAAACGGGCGATCCGCTCTGCTTCGGCGGGCATAGTGTAAGTAGGCTGAGTCTCCAGCCGGAAGGCGTCATGTTTGAACGAGTCGAAGAGAGACTGCCAGGCGTCACCATCCAAGAGCACGAAAAGCCTCCCGGAGCGTGCGCTCTGGAATCTCGACCGCGAGTTCTCCCGCCGGAACTTTTAGCTGCGTGAATCCTGCTCCCTGGACGATGAATGTCCCCCTCTCGGTTCGGTAGACGTTAGGACAGTCGTTGTCGTCGCAGTCGTCCGAGCCGTTGCCGGTGAGTCGAATCCATTCGGGCTTTTCGGTCATCGAATCCCCTCCCGTCGTTGAGTCGGATACGTGCCTTCTTGACCGTAGGAGCAGGATCTTATGTGGTCAACCCAAAGACGAGAATATTCCTGTACTGGAATAACGGCGCGATATTGCGCAGCCGGTCCGGTGGCTGCGGAACAGCTTCTCGGAACCCTGGAAGGACACCTGACCGACGCGCGTGGGAGCGTCTTGCGCGAGGAGCAAGACGTCCAGTGCCGCCGCGCGCCGACTGCGTCGGCCGACCCAATGGGCGAGCGCCGACCTGCGAGGGCTTCCAACTTGGCTGAACCCATCGTGGCCGTCGGAACCCATGTGCCGCCCTCCGGCGAGGGCGGGCGGATCATCGGTCGAGCAGTGACAGGTGGTGCTGGTTGTAGCGCTCTCCCTGGACGCCGATCCGTTCGGCCAGGTGGTCGAGGTCGGTCAGGTCGTCGGCCGAGAGTGCGAGCCGGGTGGCGGCGGTGTTCTCCCGCACGCGGCTCAGGCGGCGGGTGCCGGGGATCGGGACGATCCGGGGGTGCTGGGCCAGTAGCCAGGCGAGCGCGACCTGCCCCGGGGTGGCGTTCCTGGTGTGCGCCAGCGCGGCGATGTGGTCCACCAATGCCTGGTTGGCCGTACGGTTGCCGGCGGTGAAGCGGGGGATGGTGGCGCGGATGTCGCCGTCGGCGAAGGACGTGGCAGCGTCCACCGATCCGGTCAGGAACCCCTTGCCGAGCGGGCTGAAGGGCACGAACCCGATGCCCAGCGCCGCGCACGTGGGCAGTACGTCGGTCTCGGGGTCGCGGGTCCAGAGCGAGTACTCGCTCTGGACGGCGGTGACCGGGTGGACCGCGTGCGCGCGGCCGATGGTGGACGCGCTCGCCTCCGACAGCCCGAAGTGGCCGACCTTGCCGGCGGCGACGAGTTCGCCGACGGTGCCCGCGACCTCCTCGATGGGCACCTGAGGGTCGACGCGGTGCTGGTAGAACAGGTCGATCCGGTCGACCCCGAGCCGCCGCAGCGAGGCGTCGGCGACGGCGCGGATGTGCTCGGGGCGGCTGTCGAGCCCCGCGACCGCCCCGTTCTCGATGCGGAAGCCGAACTTGGTGGCGATCGTCACCTGCTCCCGGACCGGGGCCAGCGCCTCGCCCAGGAGCTCCTCGTTGACATAGGGTCCGTACACCTCGGCGGTGTCGAAGAAGGTGACCCCGAGTTCCACCGCGCCACGCACCACGCCGACCATGTCGGTACGGTCACCGGGATTGGGGCCGTAACCCTGCGACATCCCCATCACGCCCAATCCGACGGCCGAGACCCGCAGATCACGACCGAGTGTCCGCACATGCACGATTTCCTCCTGAGGTTTCCTCGACCAGGGCGAACGGCCGGTCTTCACCCTGCCGCGCGGACTCAGCCGGTGACAGGCCGAGCGGTTCAGGGGTAATGCCAGGGCCCCTCAGCGAACGCTCGTTCAAGGGACACTGGGGGCATGGCATCTGCGCACCTCTCCGACCCCACCGGCCCGGAACTGGGCCGTTTCCTGCGCGCCCGCCGTACTCAGACCCGGCCTGAACAGGTCGGGCTGCCGGTCGGCGTCGGACGGCGGCGCACGCCGGGACTGCGTCGTGAGGAACTGGCCACCCTGGCCGGGATCAGCATCGACTACTACGTGCGCCTGGAACGCGGCAAGGAGACCCGCCCCAGCCCCGCCGTCATCGACGCCCTGGCCCGCGCCCTGCGGCTGGACGAGCGCGAGTACCGGCACCTGCGCGAACTGGCGGCCCTCGCCGCGCGCTACGCCCCCGAGCCTCCGCCGCCGCCCAGCCGTACCGTGCGTCCTCATCTGGCCCTGCTGGTGCAGACCCTGCGGCCCCACCCGGCCTACATCATCAGCCGCAGCATGGACGTCCTGGCCGGCAACCCCGGGGCCCTGGCCCTGTTCGCCGGACTGGAGGACTGGCCCGCAACCCAGCGCAACCTGGCCCGCTACCTGTTTCTGCACCCGGCCGCCCGCACCCTGTTCCCTGACTGGGACGTCCAGGTCCGAGGCTGCGTCGCCCGGCTGCGCGCCCAGGCCGGGATCGCCCCCGACGCCCCCGACCTGAGCGGCCTGGTCGGCGAACTTCTCCTGAAAAGTCCTGACTTCGCCCGGCTTTGGGAACGTTACGAGGTCACCGGCCTCAAGCCCTCTCTCAAGACCTTCCATCATCCCGTCGTCGGCACCGTCACCTTCCAGACCCAGTCCATGGACCTGGAAGGCACCCCCGGCCGGCGGCTCGGCGTCTATCTCACCGACCCCGGCACCCCCGACCACGACGCGGCGCTGCTGCTGGACATGACGGCACCCTCCGCGTCCACACCCACCGCCGCGCGGCGGTGAGCGAGTGGACCTCCCGCTCCCGGACGGCGCGGCGATCCGACGAGCGGGCCACGACGAGGACGGGCGGGCCACGACGAGCGAGGAGGCCGCCCGCCAGAAGGTCGAGCTCGTGGGCCCAGCGCGGCCGTCCTGGAGATTTCGCCGGAAAACTTCGCGGGGGTATGTCGAGAATCGGGGCGCGGCTCCGTCCCCGCAGCGGACACGGCCACAATGGGTCGTACGGCACAAGGAGAACACCATGGCCAAGTACCTGCTTCTGAAGCACTATCGAGGCGCGCCCGCAGCGGTCAACGACGTGCCGATGGACCAGTGGACGCCGGCGGAGATCTCGGCCCACGTGCAGTACATGCGGGATTTCGCCGCCCGGCTGGAGGACAGCGGCGAGTTCGTCGACAGCCAGGCGCTCTCCCCGGAGGGCATGTTCGTCCGCTTCGACGGTGAGGGCCGGCCGCCGGTCACCGACGGTCCGTTCGCGGAGACGAAGGACCTGATCGCCGGCTGGATGGTGATCGACGTCGAGACCCATGAGCGGGCGCTGGAGCTGGCGGGCGAGTTGTCCGCGGCTCCGGGTGCGGGTGGCAAGCCGATCCACGAGTGGCTTGAGGTGCGCCCGTTCCTGGCCGCGCCCCCGACCATCACGGAGTGACACGCGGTGGACGAGGCGTTGCTGCGAACCCTCACCCCTGAGGTGATCGGGGTCCTCGTCCGCAGGGGAGCGGACTTCGCGGGGGCCGAGGACGCCGTGCAGGACGCTCTGGTCGAGGCCGTGCGCGGGTGGCGGGAGGACCCGCCGAGGGATCCCAAGGGCTGGCTGGTCACCGTGGCCTGGCGCAAGTTCCTCGACGCCGCCCGCGCCCACGCCGCCCGGCGGCACCGCGAGGTGCTCGTCGAGGGCGAGCCGGTGCCCGGCCCCGGCGAGGAGGCGGACGACACGCTGCGGTTGTTCTTCCTGTGCGCCCACCCGTCGCTGACGCCGGCCTCGGCCGTCGCGCTGACGCTGCGCGCGGTCGGCGGCCTGACCACGCGGCAGATCGCCCGGGCCTACCTCGTGCCGGAGGCGACCATGGCCCAGCGCATCAGCAGGGCCAAGCGAACCGTCTCGTCCGTCCGTCTCGACCGGCCCGGTGACGTGGCCACCGTGCTGCGGGTGCTCTATCTGATCTTCAACGAGGGGTACTCCGGCGACGTCGATCTGGCCCACGAGGCGATCCG
This sequence comes from Nonomuraea longicatena, assembly GCF_039525605.1. Taxonomy (NCBI): domain Bacteria; kingdom Bacillati; phylum Actinomycetota; class Actinomycetes; order Streptosporangiales; family Streptosporangiaceae; genus Nonomuraea; species Nonomuraea longicatena. The sequence goes on along the minus strand of NZ_BAAAHQ010000021.1, from coordinate 198,535 downwards.
GCTGACGCGCGAGTTGGCCGCCAAGACCAGCCACGAGGAGGTCGCGGGCCTGCTCGCGCTCATGCTGCTCCATCACGCGCGGCGCCCGGCCCGGACCGGCTCGGGCGGCAGGCTGGTGCCGCTCGCCGAGCAGGACCGAGGCCGGTGGGACACCCGCCTGATCGCCGAGGGCGTTGAGGTCCTCCAGACGGCCCTGGCCCGCGACCGCCTGGGCGAGTACCAGGCCCAGGCGGCCGTCGCGGCGCTCCACGCCGACGCCCGGACGGCCGAGGAGACCGACTGGGTGCAGATCGTCGAGTGGTACGACGAAGTGGTGCGCCTCACCGGCAACCCGGTGGCCCGTCTCAACCGGGCCGTCGCGCTCGGCGAGGCCGACGGCCCGAGGGCGGGTCTGGCCGCCTTGGCGGAGCTCGACCCCGCCCTTCCGCGCCACACGGCCGCCGCGGCCTACCTGCACGAGCGTGACGGCGATCCGGTCACCGCGGCACGCCTGTACGCCGAGGCCGCCCGATCGGCGCCCAACCTGCCCGAACGCGACCATCTCACGCGACAGGCCGCACGGCTCAACGCGCGACTACGCGGGTGAGCGGAGCGGCCGGGGTGCGCCGAGTTCGGCGACCAACGCCCCCGACACCAGTTCGCGGGCACGTCCCAGACTCATCGAGCCGCTGAGCCAGCGTTCGCTCACTCCTTCGACCAGGGCGCTGAGCCGTTCGGCGACATCGACGGGGTGGGCCTCGGCGTCGGCCAGCCCGGCCGCCTGCGCCTGCCGTACCAGGTCGGCGAGGTCGTCGATCCAGCGCTGCGTCGAGGCGCTCAGCGGCTCGCGCAGGTCGGGGTCGAAGACCGCGCTGGCCCGCAGTTCTCCCCAGGCCACGCTGTTCTCCCGGACTTCCGGAAGGTCCTGCAGTTCCAGCAGCAGGAGGAGTTCGAGCCGCTCCCGAGGGTCCTTTCCGACCTCCAGCGCCTCGTCGGTGTAGCGGTCGGCCCGCTCGCTGACGAACTCCAGTGTCCTGCGCATGAGGCCGGCGCGGTCGCCGAAGTGGTAGTAGATCAACGCGGTGGACACCCCGGCCTCGGCGGACAGCTGCTCCACCCGCAGGCCCCGCACGCCGCTGGCGGCGATGACTCGTACGGCCGCTTCCAGGATCACCTGCTGGCGGTTGGACGACATGGCACCTCGCGTCACGGGGGGTCGGGTGGTTTGACTGGAACTTCAGTCAAGCCCGTACTTTAGCAATCGGTTGTCCTGGATACCCAGGTCAGTGGGCTAAGCTCGATCCTGACGAAAATTTCAGTCAGGGAGTTCACCATGCGGATTTCGCGACGTCGGACGATCCAGTCGGCCGTCATGGCCGCCGTCGGCAGCGCGCTGGGCGCCTGCGGCACATCCCCGGAGCGCACCAGCGTGTCGACCGCCGAGGCCACGAAGGAAGCCCGGTGGCTGATGCCGGAGGAGACCCACCCCCACCGGCTGACCCTCATGTCGTGGCCGACCGCGCTGGTCTGGGAGTCGGACACCGCCGGAGTGCGCCGCGACATCGCCGGCATCGCCCGCGCGGTCGCGGACTTCGAGCCGGTGGTGCTGCTCGCCAACCCCGGGGACGTCAAAGCCGCGCGGCGGGCCTGCGGCTCCCAGGTCGACGTCGTCCCGGTCCCCGTGGACGACCTGTGGATGCGCGACACCGGGCCTGCCTTCGTGCTCGACGGCCAGAAGATCGCGGGAGTCGACTTCAATTTCAACGGCTGGGGCGGCAAGCAGGCGCACTCGCGTGACGAGAACGTCGCCCGTGAGATCCTGACCATGGAACGCATCCCCAGGATCCAGGCGCCGATCGTCGCCGAAGGCGGCTCCCTGGAGGTGGACGGCGTGGGCACGCTGATGGCCACCGAGAGTTCCCTGATCAACGACAACCGCAATCCCGGCAAGACCCGCGCCGACATCGAGCGCGCCCTCCGGGAGACCGTCGGCGCGACCACGTTCATCTGGGTCAAGGGCGTCAAGGGCAAGGACATCACCGACTACCACATCGACGCACTGGCCCGCTTCAGCGAGCCGGGCGTCGTGGTGATCAGCACTCCGCCCGAGGACGCTCCGCAGGACGTCTGGACCGCCGCCCACGATCAGGCGCGAAAGGTCCTGGACACCGCCGTGGACGCCCGGGGCAAGCGGCTCGACCTGGTCGAGTTGCCGGAACCCGTCGACGTCGGCCGCCGGGGCGAGGGCTTCCTGGCCACCTACGTCAACTACTACGTGGTCAACGGCGGAGTCCTCCTGCCCCGGTTCGGCGACAAGAAGGCCGACAGGGACGCCGTCGCCATCGTCCGCGACCTCTACCCCGGGCGCGAGGTCGTCCAGGTGTCCGTCGACACCCTCGGCGAGGGCGGCGGCGGCATCCACTGCGCGACGCAGCAGTTGCCCAAGCGGGCCTGACCTCCGAAGCGGCAGCTCAGACGGAGATGACGACCTTGCCGGGGACGTGGCCCCCTTCCAGGTAGGCGATCGCCCGGGGAATCTCCGCGAAAGGGTAGGTGCGGTCGATGATCGGGACAACGCGTTCGTCGTTCAGGAACCCGCTCAGCGTCCGCAGGTTCGCTTTGGGATCGGGGCACGCGAGGGCGTCGGCCACCGAGATCCGATGGCCGGCGAAGCGGGAGACCGCCAGGGCGGACAGTACCCGGCCCATGGGCTGTATCCAGCGACCGGGCGGGCCGCCGACCACCACGTAGGCCCCCTTGGGACGGAGCGTACGGCGGGCGACGGAGACCGGCCGGCTTCCGGCGATGTCCACGAACAGGTCGTAGCGCCGGGTCTCACGGGTGAAGTCCTGGGTGGTGTAGTCGATGACCTTGGCCGCGCCGAGGGAATGGACCAGGTCCACGTTCCGGGCGCTGCAGACGCCGGTGACCTCGGCGCCGAGGGCGCGGGCGAGTTGCACGGCGAACGTGCCGACCCCGCCGGACGCGCCGTTGACGAGAACACGCTGGCCGGGCAGGATCTGCCCCTCGTCGCGCAGGGCGAGGAGGGCGGTGTTGGCCGCCATGGGAACCGAGGCGGCCTCCTCGTACGAGAGGTTCTCCGGCTTCGGGGCGAGGCGGGATTCGCGGACGCAGACGTATTCGGCGAAGCCGCCGCCGTCGATGACGGCGAAGACGTCGTCGCCAGGACGGAACTCCGTGACATCTCCGCCGACGGCCTCGACCCGGCCGGAGACGTCCGCGCCCAGGACGGTGACCTTGGGGGTGCGGAGGGCGAGGCCGCCGGGCAGCAGCCGGGCCAGGTACGGCTCGCCGCGCATGTTGTGCCAGTCGTACGGATTGACCGAGCAGGCCCGCACCCGGATCAGGACCTCGTCGTCGCGAGGAACGGGGACGGGGATCTCGGTGAGCGTCAGAACCTCGGGTGGTCCGTACGAGCGTGAGACGAACGCCTTCATCGCCAGCTCCTCATGCGAGTCGACATGGTGGCCTGAAGGTTAAGAAACGCGGCCAGACCAGCGGATCAGCCGAAAGTACGCCTGATCCCCGGATGATCGGCTGAGCTGATTCGGGCCGTTCGAGCGATGAGCGGGCATGGGCGAAGCAGCCACGATCCCCTCATGACCGGTTCGGCACGGCGATGGCGGCCTCCCTCGTGCTCGGCTTCGCCGCCGTCCGGCGGCGAGATTTCCGCCGCCACCGTGCCTGGACGATGCGCGCCTACGCGATCGGCGTGGCCGCAGGTACCCAGGCGTTCACCCAGCTCCCCTGGATGCTCCTTGTCGGCCCCCTCGACGAGACCCCCAGAGCCCTGCTCGTGGCCCCCGGATGGGTCATCAACCTCGCCGTGGCCGAGTGGATCATCCGCAGACCTAGGTCCTGACGCGATGGGTCTCGTACGCCCACATGGCGATCTCCACCCGGTTCCGGGCGCCGAGCTTGGCCATCAGGCTGGCGATGTGGGTCTTGACGGTGCTGAGCGAGATGTGAAGTTCATCGGCGATCTCACTGTTCGTACGCCCCCGGGCCACCGTGAGGAGAATCTGCTCCTCACGCTCGGTGAGCGCCTCGATGGGACGGACCGGCGGTGCGGCAGGCCCGGCGTGCGCGAAGGCGGTGAGCAGGCGGGCGGTGACGCTCGGCGCGATGAGGGCGTCCCCGGCCGCCGCAGTGTGAACGGCCTGGGAGAGCAACGCGGCGCCGGCGTTCTTCAGCAGGAACCCCCGGGCTCCCGCGCGCAGTGCCGCGTAGACGTACTCGTCGAGGTCGAAGGTGGTGATGACCACGACCGCGAGCGGGTTCTCGACGGTGGGCCCGGCGAGCATCCGGGTCGCCTCGATGCCGTTGAGGACGGGCATCCGGATGTCGAACAGGCACACATCCGGTCGCAGCCGCCGGGCGAGTTCGACTGCGCGCCGCCCGTCGGCGGCATCGCCGACCACCTCGATGTCCGGCTGCGCGTCGAGGATCATCACCAGTCCGGTGCGGACGATCTCCTGGTCGTCGGCGACCAGCACCCGGACGCTCATCGGGCCACTCCGGTACGCGGCAGCACGGCGGTGACACTCCATCCCCGGCCGGGATCGGGGCCCGCCACGCAGGTCCCGCCGAGGAGATCGGCCCGTTCGATCATGCCGATGATCCCGTAACCGGGTGTCCCGTTGGGGCGGACGGGATCGCCGTCATCACTCACGGACAAACGGACCGACGTGTCGTCCGCGCTGACCCGGACCCGGACCCGGCTGGCGTGCCGCGCGTGGCGCCGGGCGTTGGTGACCGACTCCTGGGCGAGGCGGCAGATCGCGGCCTCGACGGACGGCGGGAGGCCGGCGGTGTCGCCCTCGATCTCCACGTGGACGGACGGACCGGACTGTCCCGGGCTTTCGAGCTGGGGGAGATCGGCGATGCTCCGCCCGGGAGCCAGGTCCGCGGGCGCAGTCCGGCGGAGGACGTGCACCATGGCCCGCATCTCGGCGAGCGCCTGGGCCGCCTCGGCCTCGATCAGCTCCAACGCCTCGATGGCGGCGGCCGGTCGCGACGCCGCCGTGGCCAAGCCCGCCTGCGCCCGGATCGCCATCGCCGAGACGTGATGGGCGACGGTGTCATGCAGGTCGCGGGCCAGTTGCTCCCGTTCGAGCAGTTTGACCTGGTCGAGCTCCCGCGTCCGTGCCCTCGTCCGGTACCGGAACGCCGCTCCTGCGGCGATCACCGAGCACACGACGGCGAAGGCGGCGGCGGTGTCGGCGGGGCCGGGATAGTCCACAACCGTGGAGAACACGGTCTTGCCCAGGATGATCGCCGACCCGATGACCGCCTCCCGCCCGGACCCCCATCGGAACAGCGCGTACGGCAGGAGAAGCAGATAGACCATGGTGGGGGACTCGGGCGAGTCGCCGCCCGCCAGCGCCTGGACCACACCCGACACGCCGAACGCGATCACGACCATCAGCAGCGGCCGGGTGCGGCGCCACAGCAAGGTGGGCACCAGCCCGACGGCGAGGCTCACCGAGACAACCCGTAGGGGCAGGTCCGGCCGTACGACTCCGTCGAGCAACGCGACCGGCAGCAGCACCCCCACGAGCACCCAGTCTCGCCACACCCGCCGAGGCGCGTCGGGGGAGCGGGGCTCGGACCACACGGAGCGAAGAAGGCCGTGCACGAAGTCATAGTACGAGAACCCCGCCACCCACGATCAGCCCGAAGCACACGACATTCCGAGCCGGTTACGCATCTCGTTCACCCGCCCCTCGCGGCGGCTTGACCTTGACACGGTGACAAGGTCTTCACTGTGGCCGAGGAGGTGGGCTCCGATGACCACGCAGAAGGCTTTCCAGGGGTTGGAGGACAGCCGCTCGTCAGTGCGGCTGCGGGCGGCGATGGCGGTCGGCACGACCCCCGACCCGAGGTTCGTCGACAAGCTCGTCGAGCGGTGCGCGATCGAACCCGAATTCCACGTCCGCGATATGCTGACGTGGGCACTCACCCGCCACTCAGCGGCGACGACGGTCCCGAAGCTGCTCCGGGAACTCCGATCGGAGCGCGCCCAGGCGCGAAGCCAGGCACTGCACACGCTGTCCAAGATCGGAGATCGGACGGCGTGGCCGGCGATCACCCGGGCGCTTCTGACCGACCCCGACGACGAGGTGGCGCGGAGCGCCTGGCGGGCGGCGGTCGTGCTCGTGCCCGACGGTGCGGAGCCCGAGTTGGCCGAGGTGCTGTCGACCCAGTTCGGGCGCGGGGAACGGGAGACGCAGCTGAGCCTCAGCCGGGCGCTCGCGGCGCTCGGCGAGGTGATCGTGCCCAGGCTGCGCGCCGCGATGACGGATCTCGACCCGCGCGTGCGCGCGCACGCGCTCGCCACGGAACGGTTGTTGCGCGACCCGGACGCCGGATTCGAGTTCGCGATCGAGGAGGCCAAGCGGGTCGTGGCCCTCGGCGGCGGCAAGGAGGAGTGATGAGCGGTGTTGATCGGTGATGTGGCACGACGTTCCGGCGTCAGTACCCGCATGCTCCGGCACTACGACTCCCTCGGCCTGATGCGGCCGACGGGCCGTACCGGCGCGGGTTATCGCGAGTACTCGGACGAGGACATCCGGCGGATCTTCCACATCGAAAGCCTGCGGTCGCTGGGGCTGTCGCTGAGTGAGGTCAGACGCGCGCTCGACGATCCCGAGTTCACGCCCTCGAAGCTCGTGGACGACCTCATCCGCCAGACTCGCGAACGCATCGCGGCCGAGACGGAACTGCTCACGCGCCTGCGCCGGGTCGGTGCCGTGGAACCCGCCGGATGGCAGGACGTCCTGCAGATCGTCGCACTCCTGCGGGCGCTGGGGTCGAAGAGCGCCGGCAAGCGCCAGCGTGCGGCCCTGTCCTCGGCCGAAGAGGTTCCGATGCCGGTGGAAGCACTGGTCGAGGCGGCGCTGAGCGAGACGGACCCCCACGTCGCCGGTGCCCTTCGCTGGGCTTTGGCGCAGTCGGGCGACGACGCCCTGGCGTTGCTGGCGGAGGGCCTCGGCGCACCGGCGGCCGAGGTGCGCGAGCGTGCCGTCCGGTCCATCGCCGAGTTCTCGGACGGCGGGGCGACCGTACTGCTGCGGGACGCTCTCGCGAACCCCGACGTCGTGGTGCGCAGGCATGCCGCTCTGGCCCTCGGGGCACGTGGCGTGGCCGAGGCGATCCCGACGCTCATCGACATCGTCGTCGAGGGGACGAACGACGTCGATGCGGCCGACGCCCTGGGCGCGCTGGCGGATCGTCCCGCGTCGGCGGAGCGGATCGCCGGCGGGCTCGTCGATCGCCTCGCCCGCAGTGGTGTCGAACCGGCCGTACGCCTACGGCTGACACAGGCGCTCGCGGACATCCCGGGAACCACGGCATCACGAGCCCTCGCGGATCTGTCCCATGACGAAGACCGCGCCGTCGCACTCACCGCGACCTACCTTCTCGGTCTCCGCGACGCACGATGACGGTGCTGGAGCATGGCGCTCGGCCCCGCTGACTGAGATGCTGGCCTGACACCGAGCACGCCTCCCGGCGAGGGGAAACGCTGTGCGTCACCTCATCGACACCGCGTTGCTGAAAGTCATCGGGTGGGCCAACCTGGCGGTTTTCAAGGTCTCCAGGGGAGGTGTCCGGTTCTACAGCTTCGGCGGTGTGCCGGGCCTGTTCCTCACCGTCACCGCACCGGCCGCGCCCATCGGGGAGGACCTGTCGGTGTCCTGCTTTCCCGACGGGGACGATCACATCGTGCTGGCCGCGGCGTCCGACACCAGACTCCTGGACCTGCTGCGCACCGCCACCGCCGTGACGTTCTCCGACTCGGAGATTCCCGTCGACTGCGTCATGCTGACCGACACCGAACGGGCCGTCCAGCTCAGGCGGATCCGCAAGCGGCTCTCCCTCCCTCAACGCCACGAGGTGACGGAGCATCGCCTGCTTCCCGTCGCCAGGCTGAGTCCCCGCCTGTAGTCGCTGCGCCGGGCATCCGTACGGCGGGCAAAGTCCCACTCGCGCGCGGACGAGTCTACTTGTGCGCGAATTCGCTTCAAGTCTTGTCTTTCCATGCATTATTGGGCATCTTGATCACAACGGCACCACAGTGTGGTGCGGGGAGCACAGCACGACGACTCATCGTGATGGAGAGCCCGAAAGCATGGATGATCTCCGAATCGCTGCCATCGGCCTCGGACAGAGGCGCAGCCTCGCCGTCGCCGTCCACCGTGAGCCAGGTCTTGGGGCGCGCGTCACCGCCGTCTGCGACCTGGATGAGACCACCGTCCGCAAAGAGGCCGACTTCTTCGGCGTGACCGCCGCCGAGACCGACTACCGCCGCCTGCTGGACCGCGACGACGTGGACGCGGTGCTGGTGGCCACCCCCGACCACACCCACGCCCGGGTGGCGATCGACGCGCTGAGCGCCGGCAAGGCCGTCTACCTGGAGAAACCCATGGCGACGACGGTCGAGGACGCCGACGCCGTACTGCGCGCCGCCCGGCAGTCGGGCGCCCGCCTGTACGTCGGGCACAACATGCGCCACATGGAAGTCGTCCGCCTGATGCGCCGCCTCGTACAGGAAGGCCAGATCGGCACCCCGAAGGCGGTGTGGATCCGCCACTTCGTGGGCCACGGCGGCGACTACTTCTTCAAGGACTGGCACGCGGAGCGGTCCAAGGTGAACAGCCTGCTGCTGCAGAAGGCGTCCCACGACCTCGACGCCATGCACTGGATCGTCGGCGGCGCCACCGAGGAGGTACAGGCGATGGGCGGCCTGACCGTCTACGGCGGCCTGCCGAGACGCGCGGCCGGGGCGCCCAAGCCGGAGAACTGGCTGAGCGAGGAGCACTGGCCGCCGTCGAGTCAGCGCGACCTCAACCCGGTGATCGACGTCGAGGACCTGGCGCTGCTCAACCTGCGCCTGGACAACGGGGTGCTGGCCGCCTACCAGCAGTGCCACTACACCCCCGACTACTGGCGCTCCTTCACGGTGATCGGCGACGCCGGGCGGCTGGAGAACTTCGGCGACGCGCCGGGCGGCACGGTCCGGGTGTGGAACGCGAGCCGGCGCGACTACGACCCGGGCGGGGACGCGGAGTTCCGGATCCCCGGTCCGATCGGCGGGCACGGCGGGGCGGACGCGAAGGTGATCGAGGAATTCGTCCGGTTCGTCCGTGAGGGCGGGGCCACCGACACCTCACCGGTGGCCGCGCGCACGGCCGTGGCCGCCGGTGACCTGGCCACCCGCTCGCTCCGGGACGGCGGCGCCGTCCTGCGCGTGCCCGAACTGGACGGATCACTACGGTCCTACTTCGAGAACGGCCAGGTGGAAGCGGCATGAGCGGGGTGCGGTGCTCCTTCGGGAACAGGCAGGTGGCGGCGTGACCGGGCGGCAGGATCGGTTCGATCTGAGCGGGCGGGTGGCGCTGGTGACCGGCGCGGCCGGTGGCGTCGGACGGGTGACCGTACGGCGGCTGGCGGCCTCGGGCGCGGCGGTGGCGGTCACCGACGTCGAGGAGAAGGGCGCGCAGGACCTCGCCGCGGAGATCACCGCCGACGGCGGCCGGGCGATCGGCTTACGGCTGGACGTCACCAGCGCCGACAGCGTGTCCGAGGGCTTCGCCTCGGCCGAAAGGCAGTTGGGCGGCCCGGTGGATGTGCTGGTCAACAACGCCATCGTGGCCTGCCCGGTGCCGCCCCGCTTCCACGAGGCGCCGGAGTCGCTCTGGGACACCGATCTCGACGTGATCGTCAAGGGTGCGGTGCGGTGCGCGCAGACGGCGCTGCCCGCCATGATGGCCCGTGGCGACGGCGTGATCGTGAACGTCGTCTCGGTGAACGCCGTCGCCTTCTTCGGCCATCCCTCCTACAGCGCGGCCAAGGCGGCGATCGTGTCGCTGACCCGCTCACTGGCCGTGGAGTACGGCGGTTACGGCATCCGCGCGAACGCGGTGAGCCCCGGGACGATCCGGACCCCGGCGTGGGACGAGCAGATCGCCAAGAACCCGGCCACCTTCGACGCGCTCAAGCAGTGGTACCCGCTGGGCCGGATCGGGGAGCCGGACGACGTCGCCGCGTCGATCTGCTTCCTGGCCTCCGACAGCGCCGCCTGGATCAGCGGATCGGTCCTGACCGTGGACGGCGCGCTCACCGCGGGCAACGCCGTGATGGCCCGCTCCGTCGAAGGCAGCTGACCGACCGAAGGAGGTGGCGCGTCGGCGGGACGCGCCACCCCCTCAGCCGCGAAACAGCCTGAAAATCCCGAAACAGCACGAAGAAGAACGAATTTTCATGAACAGCCCGTCAGGAAAGGACGCAAACGCATGCGCGTCATGCATCTGGTGCAGTGTGGACCCACGACAGGAGGTACGGTCAGCCACGTCGCCACCCAGGTGACCCACCAGATCGCCCTCGGCCTCACGGTCGCCGTGGTGGCCGGGAGCGACGGCGTCCTGACCGAGCACTGCCGCAGGGCGGGTGCCGACGTCTTCGTCGACCCGACCCTGCTGCCGGTGGCGGCCGACGGGCGGCCCGCCGACCTGGTGGAAACGGGCAGGGCCTGGCGGCCGGACCTGATTCACGCCCATCTGATGCACGCCGGCTTCAGAGGCGGGGAACTGGCCGAGGCGACCGGGACGCCGCTGCTGTACACGCAGCACATGTTCCAGCCGGTGGACCCGTTCCTCCAGGCCGCGCTGGCCACGGGCGCCGGCTTCCCGGTCATCGCCGTCGCCGAGTTCGCCCAGCGGGCCATCGGCAAGTTCCTCGGCGACGCGGGCCGCGTCCACCATGTCCCGAACGGCGTGGACGTCCCCGCCCCGTCGGGGTTCCGGCTGGAGCCGGGCGCCGGACCGCAGGTGCTGTACTGCGGCCGGCTGTCGCCGGAGAAGGGCGCGGACGTCGCGGTCCTCGCCTTCGAGCTCATCCTCGGCCAGTCACCCGGCGCGAAACTGCACATCGTGGGTACGGGCCCCGACGAGACCCTGCTCCGCAGGCTGGTCCACGCCCTCGGGATCGCCGAGCACGTGCGCTTCTACGGCAGCGTGTCCGGCGCCCTGACCGGGGAGATCGGCGCGGACGTGCTCCTGGCCTCGTCCAGAGGCGACGCGGCCAGCCTCGTCGTCCTGGAGGCGATGGCGTCGGGGATCCCGATCGTGTCGACGACGGTGGGCGGCATCCCGGAGCTGGTCAGGCACGGGATCGACGGCCTGCTGGTCGCGCCGGACAACCCGCACGCGCTGGCGCGGGCCGCGCTGAGCGTACTGACGGGGGAGGACCGGGGCGCGGCCTTGGCCGCCGGCGCCCGTGAACGGCACGCGGAGCTGTTCACGGCCGCGCGGATGGTCGAGCGCACCCGCGACGTCTACGAAATCGTCGCGCGGTGAACCGACGGCGGTTGATCTGGCAGTCCGCCGCGCTGGTCGTCCTGCTGGCCTCGACCTGGCTGGTCGTGCAGGCGTCCTTGGAGGGGGCGAGCACCGGGATCGTGTCGGCCGGCCGTACCGCGTTCACCGTCCTGGGACTGCTGGCGCTCACCTGGTGGTCGCCCGCCGGGCCCGCGCCACCGGCGGCGAAGAGCACGGCCTACCGGTGGTGGCAGGTCGCGCTGCTGGCGCTGACCGGCGTGACGGCGTACACGGTGCTCTCGACGGTCGCGATCAGCCTCGCCGGGCCGGTGCTGCCGTCGCTGGCCCTCTCGCTCACGCCGGCCGTGGTGCTGATCGCCGAGAGCGTCATGCTGCGCACCCGGCCCCCGGCCCGCACCGTCGTGGGGACCGTGGTCGCGGTCGCCGGCGCCGCGATCTACACGATCCCCCGGCTGGCGGGGACGCTGGGCACCGACGTGGCGCTCGGCTCCCTGGTCGCGCTCGCGGCGATGTTCTCCATGGCCTTCTACGGCATCTACTTCAGCCGGACCAACCGCGGCCACCAGGGGCCGATGGCGCCGCGCATCCTGCCGATCTTCGCGGTGGGGACGGTCCCCCTCGCCGCGTGGGCGGCGGCGGACCTCGCCTCGGGCGAGCGGGTCGGTTGGACGGCGCTGGGCCTGCTGGTCCTGCTCGGCGTCGTCATCTACGTGCCCGTCTACCTTCTCCAGCACCGCATCCTGCTGACCGGCGGGCCGTCCTACTCCGCGCTGCTCGGCCTGGCCGTACCGCCGCTGGTGGGGGTCAGTTCCGCGCTGTTGCAACTCGCGGGCACGCCCTCGCCGGTGCAACTCGCCGGGATGGCGCTCACTCTGGCAGGGATGGCACTCGTCATCAGGGGCAAGTTCGCCCGGCAGCAAGGCTGATCGTTTCTGTCGGTCATGCCACGTACGCTGCCGTGGCATGACCGCCCCCTCAGCCCGGCCCGACCTTCCTGACTACCGGGCGAAGCTCGGTTCGGCCTCTCCCGCGCGCGCCTGGAAGGCGGCCCGCGCACTCGTCCTCGACGGCCGTGAAGACGCCCTCGCGCTGGCCGCCGAGTTCGCGGAGATCGCCGAGCCGTCCACCGACAAACTGCTCAGACTCTGGCCGGACGCGCCCGACCCGGACGGGTTCGCCGAACTGCTGCTGAGTCCCGCGTTCCTGCGCGAGGGCCGCACCGCGCTGGAGCTGCGCCGTCGCGAGAAGCTCACCGGAGTGCGGCACCTGACCATGCTGCGGACCCTGCGCCTGGACCACTGCAAGCATCTGACGGACCTGTCCGAGCTCGCCGCGCTGACCGGGTTGTTCCGCCTTGAGCTGGACGGCTGCGCGGCCGTCACCGACCTCACCCCGTTGTCGGGTCTGCCCGTGCTGAAGACGCTCATTCTCCGCAGCAGCCGGGCCCTTACCGACGCCACCCCGTTGCTCACCCTGCGTACCCTGCGCCATCTCGACCTGCGCAGCAGCGGCGTGACCAGCGTGGAAGGGTTCGGCGAGGCTTTCCCCCACCTGGAAAACCTCGACCTCGACCACTGCCGGGCGATCGAGGACATCCTGCCCCTGTCGGGACTGCGGCGCCTGACCAAGCTGGAACTTTCCGGCACCAAGATCCGGTCCATCGCCGGGCTGCGCGACCTGGGCTCCGTCACCGACTTGAGCATGCACTGCGCCCGCCTGACCAGTCTCGACGGCATCGGGGCCATGACCGGGCTGCGGCGGTTGTGGCTCAGCGGCTGCACGAAGCTCACCAGCCTCGACGGGCTCGGCCACCACCCCCACCTGACCAACCTCGGCCTGCCGAACGCGCGCATCCCGGACCTGCGCCCCCTGTCCCGCCTGCCCGCCCTCACCACGCTCAACATCGACGAGTGGCAGGGGCTGACCTCACTGGACGGGCTGGAAGACCACCCCTCGCTCGCCGAGATCAGCCTGACCTACGCCCAGGACCTGCGCGACTTCTCCGCCCTGGCCCGCATGCCCGCCCTGCGTGAGCTCACCCTCCAGGGTCTCCACCAGCTCACCGACCTGGCCCCGTTCGCCGGGTTGCAGCGGCTTGAGGAGCTTGTCGTGGCCTACGACGGCCAGCTGCGAACCCTCGGCGACCCCGGAAACCTGCCCGAACTGCGCGTCCTGGAACTCATCGGCTGTAGCGTCCTGGCCGACCTGGGGACGCTCATCGAACTGCCCTCCCTCAAGGAGGTGAGGGTGCATGAATGCCCAGCGCTCCCTCCCGACGTCATCGCCGCCCTGGACGCCCGGGGCCTGCTCCCTGACTGAAGGAGGCAACGCCCCGACCCGCAACGGGCCGGGGCGCGGCTGTTCAGGTCCTAGTACGCGGTGTTGGTGAACCCGGTGCGGGCCACGATGTCGGCGTAGTTGTTGACGTCGAAATCCTCGGTGTAGAAGAAGGTGAAGTCCGACGGCCCCGCCGCCAGTGCGGTGCCGAACTGGTTGCCGGTGGTGTTGGGGTTCATCCGTACGACGGGGAAGCGTCCCGTGGTGCCGCCGTCGGCGTTGAAGCCCCGGGCGTAGACCTCGTGGGAGCGGCTCTCGTTCCAGATGTCGGACTCGGTCCAGCCCACGAGGAAGCGGCCGGACTCGTCCACGGCGATCGACGGAGTGCCCTGGACCGCGCATTTCGTCAGGTCGCACAGGGGCGGGTACTCGTAGGTCGCGTCGGCGTTCGGACCCGGACCGTTCACGCCGAGGGCGACGGGCCGCTCGGTGAAGCGCTGCGCGAGCGACGGGGTGAAGCCGCGCATCCGTACCCGCCACCGGTTGTCCAGGTTGTCGCTCCAGGCCACGACGCTGTCCCCGGCGCCCGTGACGGCCACGGCGGGGGCGAGGTGCTGAGTGGCGGCGTTGGTGTTCAGCCGCGTACGGCCCGCGAGGGTCGCGCCGGTGGCCGACAGCCGCATGCCGTACACGTGGGGGGCGTCCTGCCAGGCCACGGTGGCCGCGCCGGAGGAGTCGACGCCGACGTCCGGCCGGTCGCCCGCGCCTACCTGGACCGGCCCGAAGGTGCGGGAGGTCAGCGAGGCGTAACCGGCGGCGCGCACGGTGGCCGTGGTGGCGTCCTCCCAGACGACGGTGAACGCGCCGGCGGCGGTCACGGCGATCCTGGGCCGGGTCTGGTCGCCGCGCCATTCGGGGTCGTTGGCCCAGATGGCGGAGCTGAGCGCGCCGGAGGGCGAGAGCCTGCGGACGGCGATGTTGTGCTCGTTCCGGCAGTCGGCGTCCTCGGACCAGGCGACGTAGGCGTTGCCGGAGGAGTCGACGCCGACCGAGGGCTGCTGGTGGTTCCAGCCGCTCGCGCAGCCGACGCCGCCCATGGACACCTTCACCGGGCCGGTCACCGGCGCGCCGTCGCGGTAGATGCGCGCGTAGATCTCCTTCGCGCTCTCCCAGGCCACAGCGGTGTACCCGCCGCGTACGGCGGCCGCGCGGGGCGAGCGCTGGTCCTGCGGACCGTTGGCCGTCATCTGCAGCGCGGCGGCCGGATAGGCCGCTGGGACGATCTTGATGAGCTCTTCGCGCATGTCGCGGAAGTCGGCGTCGTAGGCGTTCCAGACCGCCTCGTCCTTCACCTGCACGATGGAGTCGTCGGCCCTGGTCAGCGAGCCGTTGTTGAGGTTGTGCGAGCCGGTGAAGACCAGCTTCCCGGTGGCCGCGCTGTCGATGAGCATGATCTTGGAGTGGATGGTGTCCAGCTCGCATTTACCGGCGAGCGGGTAGTGACAGCCGCCCGGCCGGTAGCTGAAACTGACGATGCCCCGGGCGGCCAGGAGCTTGCCCGTCGCGGTGGTCTGGTTGCCCTCCGGCACGATCACCTCGACCGTGCAACCGGCCGCCTTCTTGTCGCCCAGTGCCTTGATGAGGTCCAGGCGCTCGTCGCTGAACTGGGAGTGCGCGACGCGGATGGTGCCGGGGCAGTCTGTGTTCCGTACCGCCGCGAGCAGCGGGTCGTCGGTACGGGGCGTCATCCAGACGGTGACCTTGCCGGAGGTGGAGGTGAACGGCGTGGTCCAGGTGTGGGCGCGCTGGGAGGCCAGCGTGTCGAAGACGGCGCGGTAACCGTTCGCCAGCCCGGGGTCGCCGGAGCTGATCAGCATGTTCTGGTGTGCGGTGTGCTTGTTGTCGTAGTTCTGGGAGCTCTGCATGACCACGTCGGTGCGGCCGTCCGCCAGTTGGCTGAAGACGGCGAACTTGTGGTGCATGATGTCGGCGTTCGCCGCGCTGTTGCAGCCCTGATGACAGAGTACGACCCGGTCGGCGCCGAGTTCGGTCCTCAACTGGTCGAGCACCGGGCTGTGGTTGAGGTTCTCCGCGACCACGCGGACGTCCACATTGCGCTGGTTCTTTGCGTTGACCAGCGCGGTCTTGACGTCGGTGTCGCTCATGAGGAAGGTGGCCATGCGGATCGACGAGCCGGTGGCGGCCTGGCCGATCAGTTCAAGGGTGCGGGTCTTCAGGGAGTCGTCGTGGACGCCGGTGATGCTCGGGCGGGTGAAGTGGGCCTCCAGCTGTGGAGCGGAGGAGGAGGCGAGGAACAAGGCCAGGATGATCTTTAACATCGTCCGTCTCCGGATGCCGCAGGGCGGGGCCGTCACGGGGCCCCGGTGGGCTTGTGTGATCTTCGCGCCGTCCATTTATAGTGGATCCCACCATTAATCCGCGTCAAGAGGAGATCGGATGACGGCTGCCGTGACCGGAGGCGACCTCCACCGCCTGCGCCGCCTCAACGCCCTGTCGGTCATCGCCGCGCTCCGCGAGCACGGACCGGCGTCGCTCACCCAGATGGCCGAGCGGGCCGAGCGGGCCAGGGCGACCGTCAAGGACGTCGTCCGAGAGCTCATCGAGCAGGGCTGGGTGGCCGAGATGGAGCCCGCGGGCGGGGTGAAGGGCCGGCCCGCCCGCCGCTTCCGATTCCGCGCCGAGCGCGGCCGGGTGCTGGGGCTCGACGTGGGGGCGCACAAGGTCCTTGCGGCTCTGGCCGACCTCGACGGCACCGTCCTCCACCTGGCCCGCGAGGCGGTCACCCCCGCGATGAGCCGCGACGAACGCCTGGCCGCCGTCGACCGTACCGTCGCCGCCTGCCTGGCGGCCTCCGGCAGCGCGCCCGAGCAGGTCTGGGCGGCCGTCGCGGGCAGCACCGGCTATGTCGACCTCGACGGCGAGATCGTGATCTCACGCGCCATCGAGGACTGGGCCGGCGTGCCGCTGGCCGCCCATCTGGGCGGGCTGCTGCCGTGCCCGGTGCTGGTCGAGAACGACAGCCGCCTCGCCGCGCTCGCCGAATGCCGGCGCGGCGCCGCCCGCGACGCGCGCGACGTGGTCTTCCTCCATCTCGGACGGCGCGCGGGTGCCGCCGTCGTGCTCGACGGCGTGCCCCTGCGCGGTGGCGGCGGCGCGGCCGGCGAGATCGGCTTCCACCCGCTGTTCCGCCTGGGCGCCTCCAGCGAGGTGCTCTGCCCGCCGGGGGAGCAGGCCGCGGGCGACGTGGGCGCCGTCTTCGAGGCCGCGCGGCGCGGCGAGCCCTCGGCCAAGGGCGCGGTGCTCAGGTACGTCAAGGTCGTCGGGCTGGCCGCCGCGGCCATGGCCCTCACCGTCGACCCCGACCTGGTGGTCCTCGGCGGCGGCTTCTCCCGGTCGGCCGACGTGCTGCTCCCGCCGCTGCGGGCCGAACTGGAGGCCATGTGCCTGCGTACACCGGAGGTCCGGGCCTCGACGCTGGGGGACGAGTGCGTGGCGGTCGGCGCGGTGTGCCACGCGGTGGAGCACCTCAACGGCCTGCTGTTCAACCCCGAAACCGGCCCGATAACGGTGAACTCCACCAGAATGCTGGCCGCCATCGAGCGGGATCACCGCCTGCCGTAGGCCAGGCGAGGGTCTCCGTCGTGTGTCCGGCCGTCTCCCCTACGAGTGCGGGTCACACGTCCCAGGTGACGGGCAGGCTCCTGACGCCGTAGATGTCCGAGCTCTCGGGGCGCAGGACGACCTCTTCGGCCGGTGTTCGCCCGGCGCGAGCGCGACCCCGGGCGGCGCCGCGACGTCTACGTGGTCGACACCGAGGCCTGGTACCACTCGATCGTGGTCAGCTCGCGGCAGGCGCTGGAGGCGGCGGAGTTCGCGATCGCGGCGGCGCGGACGCCCGGGATCGACAGGTCCGCGGCGGAGCGGCTGGCCAGGGGCGGGGCCTTCATGGAGCGGATCACCCTGGACATGATCGAGTCGGCCGACCGCTGGCGCGCGCTTCTGACGTGAGGCCGCGCGGCGGATCCGTGGAATCGGCGCACACTGTGCTCACGCCACCATCGGCAGGCCGCGGTCCAGGCCGGTGATGTGCAGCAGCCGGGACATGAACGGGCGGGGCGCGGTCAGGGCCAGGGTGATGCCCATCGACCGGGCGCGGCGCTGGATGCCGACCAGAACGGCCAGGCCACCGGCGTCGCAGAACGACACCTGCGACAGATCGATGATGAGCAGGGTCGTGCTGTGCTCCAGTTCGTCGAGCAACTGCCGGCGCAATGCCGCGCTGGTGAAGATGTCGATCTCGCCGGACAGGTGGACGGTGGTCGGCTCGGACGGATCGGCCACGCCGAACGGCGCGGTGTCGATGACGGTCATGGAAGTCTCCCTTGCGGAGAAGCTGAAGTCAGGTGAGATGTCCCTCTGGCTGGACGACTGGCCCGCTCTCGCCGAGATCGGCGCGATCAGGCCGCTGGGCGTTACGTGGGTCGCCGGTGCCGCCGGGCGGCCTGCCGGCCGACCGGCCCGCACCCGCTTCCCCGGCGGGCCGTGCTGTCGGCCGTCGTCGGGTGCGCGGGATCGGACGGCAGGTGCGCCAGGGCGACGATGGCGTCGTCGGTCAGGTCGGCGGTGTCGCGGGCGGTGAGCTCCAGCGCGGCCTCGGCGGCGCCGAGCGCGGTGTCCGGCGGGATGATCAGCAGGGCGACCGGCTCGTCGGAGGCGAAGAACAGAACGATCACGTGGGGGTCGGCATGGCGGAACCATCCGATGCGGACCGTTCGCCCACGTGCCGGGATCCGGGACGGGATACGCGGCCACGCGTCCCGGTGCACGCCCACCATCAGGGTGGTCCGCTGCAGTCGCTGGTCGACCGCGGCGATGAGACCGGGTAGTTCGGCGGCCGCGTCACAGGAGTAGGGCCACCAGGCCCCGTTCACCAGGGCTCGCCGATCCGGCACCGGGTGAAGGCTGAGTCGCAGGGCCGAATCGGCTCGTGGCAGCGCGGAGGAGACGGAGCCGAGCGGTGCGCGTTGCGACAGAAGCGTCGGCGTCATGGTCGTCTGACCTGTCCAGCCCCTGAAGGCAGGGCCACGGTGAGTGGTTCGCCGGGGGCGACGCGGACTTGAGTGCCAACGCTCGAAAAGACCTCGGTCTATTCACAGTACCCCCTGGTTCCGGGATTCCCTAATTCCGGTATCAGGGACGACATTCCGGTATCAGGGACGACGCCCGCCGAGCACGTGGAGCATCCGCTGCCACACGATCACGACGGCGAGCCGGGTCGCGGCGCCGTACCGGCCGGGGGCGACCAGCCCCGCCCCCCGCCACATCAGCCGAAACCCTCGCAGCACCTCCGCCGACCCGTCGGGCCCGCGCAGCACCGCGACCGGCGCGACACACCGTGGAACCCCCGCCAGCAGCGGAAACTCGGTGGTGAGGTGAGGGTCTCGACAGGACCGCACGATCACCTGCGGGGCCAGCACCCGCGACAGCCGCTCCGCGATGGAGGAGCAACTGCCGCAGGCGCCGTCGTACACGACCACGAGCGAGCCGGTCACCCGGCCGCCCAAACACCGATCGCCAGCGAGGCGATCGTGGCGACCGTGGTGACGATCGCCAGTATCCGCCGGTGCGAGCTCCACAGCTCCGACCACGAGCCGTCGTCGCTGTGGGCGATGCTCGCCGCCGCCATGATCCACCGCGCCGCCGCGAACCCGCCCGCCGCGGCGAGGGCCCCGGAGAACGGCACCACCAGCAGGATCGCCAGCAGCACCAGGTGCGGCAGGGACGAGGGCGAGTACGTGCGCATGCCCGTCCCCATCTCGAACCCGAACTGGATGCCGCCGAACACCCGCCCGCGCTGCAGAACATGCTCAGGCACCAGCCGCTTGTTCTCCGGCACCGGCAGCGTGATCAGGCCCGCCTCCCGCAGGAGTACGGCCCCGGCCGCCAGCCCCAGCAGAGCCAGCCGTACCGCAGGCGGAAGCAGCGACTGCACGATGCCGCCGAACACGCCCGCCACGACCGCGACGCTCGTCGCACCGAGCCACAACCCGACCCCGAAATAGGCCAGAGCACCAGAACCGCGCCAGACCGACGCGCTCAGCAGGAAAGCTGAATTGTGGCTTCAAGTGCTGCCGGAGTTGGCGTACCCGGCATTCAGTCCCGCCCACAGGAACAGCAGGAGCACGGACCAGCCCATCGCGGCGGGTACGGCGAACCCGAGCGCGATCGGCACCGCCAGCACCAGCGGGTGCAGCGCCAGCCGACGGGCCTGGATCAAAGCCGGCACGCCGAGATGGTCAGAGCGGTGTAGCGCTCACCGGAGTTCCACACGACCATGGTGTTGGCGTCCGAGCAGCGGTAGACATTGCCGCTGGCGGTCCACCGCCAGGCGTTGCGGCCTACGCAGGTGGTGATGCGGTTGGAGGTGTAGCCCTCGTCGTGGTAACCCCGCCAGCCCTCGAAGTGGCGCTTGTTGGAGTTGCACGGGTAGCTGCCCATGCGCCAGCCGCCGAAGCAGGCCGCCGGCCCGCCCACCCACCAGTTGTTGCGCTGCTCGCCGTACCCGCTGGAGTAGGCGTCCCTGCAGTTGGAGCGGGTCCACTCGGAGGTGGGGCCGGCCGCCCAGGCGGCGCGCTTGGACAGCGCCCAGTCGAGCGGTGCGAGAGCGGCGGTGGAGGCCGCGACGAGCATGCCCTTCAGCATCGTGCGGCGCCGGGGGGTCAGGGTCGTGATGGAGGCGCGCACCCGGCTGGGCGCGAACTCCTCCGGCGCGTCGTTCGCGGAGGGGATCAGGTCAAGACGCATGGTGGCTCCCGGAATCGGAGAGTTCGGGCAGAAGCTCGCTCAGGAGGGCGGGTACGTCGGTGTCGCCGTACACGAAGCGGCGGGCGACGATGCGGCCGGCCGGGTCGATGACGTACACGCAGGGCGCGTAGCCCTCGTAGACCGCGCTCCACAGATCGGGGTCGGCGACCTTCTCCACGCCGCCGTCGAAGGTGCTCGCCACCTCCTGTGAGGTGAACAGGCCGAGGACGCGGACGCCGGGGATCGGCCGGACCGAGGTCTCCCAGAGTCCCTTGCAGATGCCGCATCCGGCGTCGAGCAGGAACAGCAGCGCGTGGGTGTCGCCCGCGCCGGGCCGGAGCCCGGCGGGGACGGCCTGGGGCTGGTCGGTGAGTTGCGCGCCGCCGCCCGCCTGTTCGAGTGTGCGCACCCGTGCGTAGACACCCGCCGTGGCGAGGAGGGTGAACAGCGACAGCAGCAGGGACAGCAGGGACAGCGCGACAGGCAGTGTCATGCCGCCCACACGGCGCGGACGCCGGAGACGATCGAGGTGACGCGGTCGTGTTCGGCCGCGTCGTTCGCCCGCATCATCGTGGCGGACGTCTGCGGGAAGAAGAGTTCGAGGACCGCCGTGGAGTTGGCCAGGATGTAGCGCCACTCGTACGGCGTGCCGCTGAGCGCACCGGCCTGGTCGGCGTCGAGGTCGAGCTTCTCCTTCCAGACTTCGGCGTCGCCCTGGGCCGCTCCGCGCCATGCCGGGAGTTCGTCGCGGCTGGTACGGACGTCCTTGACGGTGACCCACAACTGGTCGCTCACGCCGTAGACCATGTTGGCGAACTGCTGGAGGCCCATCGCGGGCAGTGCGGGCTTGACGGTGGCGCCTTCGGGCGAGTCGGCGAAGGCCACCGAGGAGACGATCCGGTTGAGCAGCGACCGCCGCGGCAGCGGCCCGCCGAACCAGGTGGTGGCCTCGTTGTACGGTCCGGCCCAGACGAGGCAGCTGTCGGTGCGGTCGGCGGATTCGTACACGACCAGGTCGAAGCCCTCGCGGCGGAAGGTCTCCGTGTGGCCCCCGGGGAAGATCTTCTTCGGGATGACCCGGTGTTGTCCCGCCTGGGCGAGGCCGAAGCTCCGCAGGAAGGACGGTCCGCCGATCTTGGTGTTGCCGTGCCATTCCAGGGCGGGCGCCTCCGGTGGGAGCGAGATCTCCACCCGGGCCCCGTCGGGTGCTAAGCGGGTGTTCGTCGAAATAACAGCGACCATGGTTCCCCCTGTGCTGTTGCCGGTTGATCGCCACAAGGGTGGCATTTGCGGCGGTGGCGAGCAAGGAAAAACATTGTTCCGTGGCAACTGTCGTATTGAGTGGCCCGTGTTGTCGCTTATCGCCCTTGACAAAAAGTGTGAAGTCTGGACGCTTATTTCCCCATTCTATTTATAATTCAACGAACGCGCGAATGCAACAAAGAATTGTGGAAATCGTGGAATCCAGCCGTCATGGTCGAGCGGGTGCCGCGGTCCGCCGGCCGTTGGTCACCAGTCGCAGCAGGTGCTCGACCGGCCCGTGGCGGTGCCGGCGCAGCCACCAGACGCTGAGCCCGAGCAGCACCGCGTAGACGACGGCGGCGACGCCCATGACCGCGACCGGCGGCAGCCGCCCGGCCAGGCCGAGGCCGTACCCGGTGAAGACCAGGCAGGCCAGCACGGACTGGCCGAGGTAGTTGGAGGCGGCGGCCCGCCCGGCCGGGGCGAGGGCCGCCGACACGGCGGGCACCCGGCGCGCCAGGCGGAGCAGCGTGACGACGTAGGCGGCGGCCAGCAGCGGCGAGGTGAGGGTGTTGAGAGCGGTCGCGGCCACCATGGCGGTGCCGTCCTGGTCGACCAGGTAGGAGTACAGGACGGCGGTGGGCAGTCCGACGCCGAAGCCGATCCACTGGACGGCGGGGACGCGGTGGGCCCAGTCGCCGGGCCGTTCGAGCAGGCGGCTCTTGCCGGCCGCGAGGCCGAGCAGGAACAGCGCCAGCGCGGTGGGCCCCTGAGCGCTCCAGGTCGTCTCGACGGTCTGGGCGTACTGAGCGATGTTCACCCGCAGGAACTCGGCCGGACCTGCGGTGAAGGCGGCCAGCAGCCGGTCGCCCTGCTCGGCCGAGAGGGCGGGCGGCATGACCGCGACGCCGGAGGGCGCGAGCGAGAGCAGCCAGGCGAGCGCGGCGTACGCGGCGGCGATGAGCGCGAGCAGGACGGCGGCGCAGACGACGGCGGTCCTGGGCCGGATGCGGTGCACGGCCAGCAGGACGACGCCGAGCACGGCGTACAGGGTGAGGATGTCGCCCGGCCACAGCAGCAGCCCGTGCAGCAGGCCGAGGACGAGCAGGGCGGCGCAGCGGCGCAGGGTCCTGGCCGCGACACGCGTCCCGTTCCGGTGCTGGAGCGTGAACGAGTAGCCGAAAAGGAAGGAGAAGATGACGTAGAACTTGGACAGGACGAAGGTCTGGACGACGAAGTCGACGGGCCCGGTGGTGCCGAAGCCGATGGTGCCCAGCAGGCGCGGGTCGGCGATGAAGCCGATGTTGGCGATGAGGATCCCGGCGAGGGCGAAGCCCCGGATGGTGTCGATCTCGTCGATCCGGCGGGTGGGCGACATGCCGACGACGCTATGAGCCCCTGAAGTCACGAAATATCGTTCTTTCGGAGGATGGTGGGCCCCTCCTTCGGACTCCTCCTCCGAAGCGGAAGCGCCGCGAGCAGGGGGACTACAGTGAGGCCATGCCTCACTTCCGCGCCATTCTGGACACCATGCCCCCGTACAAGGCGGGCAAGGCCGTCGTCAGCGCCGACGGTCGGTCCTACAAGCTGTCCTCCAACGAGTCCCCTTACGACCCGCTGCCCTCGGTCGTGGACGTCATCGCGGAGGGCGCGCGGCAGATCAACCGTTACCCGGACCCGGCGGCGGCCGAACTGACCGAGGCCGTCGCGCGGAGGTACGGCGTACCCCCCGAGCACGTGGCCCTCGGGGCGGGGTCGGTGACGGTGGCGCAGCAGTTGTTCGAGACCGTGAGTGAGCCGGGCGCCGAGGTGATCTACGCCTGGCGCTCGTTCGAGGCATATCCGCTGCTGGCCGACCTGGCCGGGGCGGTGTCGGTACGGGTCCCGCTGGTCGACGAGGCGCACGACCTGGACGCGATGGCCGACGCGATCACCGACCGCACCCGGATGATCTTCGTGTGCAACCCGAACAACCCGACCGGCGTCGCCATCGGGAGCGCCGCGCTCACCGCCTTCCTCGACCGGGTGCCGGACAACGTGCTGGTCGTGCTGGACGAGGCCTACCGCGAGTACGTCCGCGACCCCGACGTCCCCGACGGGCTCGGCTTCTACCGCGAGCGTCCCAACGTGTGCGTGCTGCGCACCTTCTCCAAGGCGTACGGCCTGGCCGGGCTGCGCGTCGGCTACCTCATCGGGCACGAGCCGGTGGCCGCCGCGGTCCGCAAGGTGATGGTGCCGTTCGCGGTCAACCACCTCGCCCAGATCGCCGCCGTCGCCTCGCTGCAGGCGGAGGAGGAACTGCTGGAGCGGGTGGACGCGGTGGTCAAGGAGCGCACCCGGGTCCGTGAGGCGCTGGTCGAGCAGGGGTGGACCGTACCCTCCACCGAGGCGAACTTCGTCTGGCTGCGGCTCGGCGAGCGCACGCTCGACTTCGCCGCCGCCTGCGCGGTGGAGGGCGTGGCGGTCCGGCCGTTCGCGGGCGAGGGCGCCCGGGTGTCGATCGGCGACCCGGAGGCGAACGACACCTTCCTACGGGCCGCCGCGGCGTACGGGCCTCACACGCCCTGAGTGACCGCGTACCAGTTGAGGTAGGCGACGCCGAGGACGAACGATCCCTGCTGGGGCTGCACCCGGCGGGCGTCGTAGATCGACCTGGAATGGGTGAACGGCCGCCGGTCCGCGGCGGCGGCGCCCGCGAGCCAGCGCGGGGCCTGGAGGTACTGACCGGCGTTGGTGGTGCTGCCGGTCCCGTCGATGCGCATGTAGGCGGTCGGGTGGCCGTCGGCGCCGGTGGGCGCGATGAGGTTGTCGGTGTACGTCCGCGAGAAGCGCGTGAGGTCCGCCCGGGTGAAGTGGATGCCGGAGCGGTGGGCGCGGGCGGCGAACTCGACGTCGATGGCGCCGTGGCTCAGGTCCTCGATCTGCTGTTGCGGGGTGAGCGACGGTGAGTACTCCGAGAGGTTGGCGGCTCGCGACCAGCCCCGGTGGGCATGGCCGAACTTCGGCCAGTACGTCCAGGTGGCGGCGGCGCCGGTGAGTTCGCGGCGGAAGGTGCGGGCCATGCGCTCGGCACGGTCGCGGTAGAGGGGGTCGCCGGTGGCGGCGGCGATCTCGCAGTAGGTCTTCCCGAGTGCGAGGCTCTGGTTGGTGGGCTGCTCGACGCCGTCGTGGGGGAGCGGGGTGCCCTTGTTCCACACGAAATAGCCGTAGCCGTCGGCGGTCTGCCGCCATTCGTGGTCGTGGACGGCGGCGGCCTGCTTCGCCGCGTCCAGATACTCCAACGCTTTGGCATGATATTTCGGGATCGCGGAGAGTGCGGGGTCGGTGAGCACCACCCGGGCGAACGCCGCCATCGGATACGTGATCATCCCTGTGTGCACGCTGAAGATCACCGGGTCCGAGACGAACGAGACCGCCCCGGCCGCCGGCCTGGTGTTGCCCACCGGGGTGGCCCGCAGCTCCCGTGCCGTCACCCGGGTGGTCGCGGTGGGGTACGCGTCGTTGATCTGCTTGATCGCGTAGTAGTTCGACAGGGGGTCGAGCGACAGGTACGCGTACGTGGTCGTCAGGTTGTGCCTGGTGTTCTTCACCTCCAGTTTCCACTTGCCGGGGGAGTCGACGGCCGTCACCGTCGCCACGGCGTTGTCCGCGTAGGACAGCGAGGTCCGCAGTTCGATGAGGTCCTGCCCGGCGGTGTCCTTGAGCGTCACCCTGCCCAGCGTGTACGGCGCGAGCGCCCGCCAGGCGGGCAGCGACAGCCCTCGGTGGTCGGCGGCGCCGCGCTCGGAGTCGCGCTGGGCCAGCACCAGGTCGATGACGGTGACGAGCCGGTCGAGGTAGTGGGTGTCCTTGTACGCCTCGTACATCCGGACCAGGGCGGTCATGGCGTAGGCGTGGCCCCAGGCGAGGCCGCCCCGTTCGTTGTGGCCGACCGGGCTGCTCGCGTGGAAGGCCCGGTCGAACTCGTCGAAGGTCGAACGCGCGGAGTAGTCGAACGCGCTGGAGAA
Source organism: Nonomuraea longicatena (assembly GCF_039525605.1). Classification (NCBI taxonomy): domain Bacteria; kingdom Bacillati; phylum Actinomycetota; class Actinomycetes; order Streptosporangiales; family Streptosporangiaceae; genus Nonomuraea; species Nonomuraea longicatena. The sequence continues at coordinate 172,845 of NZ_BAAAHQ010000021.1, read as the reverse complement.
TCCGAGGGTGCCGACCGCGAGGGCGCCTAAGCCGAACTGTCTGCGAGTGATCATGAAGCTCGTGCCTTTCGTCTCACATGAGGGGTGGGGAGAGCGAAAGAGCGCGCCGAAACCGTCCCGAAGCTCGATAACGGCGCGCCAGAACTTCCTGCAGACTACCTACGGCCGAAATTCCCGACAATGGCCATAATCCGAATTACGGCGCGTGCTTGATCGGCCGCGCCGAGCGGCACGGGTGCACAGCACGGAACGGGCCGCGTTCCTCCCGGGAGGGGGGTGTCAACTCACGTCGGGTTCGTCAGAACTCGTCCACTCCGCCGACCTGTCCGATCGGGAAGATGTGGCGGGTGGCCGCGCAGATGGTCTCAAGCGTGTGGACAGGTGTCCCTTCGGTCGAATAGGAGGCGCGAAGGACCTGCACCACCCACTCGCCAGGGTCCAGGTTCAGCGTGTCAGCCTCGAAATGAGTCGCCGGTCGGGCGGTGAGTGTTTCCTCCGCGTGGCCGAAACTGTAGCCGAGGGCCTGGATCGCGGCTTGGAGCGAGGGCTTCACGAACTCCGGTTCGGCTATCCGAGTGCCGGCGAAGAGGTCGGCGCGAAAGTAGGAGGTCGCGATCCGCACCGGCACCTCGTTGGCCAGCATCATCTTGCGCCGGGCGATGATCTCGTCGCCGGTTCCCACGCGCAGGCACTCGGCGACGTGGTCACTCGCAGGCTCAAGGCCGATGTACAGCATCGTGCGGTCGGGACGGATACCCTGCCGCTCGGCTTCGACGAGAAAGAGCGACACCGACCCACGTGTGGCGGGGTCGGTCGGCAGTGCTCGTTGGACGATGACTTTCGGTACTTGGCTGACGGGCTGTTCGGGAGCCCTTTCCGGTGGTCCCTTGCGCATCTGGGAAACTCGTCCAGGTGTCACGCCCAGGGCCTTCGCGATCGCCTCAAGGGTGTGCCCCTGCTCTCTGGCCTCGGCGATGGCGCCCCGGCGGATGCGGGCGGCCTCCTGGGTGATGCCCTGCTGTTCGGTCATCGCGCGGCTGATGGCCCGCGCCCGCTCGATCGGATCAGCGATAGCGGAGATGTCTCGCAGTGTTCTGAGGTCCACAGGTGGTGATTCTCCGGTCATCTCGGGCGGATTTTAGCCCCCTAAAGTTCGCTCACTCGATGATCGCAGGGCTGGGTGCGTGAGTGCCAGGTCCAGGTTCAGTGGTGGGATAGGTCGTAGGTGGCTCCTCCGGCCGGGCACGGTGGTCCCTGTGCGATGCGCAAGGGACCACCGTCGAATCAATCGGCTGACCTGCCGATGTTGATCGTGAGCGCCTCGGTGAACTCAGCCGTGCTTGATCAACCGGGCCAGCGTGATGAGGTGGGAGGGGTTGGAGAGGGGCAGGTTCGTGTACTTCGTGGCGACCAGGGCTTTGACCTGCGGATCCCACTCGGTGAGTTCGATCCACGAGTGGAGGTAGTAGTCGGCCTGCGCGGTGTTGTCCGTCCCGTCCACGTTCCACGAGAAGCGCGGCGCGGTCGTCGAGCGGTTCCACATCTTGGTCGTGAACGTGTTCTTGAGTGCCGTCATGTCGGCCGCCGTGAGGATCCGGCCGTTCCGGTAGTACTCCAGGAAGGCCGACAGGTCCACGTTGGCGTGGGAGATGTCCTCCTTCTGGGCGGCGTAGCTCGCGTAGTTCCACACATACGCGCCGCCCGAGTTGACCAGCGCGCCCTTGGCCCACCGTACGACGGAGTCGGCCCGCGCCTGGTAGGTGGCGTCGCCGTTCAGGCTGTGCAGGACCGTCAGCATGTTGGCGAAGGCCAGCGCCATGTTGTACGGCAGGTCCCGGGACGGGTCGGTGCCCGGCATCGTGTTGATGTTCGGGGGCTCGCGGTAGGTGGTGCCGTTCCAGGTGTTGCCGAGGAAGGCGCTGCGTTCCCACCGGGGCACGATCTGCGTCTCCAGGAAGCTGCGGTACGCGTCGGCCTTCCCGGCGTAGGCCGACAGCGCGGGCGTGGTCGCGATGAGCCGGGCGAACTCCGCCATCGGCAGGCCGATCATGCCGTCGTGCACGATGAACGGGTAGCGCCCGCTCAGCTCGACCTCGTCGTAGTAGGCGGACCCGGTCGCCGTGTAGGTCGCGTGCTCAAGCCAGACCCGCAGGGCGGGACCGCCTCTGGGCATCACGCACTCGACCTCTTTGTACGTCCAGCTCGTCGAGGTGTAGTCGAGTGCGCAGATCGAGCGCGTGCCCTCGCGCAGCACGATCCGCCCGGTCGCCGAACCGGTCTTCTTGCCCCACCCGCGCAGCACGTACGTGACGCCGCTGCCGTACCCGGCGGCGACGTTCTGGTAGAGCTTCTTCCAGCGCGTCTGGTCCGAGATGATCCGTACGGCCTGCGGCCCCTCGCCCGCCGGGGTGTCGGTGGTGCGGTGGACGTGGCTCCCGGTGTCCTGGAACCGCGTCCACGCGGCGGGCAGGGTGGTGTCGCCGCTGGCCGCGTTGCCGAAGCCGGGGTTCGACAGCGCCACGGGGGTGTACTTCGCGGTGCTCCAGCCGAGGAACCCGTCGCCGTCGATGTCGTCGGCGTTGGAGATCACCTTGTCGGCGTGGGTGACGAGTTTGTCCAGCCAGGCCGTGTCCTGGGTGGCCTGGTAAACGTCGAGGTAGCTACGCATGATGTAGCTCTCGCCCCAGGCCAGCCGGTCGCTCTTCGGGCTGGTGTAGTAGTTTCCGCTGATCTGCGCCTCCAGGGCGCGGTATTTGGTGAGCCAGACGCTCTCGACGGGCTGCACCCCCGTCATGGCCAGTGTTCCGGCGAGCACCAGGTTGAGTAACACTCAGGACCTCTTTCTTCTCCTTGCGAACCAGTTCAGGTAGGCCACACAGCCCACCTGGGAGCCTTGCGTCGGCTGGACCGCTCGGCCGTCGTAGATGGACAGCGAGTGCGTGAAGACCGTCGGGTCCCACGGCGCGACCGGCATCCAGCGCGGCGCCTGGAGGTACTGGCCGGGGGTGGTGGTGCTGCCGGTGCCGTCCACGCGCAGGTAGGCGGTGGCGATGCCGTCCGGGCCGGGGGGTGCCACGAGGTTCCTGCTGTAGGTCCTGGCGAAGCGGGCCATGTCCACGTCCTGGAAGAACAGGCCGTGGCGGTGGACGGCGGCGGCGAACTCGACGTCGATGGCCGCGTGGCTGAGGTCCTCGACGCTGCGCACCGGGACGCTCGACGGGGTGTACTCCGAGACCCCGTCGGTCTTGGCGTAGCCGTTGTAGAGCTTGCCGTTCTTCGGCCAGTACGACCACACGTAGGCGTCGTCGGCGTCGGCGGTGACCTCGTTCAGGAAGCTTCTGGCCATCCGCCGGGCCCGGTCGGCGTAGAACGGGTCGCCGGTGGCGGCGGCGAGTTCGGCGTAGGTCTGGCCGAGCGCGAGCCCCTGGTTGAGGGGCTGCTCGGTGCCGTCGTAGGCGAGCTGCGTGCCCTTGTTCCACACGAAGTACCCGAGCCCGTCGTCGGTCTGCCGCCACTCCTCGTCGTGGATGGCGGCCGCGTCCCGCGCGGCCTGGAGGTACTGCTGCGCCTTGTTCAGGTACGTTCGCCGGGACCTGAGCTTGCGCGAGCGCAGCACGAGGCGGGCGAACGCCGCCATCGGATAGGTGATCATCCCGGTGTGCACGGTGAACAGCACCGGCTGGGAGACGAACGGCGTCTCGCCGAGCACCGGCATCGCGCCCGCCGCCGGGGCGGTCCGCAGCTCCCGCGCGGTCACCAGCGTGGGCGTCGGGTAGGCGTCGAGGACGCGGGTGACCACGTAGTCGGGCGCGGCCGGGTCGAGCGACACGTCGGGGAAGGTCGCCACCAGGTTGGTGCGGTTGTTGCGGACCTCAAGGGTGAACCGGTCGGCCGAGGTCCCCGCCCGTACGGTCGCCACCGCGTTGTCGGCGTACGTCCGCGCGGTGCGGATCTCGACGAGGTCCTGCCCGGCGGCGTCCTTGAGGGTGACCAGGCCGACGGTGTAGGGGGCCTTGGCCCGCCACCCCGGCAGCGACCTGCCCCGGTGGTCGGTGACGCCGCGCACGGAGTCGCGGTTGGCGAGGATCAGGTCGAGGTTGGTGACGAGCCGGTCGAGGTAGTGGGGGTCCCCATAAGCCTCGTACATCCGGACGAACCCCATGAGCACGTACGACTGCCCCCAGGCCAGGCCGCCCGCCTCGTTGGTGTCGCCGGGCTGGCCCGCTGCGCCGCTCTGGTGGAAGACCCGGTCGAACTCGTCGAAGGTCGCGCGGGCGGTGTAGTCGTAGGCGGCGGAGGTGGAGGCGGCGCGGGCCATGGAGGGGAGGGAGGCAAGGGCTCCTGCCCCTAATGCGCCCAGGGTGAACTGTCGGCGGGAAACGATCATCGCGATCAGCCTTTCACTGCGCCCCGCATGCCCTCAAGGACATGGCGTTGCATGATCATAAAGATGACGACCACCGGGACGATCGAGATGATGGTCCCCGCGGCCAGGGTGCGGACGTCGGTGCCGGTGATCCCGGCCAGATAGGCGATGCCGAGCGCGATGGGGTACTTCGCGGAGTCCTTCAGCACCACGAGCGGCCAGATGAAGCTGTTCCAGACCGAGATGAACCCGAAGATCGCGAGCACGGCGAGGGTGGGCCGGGCGGAGGGCAGCATCACGTGCCAGAAGACGCGCAGTTCGTTGCAGCCGTCGGTGCGGGCGGCGTCCACGATCTCGCGCGGGATCCCGGCGAAGGTCTGGCGCAACAGGAAGATCCCGAACGCCGACAGCAGCGCGGGCAGGATCACTCCCGCGTAGGTGTCGGCCATTCCGAGTTGCGAGACGACGAGGAAACGGGGGATGAGCGTGACCTCGCCCGGCAGGAACATCGTGGACAGGATGGCCAGGAAGATGAGGTTGCGGCCGCGGAAGCGCATCCGGGCCAGCGGGTAGGCGCACAGCGCCGAGACCAGGACGTAGGCGGGGACGATGGCGGCGACGTACAGGATCGAGTTGAGCAGGTAGCGCGGGAACGGGATCGCCGTCCACGCCTCCTTCACCCAGTCGAGCACGGGCGGCCTGGGGATGATGTCGGGCGGGAAGGAGAAGACGGCCTGGCCCGCCGGTTTCAGCCCCGACGACAGCAGGATGAGGAACGGGCCGACGAAGACCAGGGCGATGGCCGTGAGCAGGATGTACATTCCCGCGCGTCTGGTTCTCATGATCTCCCCCTGGTGAGGCGGTGGTTGACCAGCGCCAGGACGATCATGGCCACCCAGAGCACGAGGCCGACGGCGCTGGCGTAGCCCATCTCGTAGTGCTCGAACCCGGCCGACCAGATGTAGTAGCCGAGGGTCAGGGTCGCGTCCTGGGGTCCGCCTCTGGTCATGACGTACACGGAGGTGAAGGCCTGCATCGCGTCGAGCATCGCCATCGTGGTGGCGACCGCGAGGTAGGGGACCATGAGCGGCACCGTGATGCGCCACAGCCGGTTCCAGGCGGTGCAGCCGTCGACGCGGGCCGCCTCGTAGAGCGTCGAGTCGATGGCCTGCAGTCCGGCGAGGTAGACCATCATGTAGAAGCCCATGCTCTTCCAGCCTTCGACCAGGATGAGCGCGGGCAGCGCCCAGAACGGGTCGAGGAGGTACTGGATCGGCCGGTCCAGCAGGCCGGCGCCGGTGAGGACCCAGTTGAGGACGCCCTGCTGGTTGAAGACGTACTCCCAGGCCACTGCCACGGCGACCATCGAGGTGATCACCGGCAGGTAGTAGAGCATCCGGAAGGTCCTGATCCCGGGCAGCTTCTGGTTCACGAGGACGGCGAGCAGCAGCGGCAGTAAGACGAGCAGCGGCAGGAACCCGGCCATGAACAGCAGGGAGTTGCGCGTCGCCGTCCAGAACCGCTCGTCGCCGAACAGGCGCGCGAAGTTGTCCAGGCCGACGAAGACGGGCGGGGAGACCACGTCGTACTTCATGAACGACAGCTGGACCGCGGTGGCGAGGGGCCAGACGAAGAAGATCCCGAACAGGGCGAGGGCCGGGAGGGCGAAGAGGTAGGGGGTGTACCACCGCTGTCCTGGCATTGGCAGTCCTAAAGATGGATAACGGCGGGCCAAATTTTTTTGCAGCGTACATAGCCCAGGGATTGACGGCAAGAGTGCGCGATGACATTGTGCCGAAAGTAGCGATTAAGGACGGCCACATGTCACCCAGAAGCTTCTTAGCGGCAGCGCTCGCGTTCTCGTTCCTCACGACGGGCTGCGTCGCCGGCACCACCGGCGCGTCGGAGAGCAGCGCCTCCGACCAGCCCTTCGAGGGGGAGGTCGAGTTCTGGACGATCAACCTCAAGAAGAACTACAGCGCCTACATCGACGGACTCATCGCCGCCTACCAGAAGCAGCACCCCAAGGTCACGGTCAACTGGGTGGACGTGCCGGGCACGGAGAGCGCCACCAAACTGCTGGCCGCCGTGGCCAGCGGCGACGTGCCGGACGCCGTCAACGTCAACTCCATCGAGCTCGGCCGCTTCGTGCCGTCGCTCGAACCGCTCGACGCCTACTTCGGCACCGCCGAGCTCGCCGACTTCCAGCCCAACCTGGTCGAGCCGCTGCGCACCGGCGGCAAGCTGTACGCCGTGCCCTGGTACAACGGCGGCGCCCCCGTCGCGATGTACCGCAAGTCCGTGATGGGCAAGGTCGGCTTCGACCCGGAGAAGCCGCCCACCAGCTACGACGAGGCGCTCGCGCTGGCCGACAAGGTCCACGACCAGGCCAAGGTCCACGGCTTCAACGCGCTGCCCGACCACAACACCCTGCGCTACTACGGCATCGAACTGATCTCCGCCGACAAGAAGAAGGCCGCCTTCAACACCCCCGACGCCCTCGCCGTCCTGGAGAAGTTCAAGAAGAGCTACGACGCCGAGGGCATCGCGCCCGGCGCGGTCTCCAAGGACACCCGCAACCTCCCGCAGACCCTCGACAACGGCCAGATCGCCTTCAAGGCGACCGCCAACGCGGCCGAACTGCTCAACCTGCAGAAGAACGCGCCCGACGTCTACCAGGACCTGGCGGTCACCCCGCCCGTCCGGATGAAGGAGGGCGGCTACCTCCTGCTCGCCCAGCAGGCTTTCGCCATCCCCAGGGCCTCCAAGCAGAAGAAGGCCGCCGCCGAGTTCATCAAGTACTTCACCAACGGCGTCAACCAGCTCGCCTTCTGCAAGATCGTGCCGATCTACCCCTCGACCGTCTCCTCGGCCAAGGACCCCTTCTTCACCGACGTCACCGGCTCGGACCCCATGTCGGTGGCCAGAAGCGTGATCGTGAAGGGCCTGCCGGAGCTGAAGTACGTCCCGATCGGCACCGCCAAGGACGCCGAACTCGGCGAACTGCTCTCCGAGGAGGTCAGGGCCTTCATCACCGGCACCAAGACCGCCAAAGAAGCGCTGGACACAGCAGAGAAGCGATGGAATGACGCACTTGCCTAAGCTCAGAGTGGGGATCGTCGGCGCCGGGATCATGGGCAGGGGGCACGCCGAAGTGCTCACCGCCCACCCCGACGTCGAACTGACCGCCGTCTCACGCAGCCCCCTCGGGGACGCCACGGTCTACGCCGACTACCGCGACCTGATCGCCTCCGGCACCGTGGACGCCGTCTCGATCACCACCCCCGACCACCTGCACGCCGACCTGATGGTGGCCGCCGCCGAGGCCGGGCTGCACATCCTGGTCGAGAAACCCTTCACCACCACGGTCGCCGACGCCGACCGCGCCGTCGCCGCGATCAGGCAGGCGGGCGTCATCGCCATGTGCCTGTTCAACCACCGCTGGGTGCCCGCCTACGCCCAGGCCAAGCAGCAGATGGAGCTGATCGGCGAGCCCGTCGTCGGCTACGCCCGCAAGGACGACACCATCCACGTCCCCACCGAGATGATCCGCTGGGCCGACCGGACCACCTGCGCCTGGTTCCTGTCCAGCCACGACATCGACCTGGTGAGCTGGCTGTACGACGACCGCGTCGTCGAGGTCTACGCCACCGCCCGCCACGGCAAGCTGCGCGGCATGGGCATCGACACCCCCGACGCGATGCAGATCCAGGCCCGCTTCAGCCGGGGCGCCGTCGCCACCTTCGAGTCCGCCTGGATCTACCCTGACACCTTCCCGACCATGGTGGACAGCTACGTCACCGTCGTCGGCGAGGACGGCGTCATCCAGCTCGACCGGCAGAAGGAGAACATCCAGCTCGCCACCGCCAAGGGCTACACCTACCCGCGCAACATGCTCCAGCGGGTCGTCCACGGCGTACCGGCGGGCGCCTACCGCGACGCCATCCACCACTTCGTGGACTGCGCCCGCACCGGCACCGAGCCGCTCATCAGCGTGGAGAGCTCGCGCGACGTGACCGCCGTGCTCGCCGCCGCCCACGAGTCGGCCCGCACCGGGGCACCGGTGAGGCTCACGTGAGCGTGGAGAAACCGCCGCACGTGCATCCGACGCGGATGCGGCACATCCCCGACGCCGACCTCGACGCCCTCCTCGGTACGGCGGGCCGCGCGTGGCGGTGGCGGGCGCCCGTACCGGCCGGGTTGCCCGCCGACGGCGCCGACGACCTCATCGGCACGCAGGTCGACTTCCTCGACAAGGGCCACGGCCGCTCCCGCCTGTACGGTTTCCACTACCTGCGCTGGATGACCCCGCTCGTCGCCGCCTACGAGAAGACCGGCGACCCCCGCTACGCGGCCGAGTGGGAGCGCCTGTTCCGCCAGTGGTACGCGAGCCGCGACCGGGTCGAGGGCGACTGGCCCGGCCTCGACGTGGTCTGGTACTCCCTCGGCGTGTGGGCCAGGAGCATGCACCTCACGCACGCGCTGCACGTCCTCGGCGACGCGCTCGGCGAGGAGTGCTGGCGGGAGATGATGAAGACCCTCGTCGGCGGCGCCCGCTGGACGGCCGAGGAGCACGACTCCTTCCGCCACGGCAACTGGCAGTTCGCCGCGGTGTGCGAACTGCTGCACCTGGCCCGCGTCTTCGCCGACCTGCCGGAGTCCGAGGCGTGGGCCGAACTCGCGCTGGCCCGCATCGACGAGCACCTCGACCGCGACATCCGCGCCGACGGCGGCCACCACGAACGCTCGCCCGGCTACCACGGCATGTGCCTGGACGCGCTGCGCCGGGCCGCCGCCGTCGAACCCGCCCTGGCCGCCCACCCCCGCCACGTGGCGATGCGCGACTGGCTGGCCGCGCTCACGACCTCGGGCGGCTGGGTGCCGCACCTCCAGGACAGCGGCGTCGTGTGGCCGGAGGGCATCGACCCGGCGGCCGGCTCGGTCAATCTGGAGGCCAGCGGCTACGCGGTCTTCCGCGGCGCGGGCTTCCACACGGTGGTCAACTACGGCCCGTACGTCGGCCACGAGCTGGAGCCGCACAGCCACCACGCCGCCCTCGACTTCGTGATCGAGGGCTGGGGGCGGCCACTGGCCTGGGAGGGCGGCGGCCCGCCCTCCTACGACGACCCCGGCTACTACGACTGGTACCAGGCGACCCGCGCGCACAACACGCTGCTCGTGCCGGGACAGGAGTACACGGAGGACCGCCGGGCGGCCTGCGACCTGTTCTCCGTCACCGACGACGTGGACGTCTTCGCCGGCCACCACCACGGCTACGCGCAGCGGCACGACCGCCGCGTCACGTTCGTGAAGGACCCCGGCTACTGGGTCGTCGAGGACCGGATCGACGCCGAGGCGGTCTGGCTCCTGCACGGCCTGTCCCCGTGGCGTCCCCACGAGGACGGCTGGATCTCGGCGGAGGGGCCCGGCCTCCTCGTCGTACCGCTGCTGCCGCCCGAGGAGGTCCTGCACGGGAACGGTCCTGCGCGCATCCCCGACCCCTCGGCCAGGAGCGCCGAGTACGGCGAGATCCACTCACTCGGGCTGCGTCGCACCGACGGCCGGTTCACCGTCGGACTGTTCCCCTTCCGCGACCAGCCCCCCACGATCCCCGACGGATGGACGGTTCATGCTGATCGACGCTGACGCGATGCTCGGGCGACACCCCCGCAGGGATGTCGGTCCGGGCACGGTCACGCACACCCTGGCCGAAATGGACCGTTTCGGCATCTCCGAGGCGCTGGTGAGCCACAGCTGGTCGTGGCTGCACGACCCGCACACCGGCAACCTGCGCCTCACCGAACTGGTCGCGGGCCGGCCCCGGCTGCGGCCCTGCTGGGTGCTGCTCCCCGCCACCTGCGGGGAGACCGGCACCCCTGAGGAGTTCGCCGCCTCGGCGCTCGCGCACGGCGTCGCCGCCGTCCGCGCCTACCCGGCCGACCACGGCTACGACCTCGCCGGGCCGGACGTCGCGCCCGTACTCGACGCCGTCGCGGCGGCCGGGCTGCCGCTGCTGCTCGACGCGCAGCAGGCCGGCTGGGCCGCCGTCGAAGCCGTCGCCGCCGCCCGCCCGGCCCTGCCGATCGTCGTCGGCGGCCTCGGCTACCGGGTGCTGCGGCAGGCCGCGGGCGTGCTCGCCCGCACCGGCAACGTGCACCTCGGCCTGGCCAACCTCTCCTCACACTGCGGACTCGAATGGCTGGCCGACCGGTTCGGACCCGGGCGCCTCGTCTTCGGCACCGGGGCCCCGTACCGGGACCCGGGGGAGAGCGTCACCCGGCTGCTGTGGTCGGAACTCGACGACGGCGCCGTGGCCGCCGTCGGCTCCGGCAACCTGCTCGGGCTGCTGCGCGCGGAGGCGAGGGCCGCGTGAGCATCGAGACCTCGGTACGAAACCGCCGGGCGCAGACCGACGTCCGGATCGTGGACGCGCACGCGCACGCCGGGCCGTACAGTCTGTTCTTCATCCCGGACGCCGGGCCGCAGGCCATGGTGCGGGTCATGGACCGGTGCGGGGTCGCGCACGCGGTGCTGTCCAGCCACCTGGCGATCCAGCTCGACGCCTCGGACGGCAACGCGCAGACGGCCGAGATCGTCCGGTCGGCGCCCGGCCGGTTCACCGGCTACCTGACCGTCAACCCGTGGCAGGACCCCGTGGGCGAGCTGGCGCGGTGGGGCGACGACCCCGCCTTCGGCGGCATCAAGCTCCACCCCGACCTGCACGACTACCCGCTGACCGGGCGAAGGTACGCGCCGGTGTGGGAGTTCGCGCAGCGTACCGGCTGCCCCGTGCTGACCCACAGCTTCGACGGCTCGCCGTACAACGACCTCGGGCACGTCGAGGAGGTCGCCACCCGCCACCCGGACGCGCGCATCCTGGCCGGGCACGCCGGGGGCACGCCGCTCGGCTTCGACCTCGCGATCGAGACCGCGGAACGGTGCCCCGGGGTGGTGCTGGAGTTGTGCGGCTCTTTGAACAGCGGCCAGGACATTGCCAGAATGGTGGACGCACTGGGCGCGGACCGGGTGGTCTTCGGCTCCGACTTCCCGTTCATCGATCTTCGTATGTCGCTCGGCCGGGTAATCTTCAGTGGCCTTTCCGAGGAGGACCGGGCGGCGGTGCTCGGCGGGACGATGACGCGACTCCTGCGGTGGCGAACCGGATTGGGGAGATAGCGATCATGGATCGGTTGCGGTCCGAGACACGGTCGAGAGTGGCGATCGGCGTGGTCGGGCCGCCCGACCTGGTCGAGCAGATCATGATGATCGGCGCCGACCTGCCGGTGGCGGGCGACTGGCGCCTGGTCGGCGCGCCGCTCGCGGGCGAGCACGAGACGTACGAGAAGTTCTCGAAGATCGCCGACACCATAGACGTGGTGCTGTTCAGCGGGCCGCTCCAGTACGACCTCGCCAGGCAGGCGGGCGAACTGCCGGTGCCGGCCACGTTCGTGCCGATGAGCGGCGCCAGCCTGTACGCCGCCCTGCTGCGCGGCGTGCTCGACGACGGCATCGACCCGGCGCGGGTCAGCATAGACTCACTGCCCGCCGCCGACGTCGAGGAGGCGTACGGCGAGATCGGGGTGAGCACCGCCGGCGTCCACCTGTCCGAGTACGACCACCCCGAGTCGGCGCGCGGCTTCGCCGCCTTCCACGAGCAACTCCACCGGCAGGGCGCCACCACGGCGGCGCTCACCACCGTGCGCAGCGTCGCCAAGACGCTCACCGCCGCGAACGTGCCCGTGCTCCGGGTGCTGCCCACCTCCTCCACCCTGCGGCTGGCGCTCAACACCGCCGCGCTGCTCGGCACCGGCAGCCGGCTGGAGGAGTCCCAGATCGCCATCGCCGTGGTCGAACTGGCCGCCTCCGCCCGGCCCAGCTACTCGGGGCCCGGCAACTACTGGCAGCAGGAACTGCGGCTGTCGCTCCACCAGTCGCTGCTCGCCGACGCCCGCGTCATGGGGGCCACCGTGGCCCCCAGAGGCGAGAACGGGTACGTGGTCACCGCCACCGTCGGCGCCCTCGCCCAGGCGACGGACGGCTTCCGGGTCGCGCCGTTCATGGACCGGATCCGGTCGGAGGCCGGGGTGCCCGTCGAGGTCGGCATCGGCCTCGGCGGCACCGCCCGCGACGCCGACGCCAACGCGCTCGTCGCCGTCGACAAGGCCCGCGACGCCGGAGCCGCCGCCGCCTACCTGGTCGGCGGCGACGGCACCGTGCTGGCGTTGCCGCTGCGGCAGCGCCGCAGGCAGGACACCGTTCCCGTGGTCGCCACCAAGGCGGCCAAGCTCCTCGAACGGCTCGTGGCCGGGCTGGGCGACGGCCCGGAGGCGCTGGTGGTCGACGCCGAGATCGTGGCCGACGTGCTCGGGGTGGCGCCGCGCTCCGCGCGCCGGGTCCTGCAGAGCCTCGCGGAGGAGGGCCTGGCCTGGCCCATGCCCCCGGTCAAGGGCTCCCAAGCGGGACGGCCCCGCCAGCCGTACCGGCTGGTTCGGCCCTGACGTTCCTACCGGCAGGGTGGCCCCTGAGCCTCTGCCCCACCGGCTGGTCCGGCCCTACCGGCAGGTTCTCGTCTCGGGCGAGCAGTGCTCGACCTCGGGGTGGCGGCTCGACGGCCGGTCCAGCAGGGGCTGGGGCCGGTTGCGCAGGTGCAGGTCGAAGAAGGCCCCGACGTACGCGCGGGTGATGTCCATGGCGCGGTCACCGGGCAGTTCCGAACCGTCGTCGATGCCGAGCTGGTCCATCAGCAGGCCGAGGTCGGTGAAGGACGTGTGCGCCGTCCCGGTCACCAGGAGCCAGCGCTTCCAGCCGGTCAGCTGCTTCCAGTCACGCTCCCAGGTGGCGGCGGCCTCTCCCTTACCCGGGGTGTAGGTGGCGGGCTTGCCCAGGAGCAGCACCGGCCGGGACAGCCCGCCGTCCGGGATGCGGATCTCGGTGGTGCCGTCCATGTTGATTCCGGCGCGTACCCGGGAGTCCGTCAGCATGGTCGCGATGGCGCTCGCTCCTCCGACGGAGTGACCGGCCATCGCGACCCGAGACGGGTCGATCAGCCGGGCGCCCTTCCATTTCGGGCGCGGTGCGAGCAACTGGTCGAGCACGAAGGAGACGTCGGCCGCCCGGCCCCCCGTGAGCTTCGCCCACCACTCCGGGGTCTTGCTGAGCTCGCACGTGACGCAGGTGGTGACCCGTCCGTCGGGGAAGGTCGTGGCGACGTTCTCGTAGGTGTGGTCGATCGCGGCCACCGCGTGGCCTCGGCTCGCCAGGTCCTCGGCCAGCGCCGTGAGTTCGGTCCGGGGCTTGCTGTGGCCGGGGGAGAGCACGACGAGGGGGAGGGTGCGCGCCCGGCCTGCCGGGCCGACGTCGGTGAAGGCGTGGGTCCGCGTCCTGCTCAACGCGTCGGGCGGGACGCTGGTGATCCGCCCGCTCTTCAGCAGGAGCTCGGACTCCTTCGGCGTCATGTACCGGGCCCGCTCTCGGCCCGGCGACCTGGCCGGGTACCACAGGGAGACCATGAGCTCCCGGGCTTTCACCGACGGGACCCAGGGGTCGGAGCGGGAGGTGTCCTGCAGGTACAGGAAGGTGGTGCCGACCGGCCGCGAACCGGTCGGTTCCGGCAGGCGGAGCGTGCCGTTCGGCGTCGAAGAAGGACCGGCGGAGGCGCTTCCGGACTGCGCGGCCTCGGACGTGGACGGGGCGGTCCTGGACTGCGCGGCCTCGGGGGTGGATACGGCGGTCCCGGGTTGTGCGGTCTCGGAGGTGGATAGGGCGGTCCCGGGCTGCGTGGATCGGGTGTCCACGGACTCTGCGGTCTTGGACGTGGACGGGGTGCCCACGGACTCTGCGGACGCGGTCGACGTGGTCGCCACGTAGGCGAGCAACCCGGCGGCGACCACACCGCCGCGCAAGGTCCGGCCCCTTCTGCGCTGGGAGACGCCGGTGCGCGTCGGCCTGCCTGGCTCTGTCATATGACCCATGAACCTGTCCGCCCTTTTCGGTATTTGGCGGGATTTCCCGCATTGGCGAGGACGAGGCTAGGGACGGCCGAAGTCCGTGCGCGTCGGCCTCTGTACCCATCTCGGATGCCTCCGGAGAACGAACGGCCTGCGGTGTCATCCCTGCGACGTACTCCCAACGGACCACGGCCGTGGTCACCGCAGCCGATGTGCGGCAGTTCCCGCGAACGCGACAATGTGCAGGTGGCAGCAGATGAAAGACGGCTTTGGCGGCAATATGCGCGGGACATACTGCGGCCCGAACCGCGAACCGCCCGTCCGTCGCGCCGGGCTCTCGCCGCCGACGCGCTGCTCGCGATCCTCCTGACGGCCGCCGCGCTGATGGCGGCGGCAGGACTCCAGGGCCCGCTCCACCGCGTGGACGTGCAGTCGCACCCGCTGATCGAGTCGCTGCGACTGCGCCCTTCCCCGGTGGTCCCGGCTCTTCCCGCGATTCCGTCTCCTCCGGCCCCGGTGGTCCCGGCTCTTCCCGCGTTCCCGTCCCTTCCGGCTCTCCCGTCTGTTCCGGCTCTCCCGTCTGTTCCGGCCTTCCCTTCGCTTCCGGTTCCTCCGTCCTATCCGGTGCCACCGGAGGGCCTCGGCGCTCTGCCGCCCACCCTGCGCTCCGCAGGGTACGAGCCGCCCATGCTTCTGGTGGCGTTGACCGCTCTGCCGCTGGCGGTCCGGCGCAGGTACCCGCTCGCCGCCTTCTGGACGGTGGTGTCGGCGGCGCTGGCCACGACCGGTGGCGCGACCTGGATCACCGTACTGAGCTGCTCGATCGCCGGCTACAGCGCCGTCGCGCACAGCCGTAACCGGGTGCCCGCCGTGGCCGGCCTCCTGCTCGCGGCGGTGCTCGCCGGCGCCGTGGACCGGGCCATCGTGCCCAGTCTCCCCGGTTGGCTGGGGCCGTACGTCGTGCTGCTGAGCGCCGGGGTCTGCGCGAGCATCGTCCGGTTCCTGCGGCGGAGCCGGGATCGGCAGGCCGAACTCCGACGGGAGCAGGAGGAGGCCATGCGGAAGGCGGTGGAGGCCGAACGCGCCAGGATCGCCGCGGAACTCCACGATGTGGTGACCCACAATGTGAGCGTGATGGTGATCCAGGCGGGCGCGGCGCGCAAGGTGATGGACGCCGAGCCGGAACTGTCCAAACAGGCACTGCTCGCCATCGAGAGCAGCGGCCGCGCCGCCATGGCCGAACTGCGCAACGTCATGGGCCTGCTGGCCGGGACGGAAGGCGGTCGCGCCGACAACCGCGACGACGGGCTGGAACCACAGCCGGGACTCGACCGGCTCGACGGCCTCATCGAGCGGGTACGCGCCGCCGGGACACCCGTGGACGTCTCGCTCTCCCCACCGGACTCCCTGCCGGACGGGGTCGGCCTCACCCGGGTCGTCATCCTGACCACGTACGATCTCGACCACTACGTCTACGCCGCTCTCACCGCCGGCGCCAGCGGTTTCCTGCTCAAGGACGTCAGCCCCGAGCACCTGGTGGCGGCGCTGCGTCTGGTGCGCTCCGGCGACGCCCTGCTCGCGCCGACCATCACCCGCCGCCTCATCGAGCGGTTCGCGCCCCGCGACGAGGCGAAGGCCGACCTCCACCGTGATCTGTCCGAGCTGACGCCGCGCGAACTGGAGGTGCTCCGTCTGCTCGCCACCGGTCTGAGCAACGCCGAACTGGCCGATCGGCTGACGCTCAGCGCGACGACGGTGAAGACCCACGTCGCCCGCATCCTGTCCAAGCTCGGCCTCCGCGACCGGGTCCAAGCCGTCGTCCTGGCCTACGAAACCGGACTGATCTCCCCAGGCGGCCCGCCGGGCACCGGGTGACCGTTGCCGTCGGCGGTCAAGGGTTCCGAACGGGACGGCCCCGCCAGCCGTACCGACTGGTCCGCCCTTGACGACCGCGCAGAAACCCGATTTCGACAGGTCGTGACAACGGCCTGGCCCCGTGGGAAGGACGCCGACATCCGCAAGGGGATCGCCGTGTAGTCCCGGCGTGGCTTACGGTGACGGGGAACACCATCCGAGCGAGGCGGAAGGAGCCCAGAATGGGCGAGCACAAGGGCGAACCGAAGAAGGACAAGCCCCTCAAGCCCGCGCCGATCAAGCCCGAGCAGGGCGACAGAAACCCCAGTGGCGGCAAGCGCGGTGGCGACAAGAAGTGACCGACCCCATCCAGGACGTCGAGGCCCATGTGGAGCGGATGATCGGGCAGATTCCGGCCGCTCCACACCGCACCCGACGCGTTTACGACGCGATGCGGGCCGTACCGCGCCATCGGTTCGTTCCCCCTCTCGGGCAGGCGTTTCTCGGCGCGGACGAGATCGAGTGGATCATCGACCGCCGCGCCCGCCCGGACGACTGGCTGGCGGCCGTCTACAGCGACTCCGCGATCGTCACGCAGGTCGACGACGGGAACGGTGAGATCGTGCTGGGCGCCGGTGACCCCACCTCGGCCGCGTCCGCACCGAGCACCGTGGCGGACCTACTGGGCTGGCTGGACCCCGAGCCCGGCCATCGGGTGCTGGAGGTCGGTACCGGCACCGGCTGGACCGCCGCCCTGCTGTCTCATCTCGTCGGCGCGGCCAACGTCACCTCCATAGAGGTGGACCCCTCCGTCGCCGAGGGGGCCGCGAAGAATCTCGCCGCCGCCGGTGTCCAGCCGCACCTGATCGTGGGCGACGGCGCCGCCGGATGGCCGGACCACGCCCCCTTCGACCGGGTGCACGTCACCTGCGGTGTCCACACGGTGCCGCAGGAGTGGATCGTCCAGAGCAGGCCGGGTGCCGTGATCGTGCTGCCGTACTCCACCGGGCTGGGCGACGGGCACGGACTGCGGCTCACCGTCCTGCCGGACGGCAGAGCTCAGGGGCGGTTCGTGGGTTTCGCCGCCTACATGCCGATACGCTCCCAGCGCCCGGCCGACGCCGCGCCGGACGACGGCAGCGGCCAGGACCTCACCACCCGGATCGACCCGCGCCTCATCGCCTGCGCGCCCAGCGGCGCGACCTTGGCGATGGCGGCCCAGACCGGGCTTCAGGTCACCACCCGCCAGCAGGACGGGCGGCTCCTGCTGTGGGTGATGGACCAAGCCGACCCGGGCACCTGGACGCTCGTCGGCCACGAGCCCGGCCTGACCGAGTTCAGCGTGTACCAACTCGGCGACCGGCCGCTGTGGGACGAGATCTGCGACGCCTACTTCCGATGGGTGAGCTGGGGCGAGCCGGTCCGCGACCGCTTCGGCATGACCGTCACCGGTGAGGGCCGGCGGATCTGGCTGGACGCGCCCGAACGGGTGATCAGTCGCTGACGGCGGTGTCAGGGGCGCGGTTCGTGCTCAGTCGCGGAGACTGGTGAGGATTTCTCTCGCCAGGGGCAGGCCGGACGCGGCGACGAACTTGTACCGGTTGGCCATCGCCTTCGCGATGTCGGTCAGGGTGCCGAACCCGTACTCCATCGGAATGGCGTCGCCGCCGAGATCCAGGACCACACCCCCGGCCGCGTGCAGGATGTAGTGACCAGGGGCGAGATCCCAGGTGGCGAATCCCTTGGCGAACTCGACCATGGCGTCACTGAATCCGGCGGCGACATGGCATAGCCCGATGGAACCGAAGTCCACGCCGATCCGGCCCCGGCTTGAACCGTCTGTAGAGGGACGGCCAAGCGCTTCGACCAACCCGGTCTGCCCTGCCAGCGATGTGAAGCGCTCGGGCTTCATGAAGAAATTGGTGACCAGCGCCTCCGCCAGCGGGGCGGACCGGGTCAGCTCCAGAGAATGCGATGCGCCTTCCTGAGTGAAGACGAAGGCACGATCCACGCCGTCGTCGTCACGGGCGGCGACATAGATCTGCAGGTGATGGAAGATGTCGCCCACGACGGCGGCGATCGGGCGGGCGAGGCTGCGCGAATAGACCAGCACGTGGGTGTATCCACACAGCGCGCGAACCGCCATTTCGCTGGTGTCGAGCGGATCGACCAGGACGCAGAGGTCCGGGTCCGGATCGTCGCCGATCACCTCGGGGTCCGCTTCCTCTGACACGTATACGAAAGAGGGAAGAATCTCCGCCAGCAACCGGCGGTAGCGCTCGTGCATCGCCAGGTCGTACGCCGACAGGAAGTTGCTCGCATGTCGGACGTTGCGCCGCTCCGAACGGTCGCCCGACAGCGCCGCCTCGACGAGCTGCGGCCGCAACTCACGGATCACCGTCGCGACCAACCCGACGAGCTGCCGACCGATGCCGGAGAGGCAGGGCTGAGGTGTCATGGTGGCCTTCGCATCGTGGAGTTCGCCGGTGTTGGCGCCCTGTCAGATCGGGTCGGCGCCGTCGAGGTGAACGAGGAGGTCCGCAGGCAGTCGGCGGCGGCTCCCAGTGCTGAATGAATGAGAGCCGAAAGCGCGTTTTCGGTGCAGCCGAAAATCGGGCGTTCTGCTGAAGCCTTCGCATGAAGAGGCTCTGCGCCTTTAGCCTGAACTTGCGAAAGAATCAGGAGGTGCAGAGCCATGGCAAACGTTAACACGGAGCCGGGTGCGCGGCTCCGCGAGTTGCGTAAGCGGCGCGGACTCACCCAGGAAGATCTCGCTGAAATGGCGAATCTATCCGTTCCTGTCATAAAAAAGATCGAACAGGGCGGGACCGCCCGAATGGAAACCTTCCGGCAGATCGCGAAGGTACTCGGTGTCACCACCGTCTGGTTCGTCGCCGCCGGCCCGCCGCGTCCCACCGCAGACAACGGCGACGACACGGTTCTCGCGGCGATACGCTCTGCCATCACCCCGCCCATCGGCTTCGACGGCACCCCCATCCTCGGTACCGCCGACCACGACGACGTCGCGCTGTCCCGGCTCGTCGATGCCGCCGCCGCGGTCAACCGCGTCTACCACGCCGACCGATACGAAGACCTGGCATATCTGCTGCCCGCGCTCATCCGGTCCGCGAACTACCATGTCGCCCACCTCGACGGCGCCGAGCGGACGCAGGCCCGCAGAACACGCTCCGCCGTGCTCGCTCTCTCCGGCCGATACCTCATCCAGATCCGCGCTCACGACCTGGCACTGCTGACGCTTCAGGACGCGACGCGTGACGCCGTCGCCGCAGGCGACCAGGCCCTCGCCGCCTCAGCGATGTCCGGCCAGGCGTGGGCGATGCTGAGGCAAGGGCGCTTCGACGAGGTCGAACGACTCTGCTCAAGCGTCGCCGACCAGATCGAGCCGAGGATGTCCACTGCTACTCCCGACGAGCTCTCCGCATGGGGCTGGATGCTCATGCGGGCCAGTGCGGGGGCCATCCGCAACAACCGGTCCGGAGAAGCCGCTGAGTACCTCTCCCTGGCCAAGGCCGCCGGTGCCCGGCTCGGCCACGAGCACGCGCTCGGTGGGCAGAACACCTTTGGGCCGCTGACCGCCGCGCTTCAGGAGCCCGAGAACGCGATGATCGAGGGCCGCCCCGACAAGGCTCTGGAAGCAATGGACGCCCTCCCTCGCGACGTCGGCCGCACCGACTCCTCGACGTACAACCGGGCCCGCCTCGACAGAGCGCGAGCGCTGGTGCGGGTGGGCAACACCGAAAAGGCGACCGAGGTGATGACGCAGTTGCGGCGCCAGCACGGCGAATGGCTGCAGTACCAGCAGTCCGCCCGTGACGTAACAGAAGAAATCGTGCAAAGTAGAACACGGTCGCTATCCACCGACCAACGTGAACTCGTCGATTTCCTCGATCTCGACGAGTAGGAATACGCTCCGTATTCCTTACCGGCGCGGCGTGTCCGAATGGATGCGCCGCGTTTCTGTTGTCCGCTTGGTGCCGCAGCATACCTTCACGTCAGGCGGAGGTGTGGACAATGCATGTGGACAAGCCATTGCGCGAACTCGGGGCCTGGTTGCCCAGCCCGGCGGAGATACTCCAGGCCGAATATGTCGAGTGGGACATTTCACGTGAAGTAGACCCGGCCGGTCGCCACAGCGATTGGGTGGCCCGGTACTCGACCGAGCGTGACCGTGTGCACCGTGCCGCCGACATTCCGTCGCTGAGTGCGCTGCTGGCGAAGGACTCCGTGGAGAGCGAGGGCCTGCCGCCTCGGTAAGGGAGCGCTGAGCACACCGTGCCCAGCCGTCCACGACAAGTCGGGCTCGACGCACACCGCTTGCGACGCGCGCGT
The DNA here is from genome assembly GCF_039525605.1 of Nonomuraea longicatena. NCBI lineage: Bacteria > Bacillati > Actinomycetota > Actinomycetes > Streptosporangiales > Streptosporangiaceae > Nonomuraea > Nonomuraea longicatena. The sequence continues at coordinate 152,328 of NZ_BAAAHQ010000021.1, read as the reverse complement.
CGAGCCCTTGATCGGATCGAGGTCCGACCCATGACCAACATAGCCACAACAAGCCCTCCCGCCCACTGGATCCCGGGAGATCTCGCCCTACACCCGGCGCTGGACCGGAGCAGGCCCAATGCCGCTCGCGTCCACAACTGTCTGCTCGGGGAGAGGGACAATTCGCTCGCCGACCGGAGGGTCGCCGCGACGTTGGAGAAGTGCCTGCCGGGCCTGGCGGACGCCGCGTGGGCTGTTCGCCGCTTCGCGCTGGAGGCGGTGCGGACGGTGGCCGGGCTGGGCTTCGGCCTGTTCGTCGATCTCGGCTGCGGATACCCCCTCAGGGAGACCGTTCACGGGGCGGCCCTGGCGGGAGACCCGGGCGCCCGGGTCCTGTACGTGGACCACGACCCGGTGGTGGTCGCTCACGCCCGCGCCCTGCTCGCGGGCGGTGACGCCGTTCAGGTGATGCGGGCCGACGTGCGCGGCGACCTCGGCCGTGTCCTCGACCATCCCCGCGTCCGGCTGTGGATCGACTTCGGCGAGCCGGTCGTCGTCGTGATGGCGGCGCTGGCCGAGCACCTCACCGACGGCGAGCTGGCTGACGTCCTGGACACTCTGCTCGGCGAACTGCCCGGCGGCAGCGTACTGATCTTCACCCAGACCTGCGATAACGGCCTGGACGAGCGGAGAGTCGAGGCGGCCGCCGCCGCGTGCGGGGAAACCGGCGCTCCGCTGACGCTCCGGCCTGCGGACAGGGTCCGGGAATTGTTCTCCGACGGCCGGTGGAGCTGGGCGGAAGCGTCGTTCGAGGCCTTCCTCGCTCCCGGAGGGGTCACGTTCGTCGGCGGCATCGCCACTGTCTGCGGCAGGGCGTCGTGAACGGCCCTGATCTGGCGGTGGTGCCTGCCCAGCGGCCGTTCGGGGAGGAGCCGGCGAGGCCGCGATGCGGTGAGGACGACTGTCCGGCCCCGAGTTCGCCGCGGTCCTTTCGGGTGAAGTGGCAGGTCGGGGGCAACATGTGGAGGCTACGCTTCGGGCGGTTGCCTCGGGTCGTGCGGTCGAGTTGCCGCTGCCGGCCGGTGGAGTACGAGGAACTGGCCATCGGCGGCTTGCACTGGATCCGCCGTACCGACCGAACCGGCCCCGGCCACGTGGTCCACCTCAGCCCCGAGACCACGACCAGCAGAGTGAACGAACTGTGGAGCTTGATCATGTCCGGAGACGCGACCTGAGCGGGTGCTTCGAGAAGATCACTGGGGTGGCTCAGTCGCAACGGCGCTGGCAGCCGTGAGTATGTCGCTGGATTCAGAACGTGCGATCACGTTTCCCCTAATCTGTGGGGGTGCGCATGCTGATCGTCGTTCTGGCGCTTGGTTTGACCGCCTGCTCCGCAGGTGGATCCGGCGCTCGGAGCCAGTCGGCCTCACCGACGCCGGGCTGTCCGCCGCCGGCGCAGGCGCCAAGCCTGGCGCCCAAGGACGGCTGGCGGCTGGTCGCAGCCTTACCCGACGATAACCTCACGGACGTGGCGGTGTCGAAGGACGGGTCGGTGTGGACGGTGGGGAGCCGCCACCTGCACGGCGCTCCAGAAGTCGTGGACGGCTGCGAGTACAAGACGATCGCGGGCAATGAGGCAGTGGTCAAGCGCATGGATGCGGTCGGCTGGCGGGAGCTGCCCCTGCCTCGGTGTGCCGACAATCTGAGGCATCGCCTGGCCACGCGACCGCGGGCGATCGACGCTCTGGGACCCGACCAGATATGGGTGGCCGGTGACGGGCTACGTCTTTCGCACTGGGACGGCGGCCGCTGGTCCACCGTCCCAGTGCCCCGGATCAACCTGCGGGACGAGGTCAAGCCCAAGGTGGTCGGCCACGTCGGGGTCGACGACCTGCTGGTGCTCGGGCCACATGATGTCTGGATGAGTGCCACCGTCGTGACGTATGAAAAGGACGCCACCGAGGAAGTGCCGTTCCGCCGGGCCCTGCTCCTGCACTGGAACGGCTCCTCCTGGTGGTGGCAACTCGATCAGGAGGGCAGTCACCACGGGCAGCTCGCCGCTGACGCCGACGGCAACCTGCTGACGACTTCCGGGCTGGTGAGCATCACCGGGCGGCAGCGCAGGCCCATCGCCCTGCCAGTCGGCGAGCGAGCGCCCATGGTGAATGCGATCGCTTTCCGGCCGGGCACCCGCGATGCCTGGGCCGTGGGCGTGCTCTCCGGCTATGGAGAGGCAGACAGCTTCGCCGCCATCTGGACGAACGCCCCGAAGGGCTCCGCGCCCCACGAAGAGCCCGCACCGTCGCCGGTGATACCGACTCCGACCCCCTCGCCTTCACTTGCACAGCAGGACGAATGACGACGCCCAGCGGAACTCGGCGGTCATCAGTTCGACGGCTCCCACGCTGACGGGCCCGCGCCCTGCTCGGGGGAGATCGTGCGCAAGCCCGCTGACCGGCGCGGCTTCAACACCACGCCCGCCACGGCTGCGGGGGCGTTCCCGCTCGCCGTGGGGGCCGGTGATCATCGGTTGAGCAGGTGTGTGTAGCCGGGTTCCAGACCGGCCCGTGCGGTCATGTCCGCCGTACGGGCGTCGAGAGCGTCCGGGTCGGTGAGCGTGGTGTTGTCCTCCAGGGTGACGCCCTCGGGCGGCTCCGCGGCGCCGACCGGGTCGGCGTCCCACACGTTGCCCCGGAAGACGACGTGCTCCAGCGGCGGCGAGGTGAGCAGGATGGCCGTGTTGTCGCCGCGCCGCACGACGTTCCCCTCGACGGTCACCCAGGCGGCGCCGTAGTCGGTGTAGAGGCCGAAGTTGTACGGCGTGATCGTGTCGGTGATCACGTTGCCCTGGACGAGCGCGCCGTCGGCGTGCGAGGTGCCCTGCGGGCCCGACACGCGGATGCCGCCGCCGTCGGCCAGCTTCGACAGCGTGCGGACGGTCAGGTTGCGCAGCAGCTTGGCGCCCTCGCCCGGGCCGACCACGATGCCGCAGTGTGGGATGTCGTTGACCTGGTTGTGCGCGATCGTGGTGTCATGGCCGTCGGTCACCGCGATGCCGGGGCAGCCGGGGTAGTCGAGGCCGACGTGGTGGATCCAGTTGTTCTCGACGCGGGTGCCACGGGAGCCGCCGATCGCGACGCCGCTGCCGGAGACGTTCTCGAAGACGTTGCCCCGGACGAGGGCGCCGGTGCCGGCGGCGAACTCCAGTGCGGTGGCGCCGAGGGCGGTGAAGCGGCAGTCCACGACGGTGGCGTGTGTCGTGTCGGCGAACACGAGGCCGGCCGGGACGGTCTTCGTGTCCTTGGGGACGGTCACCCAGGCGTCCTCGCCGAAGACGACCTTCTCGATGGTGCCGCCCGCGTAGAAGTCGGTGCCGTGATAGTGCAGGAAGCCCTCGGGGCCGCTCGGGTGCAGCCAGGTGGCGTCGGCGAAGGTGATGCCACGGAAGGTGAGGTCGCGGGTGCCGGTGGCCTTGACCAGGGTCTCCAGTACGGAGGCGACGGCCGTGGTGTGTTCGGGGTGCTCGCCGGGGCGCGGGCGGTACAGCAGGACGTGCCTGCCGGGCTCGGTGCGGTCGAGGGTGAAGGTGCCGGGCTCGGTCAGGAAGGCGGCGGCGTTCTCCACGCGGGTGGGCAGGCCGAGGCCGTGGAACTCGACCTCCTCCCAGGGCACCACCGAGTTGTACAGGTCCGTGGCCCAGCCGAAGGCGGGCTGGGCCATGGTGATCGTGGTGGAGCGGTCGTCACCGGAGACGGCGGCGACCGGGCAGCGCGCCTCGGTCCAGGGGTAGACGCCGGTGTAGACGAACTCGATGTCGGCCTGGCCGGTCCACTGCTGCGGCTCGATGCTGTCCGTGACGTAACCTGTCTCGGTTTTCGTCACGTTTCCGGGGATGGCGTCGATCGAGGCCCGGGTCGCCCGGTGGCCGCCGACGGTGAGGTGGCGGGTGTCGAGGTCGCCCACCTCTGCCCGCCACACCCCGTCGAGCTCCCGCCAGCCGGTGATCCGCCGGCCGCCGCTGACGACGACCTCGCCCCGGCCCTGGTAGGTGGTCTCCGCATCTGCCTCGGTGAGCTCCAGGGAGCTGCCGAGGGTGTGAGTGCCTTCGTGCAGGATGACGGTGGCCGGGCCGTCCAGTTTCCTGGCGAGGTCTCTGGCGTGGTGGAGGGTGGCGACGGGGCGTTCGGGCGTGCCGGGGGCGGTGTCGTCGCCGGAGGGGGAGATGTGGATTTCGTTCATGTCACCTCGTTTATAGTGTAAACAGGACTGTACATAATAAACAGCGACTACGGTCGTTCGTCAAACGAAGGAAGGAGGGCTGAAAAATGGCCACCCAGGACGATCCGGATCACAGCGTCGAGTTGCTGTGGCGAGGCGTTGAGGAGCAGGAGAGGAAGGGGCTGAGTCTCCAGGCGATCGTGCGCGCGGCCGTGGAGATCGCCGACGCCGACGGCCTGGACGGCGTGTCGATGCGGCGGGTGAGTGAGCGGCTCGGCTTCACCACCATGTCCCTGTACCGCCACGTGCCGGGGAAGGCGCAGCTCATCGAGCTGATGTGCGACTTGGTCATGGCCGAGGTCACCACCGGGCGCCCGCCGGAGACGGCGGATGCCGAAGGGCGGCGGAGTGACTGGCGGGAGCGGCTGGAGCGGTGGGCGCGGCAGGGCTGGGCGCTCGCGGGGCGTCATCCCTGGCTGGCCGAGGTGCGCGGCACCAGGCACGTGCCGGGACCCCACTCCATCGCCGACTTCGATCACGCCCTGGGCGCGGTCGCCGGCACCGGCCTGCGGCCCGCCGAGATGGTCGCGGTCGTCGGTCTCGTCGGCCGGTTCGTGGACAGCGAGGCCGCCGGGGCGGCGGAGCGCGCGCGGGTGGAACGGCAGACGAGCCAGTCGGAGGAGGACTGGTGGGGTGCCAGGCAGTCTCTGTTCGACAGGCTCGACCGCTACCCCGTCCTGACCGCCGTCTGGGAGTCGGGCGGCTACGACGATCCCGAGGACTCCTTCGAGTTCGGCCTGGCCCGCGTGCTCGACGGTATCGAAGTACTCATCAAGGACCGTAACGAAAAGCGTGACGAAACTAGAGTCTGCGAGACGTGCGGCACGTTGTTGGACCCGACAGGCCCCGGCCGCCCCCGCGCCTACTGTTCGCAGGCGTGCCGGCAGCGCGCCTACCGAGAACGGCACACCACGTCGAGATCGGCCGACACCCCGGAGGAGCAAGCGGTGACAGGATCAGTTCGGCGACGGCTCGGGACGGAGCGGCCATGAGCGAGGTGCACGACAGCCCGACCGGATGGGTCGCGCGGCATATCCGCGAGTACGTGGAGTCGGGCGGCGAACGCGGGCATCGCAAGTGGGGTGTGAACACACTCCTGCTCACCGTGCGGGGGCGGGTGAGCGGCAAGCTCCGCCGTACCGCGTTGATCTACGGCGCGGACGGACCGGGCAGGTACGTCGTGGTGGGGTCCAACGGCGGCCTGGCAGCACATCCGGCCTGGTATCTCAACCTGCTCGCCGATCCGCAGGCCGACGTCCAGGTCGGCCAGGACGGTTTCCCCGCGCGGGCGGCGGAGGCCGACGGCGCCGACCGAGAGCGTCTGTGGCAGATGATGACGCGACTGTGGCCGCAGTACGACGTCTACCAAACCAAACTGCCCGACCGCCGGATTCCGGTGATCGTCCTGGAGAGGACCGGCACGCCCCCGTGAGCAGCTCGCCGGGAGCGGTCGCAAACGTCTGTGAACAACACAAGCTCACGCCGATACGCCCCGCGCCCGGACTTCCTGCAAGCCGTTTCGCCGAGGTGCTCCGAGGCCGCGATCTCAGCGAGACGCGACGGCGGCGATCGCGTCCGCCAGCGTGGCCGGTTGTGACAGGAACGGCGAGTGCGAGGAGTCGAGGTCGAAGACCTGGGTCGGGGTCGTCGAGATCGCGTCGATCTCCCGGATGAACCGACGTTGCACGTCGAGCGGGATGGCGTTGTCCTTCGCGCACGTGATGTAGGCGTGGGGGACGGCGCCGTAGCGTGCGGCCGTCACGGTCGGGCTCTCGGTGACGATCGCCAAAGGCGTGTCGGGGGTGAGCAGGCCGACGGCGGCGTCGGCGAGGCCGGGCTCGACGTCGTTGAAGAAGGTCTCGCGGATCAGCGCGTGCCGCTCCGGGTCGCCCACGTCGATGCGGAACGTGCCCACGGCGGCCGGGTCGGCGGCCAGGAGTGCGGGCACGCCGCCGCCGTCGTTCCCTGTGTCGGAAACTGTGTCGGAAACTGCGTCGGATTCGTAGGCGGTGGCAGGGAGGCCGGCGACCGGGGCGAAGGCCGCGAGGTACACGAGTGCGGCGAAGAGCGACGGCTCCTGTTCGGCCGCGGCGGTGGCGATGACCCCGCTCATGCTGTGGGCCACCACGACGCAGGGCTCGCCTCGGCCGATCTGCCTGATCTGCGCCAGGAGGGAGGCGGCGGCCGAGGCGATCGTGACGTCGGCCACCGAGGACCGCTCGGTGACGAAGGCGGCCGGATCGAACGGGCGGCTCCACCGGGAGGCGGGGGAGTGGGCGGCGAGGCCGTGGCCGTCCATGTCCACGGCGACCGACGGGACACCGCGCGCGGCGAGTTGCGGGGTGATCAGCGCCCAGCACCAGCTCGCATGCCAGGAACCGTGCACCAGAATGACGTTTCGCATGACGATCACTGTAAATTGGGTGATTTTCGGCATCCAGGGACTGGTTCCGGGCAGGTCGTGTCCTGGTTTTCGGGCAGGGGTTGGGGGTGCACGGGCGCCGAGTTCGGGCAGGCGGTGTGTGCGTGCCGGGTTACGGTCTCAGGCGTCTCCGAGACGGACGCGGGAGCCGTAGGCCGCCAGCAGGGCGGCGTTGTGGGCGTCGCCGCCCGGGGTGTTGGCCGATCGGTAGACCGGCGGGGTTTCGCCGTCGGCGAGGTAGCGGCCGACGACCTCCGCCACCAGGAGCTGGGCGGCCAGGGTGCCCGTCAGGTTGGAGATCGGGCAGATCGCGCCGCCGTCGGGCAGGGGGAGGGCGGCGTCGCCGTACGGGGCGCCGTTGTCGATGACCACGTCGGCCAGGTCGGCGAGCCGCGTGTCGGGGCCGGCGTGAGAGGCGTGGGCGCGGGAGGTGATCGCGATGACCGGGTGTCCGTTCTCGCCGGCCAGGCGGGCCATCTCGACGATCGCGGCGTTGCCGCCCGAGTTCGAGATGATCACGAAGACGTCCTGCGGGTCGATGTCCGCGAGGTCCCAGATCCGGGCCGCCAGTCCCGGTTGCCGCTCCACCTTCGGGTCGAGGATCTCCGCCGGTACGGCCTGGCCGTAATAGACCACGTCCCTGATGCCGAGTTGGTTGGCCGGGACCAGTCCGCCCGCCCGGCCGACCAGTTCCAGCGCCACCGAGCGCGAATGCCCGGTCCCGAACGCCTGGAGCACCCCGCCCGCGCGCAGCGACGTGTAGACCAGGTCGCCCGCCCGTCTGATCGCCTCCCACTGCTCCGTCGCGAGCCGCCACACCGCTCGGCCCGCCAGGTCGGCGAAGGCATCCTGATCGATCACGTTTCCTCCAGTAGGTGTCGTGCGGTCTCGACCAGCCGCTCGGCGCTCCCGGGAGCGACGGCGCTGGCCAGCACCTCGTACTCGGCGCGCGCGTACGCCTGCGCCGTGGGCAGGTAGCCGGGGTATCCGTTCACGTAGCCGAGCACCACGACCGGCCCCTGCCCTTCCTGGACGGCCTCGGCGACCCCCAGGAACGGCTCTCCCGGCAGTCCGACCACCCCCAGGGCACCGATCCGGGCCACGCCTACTTCAGCGGTGATCGTGGCTTCTGAGGGTGTTTCGGTGGGTCTGGCGCGGACGCCGTGCAGTCGGCTGAGGGCCAGCCGGGCGGCCACCGGGTCGTCCTTGACCCGCTCGTAGTCGGCGGCGAGCGCGTCGGCGTCGGCCGCCGGAACGGCCCGCGCCAGTTCGCGCCGGGCCCGCGCAAAGGTGACCCGGCCACCCGTCCGGACCGATGCTCGATCGTCCCAGCTGTCGCTCCACGCCGGTTCGCCGGGCCGGGTCAGGAGAGTGGCGCAGCGGCTCGCGACCAGGTCGGCGAGGCGGGTGAGTTCGCGGGCGTCCTGGCCCCGGCGGGTGAAACGGGTGCTGATGTCGCCGGCCGCGCCGGTGGCCACGACCACCCACGTGCCAGCGCCGAGCCGGGCCCGCAGCGCCTCGCGTACGGCTCCGACCAGGTCGGCGCTGACCAGGACGTTCGAGGCGGGCAGCACGGTCGGATGCACGGGCAGCACCACGACGACCCCGGCCAGGCCCGAATCGTCCCACACGGCGACCACGTCGAGCGGCACCGACGGGGACGCCTCCGGCCGGCTCCGGTCGGCGCCGACCCCGGTCAGCGTGCCCCGGTGCAGGGTGCCGTCGGAGGAGCGCTCGCCGTCCACAGCTCTGCGGACGGCGGCGCGCACCGCGCCGGACACCCGCTCCGTCCAGGCGGCCGGAGTGGCGCCACCGCCGGGTACGCAGCCGGTCTCCGGCCCTGCGTGCGTGTGACTGGCCGCAAGCCACACCTCGGCGTCGTCCACCGACGCGCGGACCCGCTCGGCCAGGTCGGCGTTGACGCAGATCAGGTCGGCCGTGGCCAGCGCGAAACGGCGCTCGCCGTCGAACCAGGTGACGACGGCGACCTGGAGCGGGTCGAGCGTCCCGGCCGACGGGCCCGGCCGGTCGATGTACCCGCCCAGTTCGGTGCCCTCCGGCACGGGCAGGTCCGCGTGGCCGTACCCGACCTTCATGAGACGACCGTCGCGAGGGACGTGTACGGCCCGAGGTCGGCTGCGGCGGCCAATCGGGCGGCCCCTGACAGGCTGTCGCCCGCCGCCGGACGGAGGGACGCCGCCGGAAGGCGGGCGCGCAACGCGGCCTCGAACCGGGTACGCAACAGTTCGCCGCGCAGCAGCCGCCCGGTCCACGCCACGGGCACCTCCTCGGGGAACGAGCGTGCGGCGGCGGCCACGGTGCCCGCCAGCTCCGTGGCCGCCGAGTCGGTGATCGAGTCGGCCGTGCCGTCGGTGGCGGCCAGCTCGATGACATGCGGGGCGAACCTGGCGATCCGCGCCACCGCGTCCGGGGCGAGGTAGAGGCGGGCGGGCAGGGTGGCGAGGTCTCCGAAGACCTCCTGAGCCCGCGCGGTGAGCGCCCCAGGGGCCTCCCGCCCGTCGAAGCCGCGCAGGGCCGCCTCCAGCCCCCGCCGCCCGATCCAGAACCCGCTTCCCGCGTCCCCGTAGAGAAACCCCCACCCGTCCACCTGCACCGGTCGCCCCCATTCGGAACGCCCGGCCACGGCATCGGTCGCAGGCGGGGTGCCAGCGGTGAGGGTGGCGGGTGTCCGAGCGGACGTTTCACCCGAAGCGGCGGATGTCCGAGGGGACCTTTCACCCGAAGTGGTGTGCGCCCGCGCAGGTGGGACGCCGAGGGCGATGGCGCCGGTTCCGGCCGCCAAAACCACGCCGGCGCCGGAGGGGAAGGCGCCCGCATGGGACGTCACCACGTCCGTCGTGACGATCACCCGCCGTGCGCGCCCCAGGAGGGCGCGGGCCAGCCGGATCGGGTCGTCCAGGACCGTGGTCAGCCCCAGGCAGACGGTGTCGACCCCGGGCGGCAGGTCGAGGCGCGACAGTACGGCCTCGACCGGCGGGCCTTCGGCGTACGACAGTCCGGGCAGTTCCCCGACCTCGGTGATGCGGCCGTGCACCGCCACGGCGAGGCGCAGGCCGGTCTGCCCGCCGTCGATCGCCACGTCCATGGGCTTCCACCTTAGTTACGGTCCAGTCCGAAATCTAGTCCGGCGGTACTCGGTCGGCGAACACCCCACGTGCCGCCGGAAGGCGATCCGCAGCGCCTTCGCGCTCGGATACCCCGTACTCGCCGCGATCGTGTCCACAGGCAGCACCGACGTGGTGAGCAGCCGCCGCGCGTGCCGCAGCCGCAACCCGGTCAGATGCCGCAGGAACGTCGTCCCCCGCTCCTCCGCGAACAGGTGCGAGATGTAGAACGGGCTCGCGCACACGGCCGAGGCCACATCCGCCAGCCGCAGCCCCGGATCGGTGTAGTGGTCGGCCAGGTACGCCTCCGCCAGCGCCAGGATGTCGCGGCGCGGCGGCACCGGCATCACCCTGCCGAGCGTCTCCTTCAGCCAGATGTGCAGGTGGGAGCGCTCGTGGATGTCACCGATGGTGACGATGTCCTCGATCGGCAGCCGGTTGCTGGTCTCCACCCAGTCGGTCGAGCCGTCGGCGAGCCTGGCCTGCCCGGCCACGTCCACGACGAACAGCAGTTGCCCGACGAGCCAGTTGCGCAACGTCCGAGGGTCCACGCCGGGCTCGCGGGCGCACCGATCCACCCAGCTCGCCAGCAACCCCGCCGCCCCCGTACGGTCCCCCGCCCGCACCCGCCGCGTCAGCTCCTGCTCGATCCGCAGCGGCGGCCCCCCGGTCCACCCGGCGGGCACCGCCTCGATGACCCGGTCGCCCCCGAGCACCAGCTTGAAGTCGTTGGCCCGCCGCGCCTCCCGCTCGGCCTCCACGGCCCCGGCGGCGGGCGGCCCGATGCTGACGGTGGCGGTCCAGGCGGTCTCGGCGACGATCCTCGCGCGCACCTCCTCGGCGAGTGTCGCCGCCTCGGTCGCCAGGGTGTCCGGGTCGGTGCCGACGAGCAGCATCAGCCACTCCTCGGGCGGCTCCGGCCGCCAGGTGGCGCCGGGCCGGACGGCCGTCGCCTCGGCCACGGCCCGCGCGACCCGCCGCACCTGCCCCTGCGCCCAGGGCTGCCCCTGTGCGCGTACGGTCGCCACGTAGTCGTCGAGGTCCACGAGCGCTGCGACAGCATAGGTCATGCACCTACTTTAGGCGGACCGAAATTTGACCGTATTAACGAGTGTGCCGACACCCTGAACGGTGGCCCGCATCGTGTCGCCGTCCTGCAGCGGCGCGATGCCGGCGATCGTGCCGGTGGCGATCAGGTCGCCCGGCATCAGCGTCATGCCGTCGGACAGGTCGGCGATGAGCCGGGGCAGCCCGAACACCATCTGCTTGGTGTTGGCCCGCTGCCTGACCTCGCCGTCCACCTCCAGGACGAGTTCCAGTGCCTGCGGGTCCGGCACCTCGTCCACGGTCGCGAGGTACGGCCCGGCGGGCGCGAAGGTGTCGAAGCCCTTGGACTGGTCCCAGGGCACGTTCCGGGCGATGTTGACCAGTTGGAGGTCGCGGGCGGTCATGTCGTTGATGACGGTGTAGCCCGCTACGGCCTCCAGCCACCGCTCCTCGGGCAGGTCGCGGGTGCGCCTGCCGATGACGACGGCCAGTTCCACCTCGTGTTCGAGGTGCCGGGTGCGGGCGGGCGCCTCGACGGGCCGGTTGTGGCCCGTGAGCGAGGAGGGCGGCTTGAAGAACAGCACCGGCTCCGGCGGCACCTCCATGCCGCTCTCCTCGGCGTGCGCGGCGTAGTTGAGCGCCAGGCAGCAGATCTTGGTGCAGGTGGCGACGGGCGGCTCGAACAGCACGGCGGCCTCGTCGAGGACGACCGGGCGGCCCGCGACCTCGTCGGTGAGCCGTTCCAGGCCGTGGGAGTCCAGCAGGGCGACGGGGTCGTCGGTGCCGAGATCGGCGAGGCTGACGAGCCCGCCGTCGCGGAGTGCGACCAGTTCGACGGGGGAGGAGGCGCTTCGTCTGATGCGTCCAAGGAACATGCCGCCAATCGCATCAAGCACGATAAATCGCGACAAGCACTGATATTTGCGTTGACGCCCCTCTTCTTGTTCTCTTGCCGGACCGCTCCTTGTCGGACGTCGAAATCCCGGCCTTTGATGGTCGCCATGACCCGCTCCCTGGACGTCAGCCGCGATCTCCACGCCACCGCCCTGCGCCACCTCGCCGGAGGCGTCTCCAGCGACGCCCGCCGTACCTCGGGCGTGCCCCTCTACGTCGACCGGGCCGAGGGCGCGCGCCTTTGGGACGTGGACGGCAACGTCTACCTCGACTTCGTCCTCGGCCAGGGCCCGGCACTGCTCGGTCACTGCCCGCCCGCCGTGGTCGAGGCCGTCTCGCGGCAGGTCGCCCGGGGCATCGTCTACTCGGCCCAGCACGAGGCCGAGGTACGGGTGGCCGAACGGCTCTGCTCGATGATCCCCTCGGCCGAGCGCGTGCGCTTCAACACCGTCGGCTCGGAGGCCGCCCACGCCGCCTGGCGGCTGGCCAGGGGGCACACCCGCAGGCCCAAGATCCTCAAGTTCGAGGGCCACTACCACGGCTGGCTCGACCCCGTCCTCTACAGCGTGCACCCGGCCGTGCACCTCGCCGGGCCCGCCGACTCCCCGGTCCCGGTCCCCGGCACCGCCGGGCAGCCGCAGGCCACAGACCTGGTCATCGCCCCCTGGAACGACCTGGACGCACTCACCGAGATCATGGCGGAACACGCGGGCGAGATCGCCGCCGTCGTGTGCGAGCCGGTGCTGTGCAACACCGGCGCCATCGAGCCACTGCCCGGCTTCCTGGAGGCCGTGCGCGCGCTGTGCGACGAGCACGGCAGCCTGCTGGTCTTCGACGAGATCATCACCGGCTTCCGGCTGGCGCCCGGCGGCGCGCAGGAGTACCTCGGCGTCACGCCCGACCTCGCGGTCTTCGGCAAGGCGATGGCGGGCGGCATGCAGGTCTCCGCACTCGTGGGACGGGCCGCCGTCATGGACACGATCTCCAGCGGCAAGGTCGCGCACGCGGGCACGTTCAACTCCCAGCCCGTCGGGATCGCCGCCGCCGAGGCCACCCTGCGCATCCTCGACGAGGACCGCGAGGAGGTCTACGGCACCTTGTACGCCAGGGGCCGCGCGCTCATGGCGGGCCTGCGCGAAGCGGCGGCCAAGGCGGGCGTGCCGATGCTGGTCGAGGGGCCGGGGCCGGTGTTCCAGACGTACTTCACCGACGCCGAGTCCGTGCGCGACTACCGCGACTTCGCCCGCACCGACCGCGCCCGGATGGCACTCCTACACGCGGCGCTCCTGGACCGGGGGGTCAACATGGTCCCCAGGGGGCTGTGGTTCCTGTCCACCGCCCATACCGAGGCCGACATCGCCGCCACCGTCGACGCCTTCGGCGACGCGCTGGCCGCCCTTCCGCTCGGTTGAGATCACCAGCGCGACGCCGACCAGGACGACCAGCCCGCCGACGGCGATCTGCGGGGTGATCGGCTCGGCCAGGATGAGCGCACCGAGCAGTACGGCGACGGCCGGGTTCACGTACGCGTACGTCGACACCAGGGAGATCGGGGCGTTGCCGAGCAGCCACGAGTACGCGGTGAACCCGACCAGCGACCCGACGAGCACGAGGTAGGCGAGCGCGATCCACGACCGGTCGGACGCTGCCGACAGGTCGAGCCGCTCACCCGCCACCGTGCCGGCGATCGCGAGGCCGATCCCTCCGGCGAACATCTCGACCATGCTGGTCGCGAGCGGGTTGCGCGGCATCGCGATCCGGCCGGACAGGAACGAGCCGATCGCCCACGACACGGAGCCGATGAGGACCACGACGATGCCGATGGTGCTGCCGCTCTCGCCGCCGGTCAGCGACAGCCCGGCCATACCCGCCAGGCCCACGAGCACGCCGGCGACTGTGAGCGGCTTGGGCCGGTCGCGCAGGGCGAACCTGAACACCACCAGCCACAGCGGCACGGAGGCGACCAGCAGCGCGGCCAGTCCCGTGGAGATGTACTGCTGGGCCACGGCCAGCAGGCCGTTGCCCGTGCTGAGCAGCAGGACGCCCATGGCGGCCGCGCCGACCAGTTCGCGCCGGGTCATCCGCAGCGCCGAGGGCCCGGAGCGGATGAGCAGGAAGGCGCCGAGCAGCGTGGCGGCGGTGATGAAGCGCATGGCGCCGCTCAGCATGGGCGGGATGGACTCGATGGCGACGGCGATGCCGATGTAGGTCGAGCCCCACACGACGTAGACGATGGCGAGCGCGCTCCAGACGAGCGGCGACGAACGACTGTCAGTCGCGTTCGGTCCCATGGCTGATGACAATAGCGGCGCATACCGACATTTCAGGAAGCGGGGGATATCGAAGGGCCGCGTCACTACACTCCCCGAAATGACGATCTTCGAGGAGCGGGTGGCCGCGCTGCGCACGGCCGCGCAGGACGGTGACGCCGAGGCCGCGCGGGAGTACGGACGGCTCCAGCTCTTCGAGTTCTACGAACAGGTGGAGAGCACCGGCGAACTGGTCTGGCCGGCCGAGCCCTGGCTGCGCGCCGCGGTCGCCGCCCGCCCCGACGACATGCTGGCCCGGGTGCTCCTGGGCAGCCTGCTGGTCACCCAAGTGGTGGAGCTGCGGGAGTCCCTGGTGTACCTGGAGTACTTCATCGGCGGATTCGGCGAGGAGACGCAGGAGGAGGCGAACGCACGGCGCGCGGAAGAAGCCGAGAGCCTGCTCAAGGGCATCCCGGAAACCGCCCCTGAGGCGGCCACCGCCGCCGCGTGCCTGGAGACGCTGAGGAAGACGCTCGCGGAGGAGGCGGAGGAGCGGCACGAGGACGACAGCGCGCCCTTCCCCTACGACTACCACCTGATCGAGACCGAGTCGTGGGGCGGCTCGGCGTACCTCGCGCTGAGACTGGTCGGGACCGACCCCGACGAACTGCGCTGGGCCTGCGGACGCTGGCTGGCCACCACAGACGGGTTCGGCCCGGAGACCCTGACGTCGTACTCCAGGGGCGAGAAGATCGGCGAGACGGCCATCGAGGTCGGCCCCGACCAGACCGTCGACTGGACCGGCGTGAGTTTCCCCGACCTGCCGGGTGTGCCGCTCCCGCCCGGCCACCCCGTCCCGCAGGCGCGGGTCTTCTACGGGTTCTCCGGCGAGGAGGGCTGAGTCGGGGCGCCGTACCCGGTGAAAAGTTGGCGCCCCCGTCCGAAGCGGTCGATCGGGGGCGTCCGAGTACATACCCCTGCAACAGCTCGGTCAATCTCTGATGTGACGACGTCCACGATTCGCGTTGTGTGTCGTGCCGTGCACGGTGTGCGGCCTACGTGGCGACTTACCGTCCGATCGTGAGAAGAATCATGGTGCTGCTGCTCGCGGCGGGGTTCGTGACGGGCGGCGCCGGCGAGAGCCGCGCCGCTGCCGGATCGCTCCTGCTCAGCGAGACCTTCAGCGGCTCAACGGTCACCGACCCCGGCTTTGTGCCACTCGACGACGCCTGCCTGACCGGCGCGGCAAGCCCGCCGCCGGCCGGCCAGTCCGCGCTCGGTCCGTGCACGGACCACCAGTTCGGCCCCGTGCCGCCCATCGGCGTCACGCCCGGCTACCTGCAGCTCACCGACGACCTCGGCGGCGCCACCGGCGGCGTGCTGTACAACCGCCCGTTGCCCGGCAACGGCGGCCTTGAGGTCACCTTCGAGCAGTACCAGTACGGCGGCACCGCCGCCGACGGCATCGCCTTCTTCCTCGTGGACGGGGCCGCCGAGCTGACGAGGACCGGCTCCTACGGCGGCGGCCTGGGCTACGCCCAGCGCACCACCGACCCGGGGGTCGCCCACGCCTATCTCGGGGTCGGCCTCGACGCCTACGGCAACTACGCCGTCGACTTCGAGGGCAGGGGTGCGGGCTGCCCCGACGACGAGAAGCCGCCGTCGGTCTACCAGGTCTACGACCGCCCGCCGAACAACGTGACCCTGCGGGGTCCGGGCAACGGCCTGAGCGGCTACTGCTACCTGGCGGGCACCGGCACCACGACGCCGATCGGCACCGACCCGGACGGCAACATCCTGTACGGCAGCACCCTGCCCGGCGAACTGCACGCGAGCACGCTGGACACCGCCAAGCGCACGGTCCGCGTCACGGTCTCCGCCGACGTACGGCCGACCGTCACCGTGGAGATCGACTTCGGCAGCGGCTTCCAGCAGGTGCTGACCAGGACGATGCCGCAGGACGCGCCGCGCACCTACAAGTTCGGCTGGGCGGCCTCCACCGGCTCCTCGACCGACGTGCACCTCATCCGGAACGTCGAGGTCAACTCGGTCGTCCCGCTGAACGCGGTCAACCTGGTCAAGCAGATCGACATGAGCACGCCGCAGCCGGACGTGTACGAGGTCGGCGACACCGTCCCGTACGAGTTCGTGGTCACCAACACCGGCACGCAGGCGCTGACCGGCGTCAGCGTCAGCGACCCGAAGGTCGGGCCGGTCACCTGCCCGAGGACCACCCTTGAGCCCAGCGGCGAGCCGGACGCCACGATGACGTGCACGGCCGAGTACGTGATCACCGCTGCGGACCTCGGCGGCGGCACGCTCACGAACACCGCCGTCGCCACCGCGACCGCGGGCGGATCCACGATCACCTCCAACGAGTCCTCGGTCACGATCGAGGTCGGCGGCGGGAGACTGCACCTGACCAAGACGGCCGACCGGGACGGCGACGAGGTCACCTACACGGTGACGGCGGAGAACACCGGCGACCGGGCCCTGCCCGACGCGCGGTTCGTCGACAACCTGAGCGGCGTCCTCGACGACGCCGACCTGGTCGGCCTGCCGGTCGCCACCTCCGGTACGGTCACCGTCACCGGCACGACGCTGACCTGGGAGGGCGCGCTGGCCGCCGGTGCGACGGCCACGATCACCTACACGGTCCGCATCAAGCCGAGCGGCGGCGACCGGGTGCTGCGGAACTCGGTCACCTCGACCACCCACGGCTCCAACTGCACCTCGACCGACGCGTGTGTCACCGTCATCAACCTCGGCGAGGGGCTGCTGCACCTGGCCAAGACCGCCTCGAAGCGGTACGTCAAGGCCGGTGACAAGATCACCTACCGGATCGTCGCGGTCAACGACGGCGACGCCGACCTGGTGAACGCCACGTTCACCGACGACCTGTCCGGTGACCTGGACGACGCGACGTACAACCACGACGCCACGGCGACCGTGGGCACGGTGACCTTCGCCAGCCCGCTGCTCACCTGGACGGGCACGTTGAAGCCCGGCGAGCGGGCCGTCGTCACCTACACGCTGACGGTGAACAAGGGCGGCGACGGCAGACTGCGCAACACGGTCACGACGCACGTGACGCCCAGCAACTGCCCGGCGGAGAACCCGCCTGCCCAGTGCACCGTCACGGTGTTCAAGTCGCAGAAGAAGAAGACCAAGCACTGACACCGACAAGGGTCCGCCGTCCTGGAAGGGGAAGGAGGACGGCGGACCCGGTTATCGGCGGACGTTCATCGCGGCCCTAGTTTCTCCACGATGAGCCGGTAGAGCTGACGCGGCCGGCCCGGCTGCGGAGTGCGGTTCGGCGGAAGCGGCCACGCGAGTCCCTCGTCAACCAGCGTGCGCAGCAACCGTCTGGCCGTACGCGGGGTGACGCCGAGCATTTTGCCCGCGCCCTCCGCGTCGACGACCGTGTCTCCACCCTCCAGCTTGGCAGCCAGCCTCGCCAGTACCTCCACGCCCTTCGGCTTGAGCGCGCCCGAACCCTGGGGCGGCATCCGTGGCGCCGGGATCAGTGCCCGGCCCTCGCGGTCCACGGTGAACCCCTGAGCCTGTTTACCGGCCTGAGTGCGCGCCAACGCCGCCCTGGCATGCGACTCCGCGTCGTGAGTCGTGCGCCCCATGCCTACGCCCACCTCGACCGCCAGCCCCAGTTCCTCGCGGATCCTGGCGGCGAACGGCAACACCCTGAACCCGTCGGTCGCCGTCGTGATCGAGCCCCTGGTAGCGGTCACCAGATAGGCGTGATCGTCGATCGGCCACACCGTGGCGTTGATCCGGTTGGCCTCCTGCACCAGCAATCGGTGCAGTGACAGGCGCAACTCGTCTCGCCAGTAGCGCGGCGCGGCCCGGCGTACGGGCTCGCGCAGCGTGGGCACCTCGACCAGCACCACCGTGAGCTGGGATTCCTCCAGCCGGTGGTGCGCGCCGAGCAGCGCCGCGGTGTGCAGGGCGGTGCGTACGGCTCCCGATGTCGGCCTGATCCGGATGACCGGGACGCCTGCGGTCTGCAGACGTTCGGCCACCGCGGGCAGGCAGGTCAGCGCGCCGCTCGTGGCGCCCTGACGGTGGAGCCGTTCGTGGTAGGCGGCGATCGTGCCGGTGGCTCCCGGCTCGTCGCGGCTGTGCACCTCTCCGGCCGCTATGCCGAGGTCGCTGTAGGCTTCCTCGACCTCGGGCCGCGACACCACGTCGACGCTGACCCGCTGGGGGTCGAAGCGTGGGTCGAGACCCGCTTTGGCCAGTGCGGCGACCAGTGCGGCGCCGCCGAGTTGCACATAGGTCGCCGGCATGGTGAGCACACCCGATCGCCGAGCCAGGTCGTAGGGGACCGGGCTGGCGAACAGACATGCGTCCACACCGGGACCGAGCCGTGTCACCTTGTCTGGTGCCTCCTGCTCATCGCGGTAGGCGGCCGCGACAAGGCGGCACGGTAGGGGCGCGGCGGCGTGCCCCATCAGCATGACCCGCTCGACCAGATCGTGCGGGCCGACCACGCCGATGGTCAGGTCCGGTGTCATGGCTCCAGGGCGTGACACTCGTTGAGTTTCTTCGGCCCTCTCGACCAATGTTCGTCCCATCCTGCCGTCCGTTGCAGTGTCTTCTTTTGGAACGATCGCTCGCGGGGGCCGTAATGTCACGCCCGACTTTTCCGGAAAGCCGTTCTGGTGGGCCGCCCGGGGCGTCGTTTCGGCAGCTCAACATGTACTTTTACCCGATTTTCGATGCTAGGAAATCTCTCGCGTAATGTCCGCGCCAAGTGCCCGCATTCGCTCCGCCAAGTGCGCGTGGCCCCGGTCGATGAGGTATCCGGAGTCGATGACCGTCTCGCCTTCGGCGGCAAGGCCGGCGAGCACCAAAGCGATTCCGGAGCGCAGATCGTGGGCGGTCACCTGAGCACCGGACAATGGCGTCGCGCCCCGCACGATCGCGCGGCTCCCGTCGACCTCCACGTTGGCGCCCATCTTGTTGAGCTCGCCCGCCAGTGCGAACCGGCCGTCGAAGATGCGCTCGTGGATGTAGCTGATGCCGTCGGCGAGGCAGGCGACCGTCATCATCGGCGACTGCAGGTCGGTGGCGAAGCCCGGGTAGGTGTCGGTGATGATGTTGATCGGGCGCAGCGGCTGGCGGTCGCGGCGCACGCCGAGCACCGCGCCCTGCTTGGCGAACTCGACGCCCATCTGCTCCAGCTTGTAGCGCACCACGCCGAGGTCGAGGCCGGTGCCGACCAGGCTCAGCTCGCCGCCGGTCAGCGCCGCCGCCATCGCGAAGACGCCCGCGTCGAGGCGGTCGGGCATCACGGTGTGCTCGACCGCGTGCAGTTTCTCGACGCCCTCGACGGTGATGAACCCGGTGCCGCCGCCGCTGATCCTGGCGCCCATCTTGGTGAGCATGTCGATGACGTCGAGGACCTCGGGTTCGAGCGCGGCGTTCTCGATCACGGTGACGCCCCTGGCCAGCGCCGCCGCCATGATGAGGTTCTCGGTGCCGGTGTGCGAGGGGGTGTCGAGGTAGAGCGTGGCGCCGGTCAGGCCGGAGGCCTTGACGTGGATGACGGTCTCGCCCTCGTCGACGACCGCGCCGAGCCGCTTGTAGCCGAGGTAGTGGAAGTCGAGGTTGCGGCTGCCCAGGTTGCAGCCGCCGACGCCCTCGACGATCGCCTCGCCCAGCCGGTGGAGCAGCGCCGGGGTGAACAGCACCGAGCCTCGGAAGCGGCGCGCGATGTCGGCGGGCAGTACCGGGCTGCCGAGCCGGGAGGCGTCGATGACCAGCGTGCGTTCGGCCTCGTGGAACTCGACCTGCGCGCCGACGACCTGGGCCAGTTCGACCGCACGGCGGACGTCCTCGATGATCGGTACGTTGCGGAGGACCGTACGGCCCTCCGCCGCGAGGAGAGCCGCACCGATCATGGGCAGCACGGCGTTCTTCGCGCCCTGGATGAAGGCGGTTCCACGCAAAGCGTTGCCACCGCGCACGCGGTAACGGACCATTCGTGCGGCTCCTTGGATGTCATTCGGTCGGGCTCGAACGGGCCAACAGTAGCCGCTAACCACGCCTGCCCCAGCCGAATCATCCGGCAAAAGGCACTCCGGTGAGCCTCTCGTACGCCTCCAGGTATCGCTGCCGGGTGCGTTCGACCACGTCGGCGGGCAGAGCGGGCGGCGGACCGCCTGCGGATCTGTCCCATCCGGAGGCGGGCGAGGCCAGCCAGTCGCGGACGTACTGCTTGTCGAAGGAGGGCTGCGGGCGGCCCGGCCGCCACTCGTCCTGCGGCCAGAACCGCGAGGAGTCCGGCGTCAGCACCTCGTCGGCGAGCGTCAGCGTGCCCTTGTGGTCGCGGCCGAGTTCGATCTTGGTGTCGGCCACGATGATGCCGCGCTCCGCACCGATCTCGGCGCCGCGCCGGTAGACGTCGAGCGTGATGCGGCGCAGGTCCTCGGCGGTCTGCTCGCCGACCAGTTCGACCACCCGCTCGAAGGTGATCGGCTCGTCGTGCTCGCCGACCGCCGCCTTCGTCGTGGGCGTGAAGATCGGCTCGGGCAGCCGGGAGCCGTCGACCAGCCCTTCGGGCAGCTCGACGCCGCAGACGGCACCGGTGCGAAGGTAATCGGCCAGGCCGCCGCCGGTGAGGTAACCGCGCGCCACACACTCGACGGTGACCATCCGCAGCGGCTTGCACACGACGCTGCGGGAGTCGGGGCCGTGCCGTACGACGTGGTTGGGCACGACGTCCGCGAGCCGGTCGAACCACCACAGCGACAACTGCGTGAGGATCGCGCCCTTGTCGGGGATCTCCGGGTCGAGGATGTGGTCGAAGGCCGAGATGCGGTCGGAGGCGACCATCAGCAGCAGGCCCTCGTCGGTCTCGTACAGGTCGCGGACCTTGCCGGAGTGCAGGTGTCTCATCGGGCGATGTCCGTCCTGTGGTGCATGCCGCGGAAGTGCACGCGCGAGACCAGCTCGTAGGCGCGGGAGCGGGCGGTGTCCTGGTCGGGGCCGGTGCCGACGACGCTGAGCACCCGGCCGCCGTCGGAGACGACGGCGTCGCCGTCGAGGCGGGTGCCGGCGTGGATCACGTACGCGTGCTCGGTCGGCTCCAGCCCGGTGATCACGTCGCCCTTGACCGGGTCGGCCGGGTACCTCTCCGCCGCGACGACGACGGTGACGGCCGCGCCGTCGTGCCAGTCGAGCGGGCCGCGCAGGCGGCCGGTCGCGCAGTCGAGCAGCAGCCCGCCGAGCGGGGTGGCGAGCCGGTCGAGCAGCACCTGGGTCTCGGGGTCGCCGAAGCGCGCGTTGAACTCGACGACCTTCGGCCCGGCGGCGGTGAGCGCCAGCCCGACGTACAGGACGCCCTGGTAGACGATGCCGCGCCGGTCCAGCTCGCCGAGCGTCGGTGTGACGACCTCGGCCATCACCCGCTCGGTCAGGTCGGCGGGCACCCACGGCAGCGGCGTGTAGGCGCCCATGCCGCCGGTGTTGGGGCCCTGGTCGCCGTCGTAGGCGCGCTTGAAGTCCTGGGCGGGGCGCATCGGCACGGCGCTGACGCCGTCGCAGAGCACGAACAGCGAGACCTCCGGCCCGTCGAGGTACTCCTCGACGATCACGCGCTCGCAGGCCCGCGCGTGCTCCAGCGCGGCCTCGAACGAGTCGGTGACGACCACGCCCTTGCCCGCCGCCAGCCCGTCGTCCTTGACCACGTACGGCGGCGCGAACTCCTTCAGCGCCCGCTCGGCCTCCTCGCCGGTGGTGCACGTGAAGGCCCGCGCCGTCGGGACGCCGGCCGCCACCATGACCTCCTTGGCGTACGCCTTGGAGCCTTCGAGCAGCGCGGCCGCGCGCACCGGGCCGAAGACCGGGACGCCCTCGGCCTTGAGGGCGTCGGCGACGCCCGCGACCAGCGGCGCCTCGGGTCCGATGACGACGAGGTCGGCGGCCAGTTTCGCGGCCAGTGACGTGACCTCCTCGGGGGAGGTCGGCGTTATAGGGTGGAGCGTCGCGATCTCCGCGATGCCCGCGTTTCCTGGGGCACAGTGGAGGTCGCTGACCTGGGGATCGAGCCTGAGTGAACGGCACAGGGCGTGTTCGCGCCCGCCGGAGCCGATGACTAGTACGCGCACGTGCCCCATTGTCTCAGGGGCGCGGATCGGACCGTGTCGCCGGATCGCTCGATGGTTCTGTGGTAAGTTAATGCGGCTTTGCGGCGTCTCTTGTGATTGGAGGTGGTCCGGGATGAATCCTGGTGAACCCAGCAGTACGTGCTCACACACGTACTCCGCGAATACCCCCGACCACTCCAATCCGGCAGCCTGATCGTGCCTCCACGCCCTTTTCTCGATTGAGGTGACCGTTCACTCACGCGTGGACCGCCAAAGGTCGGGCGGAAAGGGACAGCCATGCGCTCGTCCACCCTTTTCCGTCGCATCAACCGCCACCCGGTGCAGCAGCCGCATTCCGCACGCCAGCTGAGCAAGCCCGTGCGCGACATCTGTGTGCCACCGGTCGACTCCGTCGTCGAGTACGGCGCCTACGTCGAGGGCCGCAAGGTCCCGGCGACCGGCATCGTCGAGTCCCTCGAACTCGTCCGCGAGCACAACAAGGCCGGATCCCAGGCGTTCGTGTGGGTCGGCCTGCACGAGCCCGCCGCCCCCGAGGTCGAGTGGCTGGCCCAGGTGTTCGGCCTGCACCCGCTGGCCGTCGAGGACGCCGTCAAGGCCCACCAGCGGCCCAAGGTCGAGCGGTACGGCGACTCGCTGTTCGTGGTGCTGAAGACCGTGGCCTACCTCGACCACGACGAGCTCACGGCCACCAGTGAGATCATCGAGACCGGTGAGATCATGCTGTTCGTCGGGGCCGACTTCGTGG
Organism: Nonomuraea longicatena; assembly: GCF_039525605.1. Classification (NCBI taxonomy): domain Bacteria; kingdom Bacillati; phylum Actinomycetota; class Actinomycetes; order Streptosporangiales; family Streptosporangiaceae; genus Nonomuraea; species Nonomuraea longicatena. Next base: position 129,460 of record NZ_BAAAHQ010000021.1, on the reverse strand, counting down.
TGACCGTACGGCATGGGCGGCACTGCCCGTTGTCCGAGGTCCGCGAGCGTTTCGAGGACAGCGCCGACCTGATCGACCGGGGCCCGACCGGCGTCCTGCACGCGATCTCCGACCACGTCGTCGACCGCTACCTCCAGGTGGCCGACCTCATGCACCTGGAGCTCGAAGAGGTCGAGGCCGCCGTCTTCGCGGACGTCTCCTCTCGCGACATCAACCGGATCTACCAGCTCAAGCGGGAGATGCTGGAGATGAAGCGGGCGGTCACCCCGTTGCAGGCGCCGATGTCGGCGCTGCCGCAGCGGCGGGTGATCCCGCTGGAGATGCGCGAGTACTTCCGCGACGTCAGCGACCACCTGGCCCGGGTGTGCGAGCAGGTCGAGTCCTCCAACGAACTGGCCAACTCGATCCTCCAGGCCGCGCTGGCGCGCTCCAACACCATGGCCAACGAGGACATGCGCAAGATCTCCTCGTGGGTGGCCATCATCAGCGTGCCCACGATGATCGCCGGCATCTACGGCATGAACTTCGACTTCATGCCCGAGACCAAGCAGGTCTGGGGCTATCCGGTGGTGCTGGCCGTGATGGTCACGGCCTGCTCCCTCCTCTACCGGGGCTTCCGCCGCAACGGCTGGCTGTAGGCGAGCCGCCGCGGCTACACGCCGACCGGGCGCAGCGGCCTGACCTGCCGAGGCAGGTCGAGGCCGCGCTCCAACCAGAGTTCGCGCATCCGGTCCGGGTAGTCGGTGACGACGCCGGACACCCCGAGGTCGAGCATCCGGGCGGCGAGCGCCACGTCGTTGACCGTCCAGACGGCCACGTCGAGGCCCGCCCGCTCGCACTGGCGCATCAGATGCTCGTCCACCATCGCGTGCTCGGGCGACAACGTGGTCGCGCCCGCCGCGGCGGCGGCCGCCGGGATGTCGTCGCCGAGGTCGTCGTGCCAGTGCAGCGTGTCCAGCTCGATGAGCGCGAACCGCCAGGTGCCGGGCGCGCTCGCGGCCGCGTGGGACAGGATGCGCCAGTCGAAGCTGAGGATGGCCGCGTTGCCGAGCCGTCCGTGCCGGTCGAGTTCGTCGAGGACCAGGTTGGCGAACAGCCGGGGGTCGGCCGACAGTTCGGGCCGCGTCGGGTCGGACTTCAGCTCCACGTGCAGCCGGACGCTGTCGGCGGCGTAGGCGTTGACCAGCCCGAGCACCGCGCCCAGCGTGGGCATGCGGGTGTCGGGGATGGGCTTCTGGGTGAGGGCGAACGGATCGTTCGGATGGCGGGGCAGCCGTACCCCGACATCGAGCATGCGCAGCTGCGCCAGCTCAAGGGTGTTGATGGGCTTGCCCACATAGGGGAAGCAGGGGTCGTCGGCGCTCAGCGGCCTGGTGTCGGCGCTGGTCACCGCCGAGACGGTGAGATCGTGGGTGAGCACCAGCCTGCGGTCGGCGGTGAGGGCGACGTCGAGTTCGAGGGCGTCGACCCCGAGCTCCATCGTCCGGCCCAGCCCCGGCAGGGTGTTCTCGGGCCACAGGCCCCTGGCTCCCCGGTGTCCATGAATCTCGACGCGCACACCGGGGACCATACCGCCCCGGTGCCGCGCTCCCGCGATGCCACGCCGCTCGGGTGAGATTGCTCGCACCCGGATCGTTTCCGGACATATCGCAATAAGCTGGGGTGTCATGAGCGTGGACATCGTACGGGCCTGGGTTGAGGGCTGGACGGTCTCCCGCGCCACCGGCCGTCCGGTGGAGGAGGAGTGGGGTCTGCGCGTCGACGTCGGGCAGCCCGGCCACCTCGTCCGCCACGTCCTGCCCGAGGCCACGCCCGCCCTGCTGCGCCGCCTCGCCGGCACCCTCACCGCGCCGGGCACCTGGCTCAAGGTCTGCGCCCCCGCCGAGCAGGTCACGCCCTCGCTGACCGCCGCGTGGACCGTCCAGGTGCCCGAATACCTGATGACCGCTCCGCTGCGCCGTACGGACGTGACAGCGCCCGCTGGGTACACCCTGGCGGTGACCCCGCGCGGGCAGATCGTCACCGCCCGCCTGCTCACCGCCGACGGTGAGGTCGCCGCGCGCGGCCAGATCGCGCTCAACGGCAGGACCGCCGTCGTCGACCAGGTCGAGACCGCGGCCGGGCACCGCAGGCGCGGGCTCGGCAGCATCGTCATGAGGGCCCTGTCCTCCGCCGGGGCGGGCCGGGGCGCCCGCACGGGCGTCCTGGTCGCCACAGAGGAGGGCAGGGCCCTCTACACCACGGTCGGCTGGCGGCTCCACACGCCGGTGACCGCCGCCGTGCTGATCTGAACTGTGCCGGTATGGCCGGTGCCTGCCTGAACCCCGCCGACCTGACCCACGCCGACCTGAACCCCGCCGACCTGACCCACGCCGACCTGACCCACGCCGACCTGACCCACGCCGGCCGGGACGGTGCAGACCTGCCCGGGGCGGACCGGTCAGAGCCGGACCAGCATCTTGCCGACGTTGCCGCCGCGCATCATGTCGAGGAAGGCGGCCGGCGCCCGCTCCAGTCCGTCGGCGACGGTCGTCTCGGTGCGCAGCGAGCCGTCGGCCAGCCACCCCGCCGCCTTGCCGATCCACTCGGGGAAGAGGTGGAAGTAGCTGTTGATCAGCATGCCGCGCAGCGTGGCGTCCTTGGCCACCAGGTTGAACAGGTTGTGCGGGCCGGGCACCGGGCCGGTCGCGTTGTAGGAGCTGATCGCGCCGACCATGCCGATCCGGCCGCCGACCCTGATCGCGTCGAGCGCGGCCGTCAGGTGGTCGCCGCCGACGTTGTCGACGTACACGTCGATGCCGTCGGGCGCCGCCTTCGCGAGCTGGCCGGCGAGGTCGCCCTCACGGTAGTCGATCGCCGCGTCGAAGCCGAAGTCCCGCAGCAGCTTGCCGACCTTCAGCGGGCCGCCCGCCGAGCCGATCACCCGGGCGGCGCCGAGCTTGCGGGCGAGCTGGCCCGCCACGCTCCCCACGGCGCCCGCCGCCGCCGAGACGAAGACGGTGTCGCCCTCGCGTACCGGCGCGACCTCGGTCACGGTCGCGTACGCGGTCAGCCCGGTCGTCCCGAGCGGCCCCAGGTACGCCTCGGCGGGCGCCAGCGACGTGTCGGCCGGCGTCACGGCCTCGGCGTCGAGCACGGAGTACTCGCGCCAGCCCAGGAAGTGCACCACGGTCGTCCCCACGGGCAGCCCCGGGGCCCGGGAGGCGACCACCTCGCCGACCGCCGAGCCCTCCATCGCCTCGCCGAGCCGGAACGGCGGGATGTAGGAGGGCACGTCGTCCATCCGCCCCCGCATGTACGGATCGACGGACATCCAGGTGTTACGCACCAGGACCTGACCCTCCGCCGGTTCGGGCAGCTCGGTCACGACCAGGTCGAAGTTCTGCGCCACGGGGGCGCCGGAGGGACGGGAGACCAGGTGGATTTCACGGTTCGTTCTCATGGGCAGAACTGTGCCGGTGCCCGCGCACGATCTCCTGGGGGTTCGCTGGGGGTGGCGTGAGCAGGTGCGATTCGGTGTGCTCGGCCCGCTCCTGGGGGCGCGCTGCGGGTACCGTGAGCAGGTGCGATTTGGTGTGCTTGGTCCGCTTTCGGTGTGGACGCCCGACGGCGAGCCCGTGCGGGTGCCTGAGGCGAAGGTGCGCGCCCTCCTCGCCGACCTGCTGATCCACGAGGGCCGTCCGGTCCCCGCCGACCGGCTGGCCGACGACCTGTGGGGCGACGACCCGCCCGGCAACCCGGCCAACACCCTGCAGACCAAGATCTCGCAGCTGCGCCGGGTCCTCGGCAGGGAGCTGGTGACCTACCAGCCCGCCGGGTACGCGCTGCGGGCCGACGACGTGGACGCGCTCGCCTTCACCGCGCTGCTCGACCGGGCCCGCCGTACCGACGATCTGCGCGAGCGGGCCGGGCTGCTCACCGACGCGCTCGCGCTGTGGCGCGGGCCCGCCTACGCCGACGTACGCGACGAGGAGTTCGCCCGTGCGAGCGCCGTCCACCTCGACGAGTTGCGGCTGAGCGCGCTGGAGGAGCAGGCGGAGGCCAGGCTGGCGCTCGGCGAGCACGCCGCGCTGGCGGACGAGCTGGCCGAGGCCGTCGCCGAGCACCCGCTGCGGGAGCGGCTGCGCGCCGTCCATCTGCGGGCCCTGTACCGGGCCGGGCGGCAGCACGAGGCCCTGGAGGGGTACGCGGTGCTGCGCGAGCGGCTGTCGGCGGAGCTGGGCGCCGACCCGGGTCCCGAGCTGGCCGAGCTGAACCTGGCCATGCTCAGGCAGGAGCCCGCGCTGGCGGCGCCGCGTCGCGGAAATCTGCCCGCCGCGCTCACCGAGCTGGTGGGCAGGGAGCAGGCGGTGTCCACGGTCGTCGGACTGCTGGGCCGGTCCCGGCTGGTCACGCTGACCGGGCCGGGCGGGGTCGGCAAGACCCGGCTCGCGCTGGCCGTCGCCGACCTGCCGGGACCGGGGGAGACGTGGCTGGTCGAGCTGGCGGGCACGAGGGGCGGGCTGGTCCAGGTCGCCGAAACCGTGGCCGCCACGCTGGGCATCCGCGACGAGACCACCCCCGGCCACCCCGGTCACCCCGCTCAGCGGGCGACCGGTGATCAGCCGCCGACCGGCTTCGCCAGTGATCAGCTACAGCCTGGCTTTGCCGGTGGTCAGTCGCCGAGCGGCTTTGCCGGTGATCGGTCGTGGCCCGGACTCGCGGGTCGTCACCTGCCGGGGAAGCTCGCCGATGCGCTGCGGGGGCGGGAGCTGCTGCTGGTGCTCGACAACTGCGAGCACCTGGTCGATGCCGTCGCCGAGCTCGTGCACCTGCTGCTGCGCACCGCTCCCGGTCTGCGGGTGCTCGCCACCAGCCAGGAGTCGCTGGCGATCCCCGGCGAGGCGCTCCACCCGGTCGAACCGCTCGACCAAGGCAGCGCCGTCCGGCTCTTCGCCGCCAGAGCGGGGATCGACCCCGGCGCCGACCGCCCCTCGATCGAGGCGATCTGCGCCAGGCTGGACGGCCTGCCTCTCGCCCTCGAACTCGCCGCCGCCCGCGTGCGCGCCCTCGGCGTCGGCGGCGTCGCCGAACGGCTGGACGACCGCTTCCGCCTGCTCGGCCGGCAGGTGCGCGGCCTGCCCGCCCGTCAGCGTACGCTCGGCGCCGTCATCGACTGGAGCTGGGAGCAGCTGACAGAGCCGCAGCGACGGGCCCTGTGTGCGCTGGCCGTGCACCCCGGCGGCTGCACGATCGAGGCCGCCGGGGTCGCGGAGGAACTGGTCGATCAGCTCGTCAACCGCTCGATGGCGGTCGCGGAACCGCCCCGCTACCGGCTGCTGGAGAGCATCGCCGCCTACTGCCTGGCCCGCCTCGCCCCCGACGACCCGCTGTTCGCCCGGCGCGACGCCTACTACACCGCGCTGGTGGAGACGGCGGAGCAGCACCTGCGCGGCCCCGGGCAGCGCGAGTGGCTGGCGCGGCTGGACGAGGAGGCGAGCAACCTCAGAACCGTGCGCTCGCCCGCGCTGCTCTGGTACCTGTACCTGCGCGGCAGACACGGCGAAGCACACCGGCTGAGCACGGGCACCGCCTGGGAGCCCGCCTTCGCCATGCTCGTCGGCCTGCCGGTCGGCCACGTTGTCGGCCACATCGCCGACCGTGCCCCCGACGCCGACCGTGCCCCCGGCTCCGCCCTCGTCCCAGACTCCGCCCTCGTCCCCGACGCCGTCCGTGTTCCTGATGCCGACCGTGCTCCTGACGCGGACCGCGTGCTCGACCCGCAGGGCGCCCGCTGCCGGTGGTTCCTCGGGCACGCCTACCTGCACCTCGGCGACTCGGTGCGGGCGGCGCCGTACGTCGAACAGGCCCTTGCGGAGGCTCGCGAGCAGGGCGAGCGCTGGGTCGAGGCGGCGGCGCTCACCAGCCTGGCCAAGCTCGCGATCTTCCGGGGCGACCTCGCTGCCGGCCGCGCCGCCGCGGAGCGGAGCCTCGCGCTGTTCACCGCGCTGGAGGACCAGTGGGGACGCCTCCAGGCCGCCGACCAGCTCGGCCACTGGGCGGAGATCACCGGCGACCACGTCCGTGCCCGCGAACTGCACACCGAGGGGCTGCGCATCGCCGAGGACCTTCGGCTGTGGACTGACGTGTCGTACCGGCTGTCGAGCCTCGGCCGGATCGCGCTGCTCACCGGCGACCTCGACCGGTCGCGGGCGCTGCACGAGCGCGGGCTGCGGGTGGCGGGGGAGCAGTCCAACCGGTTCGCGGAGGAGTTCGCCCGGGTCGGGCTGGCTCTCACCGCGCGCCGCGCGGGCGACCTGGACGCGGCGGAGCGGCATCTCATGGAGTCGCTCGACTGGAACCGGCGGCTGGAGAAGTACTACGGGGTGACGCTCATCCTGGCCGAACTCGGCTTCGTGGCCGAGTTGCGCGGCGACGCCGTACGAGCGGGGCGGTTGCACGCCGAGGGGCTTTCGGCCGCGCGCGAACTCGGCGACCCGCGCGCGGTGGCCCTGGCCTTGGAGGGCCTGGCCGGGGCGGCCGTCCTGGACGGCCGCCCGGCGGATGCCCGGCGGATGCCCGGCGGCTGCTCGGCGAGGCCGAGCGGCTGCGCGCGTCGATCGGCGCCCCACTCCCGGAGGCGGAGCGGGGCGACGTCGACCGCATCGAAGCAAGGCTCGCGGACGGCTGAGCCCTGCGCGGCCCGGATCAGGGCCGGGCTCCGGGACGGCTGAGCCCTGCCCTGGCCTGGCCTGAACCCCAGGCAGGGGACGCCGGGTGCAGGCGAGCGCGACCCGGCGACTCTAGACGAGGGAGCGCAGGGAGATCGTCTGGTCGCGGCCGGGGCCGACGCCGATCGCGGAGATCGGCGCCCCGCTCATCTCCTCCAGCGTGCGCACGTACGCCTGGGCGTTCGGGGGCAGGTCCTCGAACGTCTTGGCGCCCGAGATGTCCTCCTGCCAGCCGGGGAACTCCTCGTAGATCGGCTTGGCGTGGTGGAACTCGGTCTGCGTCATCGGGATCTCGTCGTGACGCTGCCCGTCCACGTCGTAGGCGACGCACACCGGGATCCGCTCAAGCCCGGACAGCACGTCCAGCTTGGTGAGGAAGAAGTCCGTGACGCCGTTGATCCTTGTCGCGTACCGGGCGATCACCGCGTCGAACCACCCCGTACGGCGGTTGCGCCCGGTGGTGGTGCCGTACTCGCCGCCGGTCTGGCGCAGCCACTCGCCCGTCTCGTCCTCAAGTTCGGTCGGGAACGGCCCGGAGCCGACCCGTGTCGTGTACGCCTTCAGGATGGCGATCACCCGGGTGAGCCGGTGCGGCGGGATGCCGGAGCCCGCGCAGGCGCCGCCGCTGGTCGGCGAGGACGAGGTGACGAACGGGTAGGTACCGTGGTCGATGTCGAGCAGCGTGCCCTGCCCGCCCTCCAGCAGCACGAACCGGTCCTCGTCGAGCGCCTTGCTGAGCACCAGCGAGGTGTCGGCGATGTGCGGCTTGAGGCGCTCGGCGTACCCCAGGTACTCCTCCAGCACCTGCTCGGCCTCCAGCCCCCGCCGGTTGTAGATCTTGGTGAGGATCTGGTTCTTCTCGTTGAGCGCGACCTCGATCTTCTGGGCGAGGATGCCCGGGTCGAGCAGGTCCTGGACCCTGATGCCCACCCGGTAGATCTTGTCGCCGTAGGCGGGGCCGATGCCGCGCCCGGTGGTGCCGATCTTGGCCTTGCCCAGGTAGCGCTCGCTCACCTTGTCCAGGGCCTTGTGGTGCGGCATGATCAGGTGCGCGTTGGCGGAGATCAGCAGCCGTTCGGCCGACACCCCGCGCGCGGCCAGCGCGTCGATCTCGTGCAGCAGTACCCCGGGGTCGATGACCACGCCGTTGCCGATGACCGGCACCACGTGCGGCGACAGGATCCCGGTGGGCACCAGGTGGAGGGCGTACTTCTGGTCGCCGATGACGATGGTGTGGCCCGCGTTGTTGCCTCCCTGGTAACGCACGACGTACTCGACGGCGTCGCCGAGCAGGTCGGTGGCCTTTCCCTTGCCTTCATCGCCCCACTGGGCGCCCAGGACAACGACAGCGGGCATCTTGCTTCTCCCCAGCACCAAAAAACGGAAAGCCCCTGGCGCAAGCGCGACAGGGGCTCTTGCGTGGAGAGACTACCCGATTGGGCAATTCGTCCCAAGGTTCACTTGGTCAGGGCCTCGTAAGCCGCCGGGTCGCTGTCCTTGAGGAACTGCATGCAGCGCTCGGCTTCGTCCTTCTCGCCGATCGACTGGGCGGCCCTGCCGAGCGCGTGGAGGCAGCGCAGGAAGCCGCGATTGGGTTCGTGCTCCCACGGGACGGGCCCGTGCCCCTTCCAGCCGCTGCGACGCAACTGGTCGAGGCCGCGGTGATATCCGGTGCGGGCGAACGCGTAGGAGGTGACCGCGTGGCCCTTGGCGAAGTACTCGTCCGCGAGCGCGGCCCACGCCCCCGGGTAGGCGGGGAAGCGGGCGGCGACGTCGGCGGCCTTGGCACCGGATTCGAGCGCCTCGCGAGCCTCGGTCAGATCCGGCAGGTAGGTCGGGGGCGGCCCGGCGAGAAGGTTGTCCATAGAAATAGTCATACCCGCCGGGCCCGCCCTCTGACTAGGTGATCTTCGTCCCGGCGGACTTCAGGTCCTGGCACGCCTGCGCCACGCGGGCGGCCATCGCGGTCTCGGCGCTCTTGCCGTACGAGCGGGGGTCGTAGACCTTCTTGTTGCCGACGTCCCCGTCGACCTTGAGGACCCCGTCGTAGTTGGTGAACATGTGGGCGGCGATCGGCCGGGTGAAGGCGTACTGGGTGTCGGTGTCGATGTTCATCTTCACCACGCCGTAGGAGATCGCCTCGTGGATCTCCTCCAGCAGCGAGCCGGAACCGCCGTGGAAGACCAGGTCGAACGGCTTGTCCTTGCCGTACTTCGCGCCGACCGCGTCCTGGATCTCCTTCAGCACCGACGGCCGCAGCTTGACGTGTCCCGGCTTGTAGACGCCGTGGACGTTGCCGAACGTGGCCGCCAGCATGTAGCGGCCCTGCTCGCCGACGCCGACCGCCTCGGCGGTGGCCAGCGCGTCCTCGATGGTCGTGTAGAGCTTCTCGTTGATCTCGCCGACGACGCCGTCCTCCTCGCCGCCGACGACGCCGATCTCCATCTCCATGATGATGTTGGCCCGGCGGCACTTGTCGAGGAGCTCCTTGGCGATCTCCAGATTCTCCTCAAGGGGTACGGCGGAGCCGTCCCACATGTGCGACTGGAACAGCGGATCGAGGCCCTTGGCCACCCGTTCCAGCGAGATGTCCACGAGGGGGCGCATGAACCCGGCGAGCTTGTTCTTGGGGCAGTGGTCGGTGTGCAGCGCCACCGTCACCGGGTACTTGTCGGCGACCACCCGGGCGTACTCGGCCAGCGCCGTCGCGCCGACCACCATGTCCTTGACGGTCGTGCCGGAAAGGAACTCGGCCCCTCCCGTGGACACCTGCACGATGCCGTCGCTCTCGGCCTCGGCGAAGCCGCGCAGGGCGGCGTTGAGCGTTTGGGACGAGGTCACGTTGATCGCCGGATAGGCGAATCCACCGGCCTTGGCCCGGTCGATCATCTCGGCGTAGACCTCTGGGGTGGCGATGGGCATGGTTCATCTCCTCAGTCCGTACGGCTCCGCGCTGCCCAGTATCGCGGGTCGTTCACCGGCGGGGTAGGGCGACCCCCGGTACGCTCACGATGTGGACTGGCTTCTCGACCTGCTCGACCCCACCTGGTGGTTGACCGTGCTCGGCGCGTTCGCCACCGTGGGCGTGCTGGCGATCATCTTCGCCGAGACGGGGCTGCTGCTCGGCTTCTTCCTGCCGGGCGACTCGCTGCTCGTCGCGGCCGGGATCTTCAGCTCCGCCTCCGTGGCGGTCGGGATGGGCATCACGCCGCTGTCCCTGCCGGTGCTGCTGGTCGGAACCCCGCTGTGCGCGGTCGCGGGGGCCCAGCTCGGCCACTTCCTCGGGGCCCGCTTCGGCAGAAGGATGTTCGACCGGCCGGACTCGCGGCTGTTCAAGAAGGAGCACGTCGCCCGGGCCGAGGAGTTCTTCGAGAAGTTCGGCCCGGCCAAGGCCGTGGTGCTGGCGCGGTTCGTGCCGATCGTGCGCACGTTCATGAACCCGGTGGCCGGGGCGCTGGAGATGAGCCCCAGGCGCTTCCTGGTGTGGAACGTCGCGGGGGCGCTCGTCTGGACCGAGGGCCTGATCCTGCTCGGCCACTTCCTGGGCAGCCGGGTCGATCCGAAACAGATCGACAGGTACATCCTGCCGGGCGTGTTCCTGATCGTGCTGATCTCGCTGATCCCGATCATCGTGGAGATCGTCAAAGGCCGCAGGTCGGGCAGGCAGCACCGAATCGTGAACTGATCTGGGTGCGGGCTTGACCTCTGGGTACTCTGCGGAGTGTGGGACGCCACAGGACTGATCCGATGGGCCTGGCCAAGCTGGTGTCCGCCCTGGTCGCGGCGGCATTCGTGGTGCTGCTGCTGGTCGTGGGCGGATGGGTGCTGCTGCACTCGGCCGAGACCCCTGCCCCCGTGTCGGCCGAGCGCGAGTCCGCCGCGCCCGCCACCACCGCCCAGATCCCGACCGTGCGCATCGAGTGCGTGGCCGAGACCTGCCCGCTCGTGACCGTACGGGTGCCGGGCGGCGACGTGCTGCAGTACCGCGACATGAGCCGGGGCGAGGAGGTCGCCTACTACGAGCCGGAACTGTCCGTGGTGCTCACCGACGCCTCGACGGTGCGGGTGACGGAGAACGGTGTCCCGCGCAGGACCGGCGAACCGGGCACGCGGGAGGCGTTCACAGTCCGCACTCCGTAGCGGTGAACGCGTAGCGGTACGGGATGCCCTCCTCCGCCAGGCGCGGCGCGGCGCCGCGCTCGACGATGGTGACGACGGCGACGACCTCGGCGCCCTCCTCGCGCAGCGCCTCGACGGCGGTCATGACCGAGCCGCCGGTGGTCGAGGTGTCCTCCAGCGCGAGGACGCGGCGGCCCTTCACGTCCGGGCCCTCGATCCGCCGCTGGAGGCCGTGCACCTTCTGCGTCTTGCGCACCACGAAGGCGTCGAGGGTGCGCCCCCGCGCGGCGGCGGCGTGCAGCATCGCGGCCGCGACCGGGTCGGCGCCCAGCGTGAGGCCGCCGACGGCGTCATAGGAGAGGTCTTCGGTGAGCTCCAGCAGCACCCTGCCCACCATCGGCGCCGCCACCCCGTCGAGGGTGATGCGGCGCAGGTCGAGGTAGCTGTCAGCCTCGCGGCCCGACGACAGGACGACCTTGCCGTGCACGACGGCCTTGTTCTTGATCTCGGCAAGCAGCTTCTCGCGTTCGCTCATGCGCCCAAGCTTAGGGTCCGGATCAGGGTGAGAGCCTGTTCGTACCCTCCGGGCAGCGCCTCGACGGACACCCGGTAGGGGTGCAGTCCGGCCACCCGTCCGGGCAGGGCCGGACCGGCCCGCGCCAGCGCGCCCACCCGTGCGGGCGCGAGCTGGGCCAGGGTCTCGCCGTCCGGGAAGGCCCGGCGCAGCGCCCTCGCCAGGGTGAGCAGCTCGGCCAGGCGCCCGGTCAGCCCGGCCGGCCACTCGTACGGCTCGGCCACGACCAGCCGGTGCCGTTCGGCGCGCGAGCCCCGGTACAGCTCGGCCAGCCGGGTACGCAGGTAGGCGGGGCTGGCCAGGCCGGTGAGCGGATCCTCGCAGCACAGCGCGGTGATGGGCGCGAAGCTGGCCTCCGTCCAGCCGACGGCGTAGGCGCGGGCGGCGGTGAACGGCGGCTCGCTCAGCCCGAGGGAGGCGTAGAGGGCGGCGAGGTCGCTGAGGCCCTCGCCGATGCCGACGCCAGCGCGGGCCCGTGCGGCCCCCAGCGCCTCGCAGGCGGGCAGCACGCCGCGACCGGCGTGGAGCGCGGTGATCGTGTGTTCGACGGCGGGTGTCCACCAGTCTGCGGGCAGGGACCAGCCGGCCGCCAGGCTGCGCCTGCGCCACCGCGAGCGGAGCTCCTCCTGATCGTCGTCGTCCATCTGTCCTCCGAAGGGTTTCAACGGCAAAGACGAGCTTTCGCGTTAGTCATGACGCGGAATGCGGAATGATTCGGCGGGCAACCCCGCGTAATCGTGAGGTCACTATGAGTGTCGAATCCCCGCAAAGCGATGCGGATCTTCTGGAGGCGGTGCGAGAGGGCAACGCCGCCGCCTTCGGCGAGCTGTACGAGCGGCACGTGGCCGCCGCCAGAGCCCTCGCCCGCCAGCTCGTGCGGGGCGAGACCGATGTCGAGGACGTGGTCGCCGAGTCGTTCACGAAGATCCTCGACCTGGTCGGCCGGGGCGGCGGCCCGGAGGCGGGTTTCCGCCCGTACCTCCTGACCGTCGTCCGCCGCACGTTCTACGACCGCACCAGGGTCGAGAGCCGCCAGGTGAGCACCGGCGAGATCGAGGAGTTCGACCCCGGGGAGCCCTTCGTGGACCCGGCGCTGACGGGTCTGGAGAAGTCGCTGATCGCGCGGGCCTTCCTGTCGCTGCCCGACCGGTGGCGGGCGGTCCTGTGGCACACCGAGGTCGAGAGCGCCAAGGCGGCCGACGTCGCGCCGATGCTCGGCCTGTCGGCCAACGGGGTGGCGGCGCTCGCCTACCGGGCCCGCGAGGGGCTGCGCCAGGCGTACCTGCAGATGCACCTGACCTCCTCGCCCGCGCAGGCGTGCCGTCCGGTGCTCGGCAAAATGGGCGCCTACGTACGCGGCGGCCTGGCCAAACGCGACTCCCGGACCGTCGACGAGCACGTGGGCGGCTGCGCCGGGTGCAACTCGGTGCTCATCGAGCTGATGGACGTCAACCGGGGCCTGCGCGTCATCGTCGGGCCGCTGGTGGTGGGCCCGGTCTTCTCCGGCTACCTGGCGGCGCTGGCCCAGGCGGCCTCCCACGCGGGGGCGGGCGGGTTCCTGCACGTGCTCGCCTGGCTGCGGCGTATCCCGAGGAGTCAGCAGGCGGCCGCGACGGGCGCCACGGCGACCGTC
>NZ_BAAAHQ010000021.1:0-116399 GCF_039525605.1 Nonomuraea longicatena | reverse complement strand
CCTGCTGATGTCGGGGGAGGAGCCGGTCAAGCCGCCTCCCGTCGCCGTGCCGGTCGTCACGCCCGAGCCTCCGCCGCCGCCTGTACGGGAGCCGAGGCCGGAGCCGACCCCGCCGCCGCCCGTCCCGAAGCCCACCCCCACCCCCCAGGGCAAGGCGCGGCTGTCGGCCTCGATCGACGCGCTCGGCGCGCTGGTGCGCGACCACCCCGGCATCGTCGGACTGCGGCTGCGCAACACCGGCAAGGGGCCGAGCGAGGAACTGTCGGCCACGGTCGCGTTGCCGCCCGGCGTCACGCTTCTGTCCGGCGCGCGCCGGGGCAGCGCGCTCGCCCTGGTCAAACCGGTCGGCTCGGTGGACGGCTGGTCGTGCCGCGCACAGAGCGGCGGGGCGACCTGCGTGCGCAGGCCGCTGGCCGCCCGCGCCTCCACGGCGGTCTTCCTGCGGGTGCGCGTGGACGCCTCGGCGCCGGAGGGCGCCGGGCCCGCCGTCCACGTGAACTCGGGAGGGGTACGGCTGCGGGCGGCGGCGACGGTGGGTGTGCAGGCGGAAGGGGCGCCCGCCCGGTTCGCCACCGACGGCAAGGTGCTGGTCAGGTCCATCGGCAACACGCTGCTGAGCTGCCCGCAGGCCCGCGACGGCTGCGAGGAGGCTCGCGAGCGGCGGGGCGGACGGCGTGACAACGACCTGTGGCCCATGCGCCGCGTGGACGAGGACGACGTGGCCCGCACCACCGCCTCCAGCGGCGCCCGGCTCGACCTCCCGCCCGGCAGCCAGATCGTGTGGGCCGGGCTCTACTGGTCGGCCGGTACGCCGAAGGGCGGCCCGATCGAGTTCCGGCCGCCGGGCCGGAAGAAGTACTCGCTCATCCAGCCCACCCAGGTGACGGTGCGCCCGTTGCCGGCCGGGTCCGGCTACCAGGCGTTCGCCGATGTGACCGCGCTGGTCAGCGCGGGTGACCGGAAGGGGATGTGGTGGGCGGCCGACGCTCCGGTGAAGCAGGGGGTCTCGCAGCACGCGGGATGGAGCCTCATGGTCATCGCCACCGATCCGGGCCAGCCGTACAGTCAGGTGGTCGTCCTCGACACGGCCACACAGGTCGGCGGCGAGGACGACGAGCCCGGCCGGGTGGACCTGCCACTGGGCGGGCTGAGCCCGGCCGCGGCGCCCGCGCGGGTGGACCTGGTGACCTGGGAGGGCGACGCCGACCTGCGCGGGGACCGGGTGCTGGTCGGCGGCACGCCGCTGGTACCCGCCGCCGGCGACCGGCGGGTCGACAACGCCTTCGACGGCTCGGCCAACGGCGCCGACAAGCTCACGTTCGGCGTGGACGTGGACACCTTCAGCGGCGAACTCGGCGACCGGCCCAGACTGTCGATCGTCACGCGCCGTGACGCCGTGTTGTTCGGGGTGGTGGCGGTGAGTGTGCGAACCAGGTCGTGACCGAGATCAGGACAAACTGGTACGGTCTGCGTAAATCCTCTGGCGAGACGTCGGGCGAGTTCGGAATCGTCGGGATTCAGCTTCGCACGATCATCGCCTTCATTACCCTGAGAGAGGGCCGCCGAGTCCGGCTCTGACGGTGCAGGGCCGCAAGGTCGGGCCACCCAAGAAAGGGGCGGTGTCGCGTGGATCGCTGCGCGCTGTTCGTGGACGCTGGCTACCTGCTGGCCGACGGCGCGATGGCCGTGCACGGCACCCGTCATCGCGAAGCCGTCGCCTGGGACTATCCGGGTCTGCTCCAGCTGATGACCAACCTGTCCCGTGAGCGTACGGGGCTGCCGCTGTTGCGCTGCTACTGGTACGAGGCGACCGTCGAAGGCCGCCGCACCCCTGAGCACGACGCGCTCGCCGACCTGCCGGGGCTCAAGCTCCGGCTGTCGCGCATCAGGCCCGGCCGCCGGGAGGGGGTGGACGCGCAGGTCCACCGCGACCTGATGACGCTCGCCCGCAACAGCGCCGTGTGCGACGCGGTCGTCGTCAGCGGCGACGAGGACCTCGCTCAAGTCGTCTGCGACGCCCAGGACCTCGGCATCCGGGTCACCGTCGTGCACATCACGGCCGACGGCGGCTGGGCGGTCTCGCGCACGCTGCGCCAGGAGAGCGACGACCTCATCGAGATCGGCAGCGGCCACCTGCGCCCCTACGTCAGCCTGGTCACCGGCGCGGCCGAGGCCGTCAACGGCAGCCAGCCCGTCAGCAACGGCCAGGCCGCCCACGCGTCGCTCCCGGCCGCACTGCCACCCGCCGCGCTCGGGTCCATGTCTCCCGGGTCGGCTCCTCTCGGCTCGGTTCCTCCTGCTTCGGGGGCGCATGGTGCAGGGGCGCCCGGTGCTGGATCTCTAAGTCCCGGGTCACCCGGTTCAGGGGGTCTCGGCTCGGGTTCGTCCGGTGCGGGGGCCGTCGGTCCGGGATCGTCCGGCTTGGGGTCGCCCGGTTCAGGGGCTCTCGGTCCGGGATCGTCCGGTGCGGGGGGTCTTGGTTCGGGATCGTCCGGCTCGGGTGCGTCCGGTGCGGGAGTGCTCGGTTCGGGTTCGCTCGGTTCGGGTTCTCTTGGGGCAGGGCATCCAGAGCCGGGAGCTCCAGGGGCGGGTTTGCCCGGCTCGGGGACTCTTGGAGCGGGATCGTCGGGCGCAGGGACTCTTGGAACGGGTACGTCCGGGATGGGTGCTCTTGGGGCGGCGCCGTCGCCGCTCGGGTCGGCCGGCCCGCCGGTTCCCGGGGCGCCGCCGTCCGGTTCGGGCGCTGCCGCTGCTCCGGCCGCCTCGACGGGTGTGTCCGGCCAGCACGGCCTGCCCGGTGCCGGGCCGCCCACCACGCCTGCGCCCAGCCAATCGGCCGGGCAGCCCGGCTCGGCCCCGTCCGGCGGCCACGCGCTGCCGCCCGGGAGCGGCGCCCATGCGAGCCCGCCCGGTCAGAGCCTCAACCCGGCGAGCGGCTCCTCGCCGGGGCTCGGCCAAGCGGTTCCGCCCGCGCTGCCGTCATACTCCAGCTACCAGCAGGATCCCGCGCAGTTCTCGCCGACGTACCAGCCGCTGGGGCCCTACACGGGCCCGCAGGCGGCGCCGGTGCCCGCGACGCCCGCGACGGGGACGACCACGCTGGCAGACGCGGTCCAGTCCGCCCACCGTGAGGGCCACGACTTCGGCGAGTCGGTCGCCCGCGACGCTCCGGCCCTGTGGCTGGAGGCGGTGCTGGCCCGCAAGCCGCGCATGCCGTCCGACCTGGAAGCACGGCTGCTGCAGGGCTCCTCGCTGCCGATCGACTTCCTGCTGCACGACGAGGTCCGCCACGCCCTGCGCCGAGGCTTCTGGGACGCATTGGAACGCGCCCGCCGATAGGGCTTCGGCTCTCCGCTTGAGCCGGCTTCTTGCACGAAACCCGCCGCTCGCGCCTCCCGCCGGCTCTAGGTGATCGCGTCGAATGCCGCGCGCAGGTGAGAAACCCGGTCGGTGAGGGCCGACAGCGCGGCCGACAGTCCGGGGTCGGGGGACTTCAGCGACAGCTCCCGTACCTTGGCCAGTTCGTCCTCGGCCGTGCTGAGCCGCCGCGACAGTTCGGGCAGCACGCCAGCCCTGTCGGCAGTGCCGCCCGGCAGTTCGGCCGCGACCCGCTCGCGTAGCAGCGACGCCTGCTCGGCCAGGCGCTTGTTCGCCATGTACAACTCCGCGAACACCGACACCTTGGCCCGCAGCACCCACGGATCGAACGGCTTGGTCAGATAGTCCACCGCGCCCGCCGCATAACCCCGGAAGGCGTAGTCGGGCGCGCTGTCCACCACCGTCAGGAAGATGATCGGGATGTTGCGGGTACGCTCGCGCCGTTTGATGTGCGCCGCCGTCTCGAACCCGTCCATCCCCGGCATCCGCACGTCCAGCAGGATCAGCGCGAACTCGGTGTTGAGCAGCGCCTTCAGTGCCTCCTCACCCGACCTGGCGCGCACCGGCACCAGATCGAGCGAGCTCAGGATGGCCTCAAGGGCGATCAGGTTCTCCTCGCGGTCGTCGACCAGGAGGATCTTCGCACGGTCCGCCATCGATCACGTTCCTTCAGCAGGGTCGGTCGCGTCCACCCGCCCACGGCTGAGCCAACCGCGCAGTCGTTCGAGCAACCGGTCCACGTCGACCGGCTTGGGCACGTAGTCGGACGCGCCCGAGGCGATGCTCTTCTCACGATCTCCTCGCATGACCTTAGCGGTCAACGCGATGATCGGCAGATCGGCGAACTGGGGCATCCGGCGGACGGCCGACGTCGTGGCCCAGCCGTCCATCTCCGGCATCATGATGTCCATCAGGACCAGGCCGACGTCCTCGTTGCGTTCGAGTTGCTCGATGCCCTCGCGCCCGTTCTCCGCGTAGACGATGGAGGCGCCGTGGCGCTCCAGCACGCTGGTGAGCGCGAAGACGTTGCGGATGTCGTCGTCCACGATGAGGATCTTGGCCCCGGCGAGCGGGTCGTCGCCCTGCCAGGTGACGGTCTCGGCGGGCTCGACCAGCTCGGGCAGCGGCAGGTCCATCGGCAGCGGCGGCTCGGGAACCGCCGGCTCCTCCGCCGGGGTGACGACCACCTGCCTGCGCGCGGCCGTGGCCTCGCCCGACAGCGGGCCGGTGTACGTCGTCGGCAGGAAGAGCGTGAACGTGCTGCCCTTGCCGACCTCGCTGTCCACGTGGATCTCGCCGCCCAGCAGCATCGCGATCGAGCGGCAGATGTTGAGCCCGAGGCCGGTGCCGCCGTACTTGCGGCTGGTCGTGCCGTCGGCCTGGCGGAACGCCTCGAAGATGATCTCCCGCTTGTCAGGGGCGATGCCGATGCCGGTGTCGATGATCTCGAAGGCGAGCAGATCGTCGGCCTGGCGCAGCACGTCGTCGTCCACGTCGGCGCCCGCGGGCGCCCGCAGCACCCGCATCTTCACCTCGCCCTTGTGCGTGAACTTGACCGCGTTGGCCAGCAGGTTGCGCAGCACCTGCTGCAGGCGCTGTTCGTCGGTGCGCAGCTCCAGCGGGGTGCCCTCGTCGACCTCGACGGAGAAGGCCAGCTTCTTGTCCTTGGCCAGCGGGGCGAAGGCCGAGCTGACGTACTCGACCAGCTTGCTCATCGGCAGCGGGCCGGGGTGCACGTCCATGCGGCCCGCCTCGACCTTCGACAGGTCGAGCATGTCGTTGATGAGCTGCAGCAGCGACGAGCCCGCGCCGTGGATGGTCCGCGCGAACTCGACCTGCTGCGAGGTCAGGTTGCCCTCGGCGTTCTCGGTGAGCAGCTTGGCCAGCACGAGCAGGCTGTTGAGCGGGGTGCGCAGCTCGTGGGACATGTTGGCGAGGAACTCGGACTTGTACCGGCTGGAGACCGCGAGCTGTTCGGCCCGCTCCTCCAGGGTGCGGCGGGCCTGCTCGATCTGGAAGTTCTGGATCTCGATCGCGCGGTTCTGCTTGGCCAGCAGCCCCGCCTTGTCCTCAAGCTCGGAGTTGGACCTGCGCAGCTCCTCCTGCTGCCGCTGGAGCTCGTCGGAGCGCTCCTGCAGCTCTCGGGTGAGACGCTGCGACTCGGTCAGCAGGTCCTCGGTGCGGGAGTTGGCGATGATGGTGTTCATCGTGACGCCGATGGTCTCGACGAGCTGCGTCAGGAAGTCGAGGTGCACCTCGCCGAACGGGGTGAACGAGGCGAGTTCGAGCACGCCGAGCACCCGGCTCTCGAACAGGATCGGCAGCACCACGATCTGCGCCGGGGTCGACTTGCTGAGGCCGCTGTCGATGGTGATGAAGCCGGCGGGGACGCTGTCGAGGATGATGGTCTTGCCCTCGGCCGCCGCCTGGCCGACGATGCCCTCGCCGATCGCGAACTTCTGCCGTGGGCCCCGGTCGGGGCGCACGCCGTACCCGCCGATGAGGATGAACCCGTGGGCGCCCTCGGGGTCGCGGCCGTAGAAGGCGCCGTGGCGTGCCGACACGAGCGGCGTCAGCTCGCTCATGATCAGCTTGGCGACCTCCAGGACGTCGCGGTGGCCCTGCATGAGCCGCGAGATGCGGGCCAGGTTGGACTTCAGCCAGTCCTGCTCCTGGTTGGCCTGCGTGGTCTCGCGCAGGTTGGCCACCATGTAGTTGACGTTGTCCTTGAGCTCGGCCAGCTCGCCCTGCGCCTCGACCGCGATCGAGCGGGTCAGGTCGCCCTGGGCGACGGCGCCCGTCACGGTGGCGATGGCGCGCACCTGGGTGGTCAGGTTGCCGGCGAGTTCGTTGACGGACTCGGTGAGCCGCTTCCAGGTGCCCTCGACGCCCTCGACGCGGGCCTGGCCGCCCAGCCTG
The DNA here is from genome assembly GCF_039525605.1 of Nonomuraea longicatena. Lineage (NCBI taxonomy): Bacteria > Bacillati > Actinomycetota > Actinomycetes > Streptosporangiales > Streptosporangiaceae > Nonomuraea > Nonomuraea longicatena. The sequence continues at coordinate 110,102 of NZ_BAAAHQ010000021.1, read as the reverse complement.
CCCTCGGAGCCCACCTCTCGGGCCACGCGGGTGACCTCGGAGGCGAAGCTGGACAACTGGTCGACCATGCGGTTGATGGTGGTCTTCAGCGCCAGGATCTCGCCCTGGGCGTCCACGTCGATCTTGCGGGTCAGGTCGCCGTTGGCGACCGCCGTCGTGACCTCGGCGATGTTACGGACCTGTGAGGTCAGGTTGTTGGCCATGAAGTTGACGTTGTCGGTGAGGTCCTTCCAGACCCCGGACACGCCCTGCACCCGCGCCTGCCCGCCCAGCTGGCCCTGCGTGCCGACCTCGCGGGCGACGCGGGTGACCTCGTCGGCGAAGGAGGAGAGCTGGTCGACCATCGTGTTCAGGGTGTCCTTCAGCTGAAGGATCTCGCCCTGCGCGTCGACGGTGATCTTCTTGGACAGGTTGCCCTGCGCCACGGCCGACGACACGGCCGCGATCTGGCGTACCTGTGAGGTGAGGTTGTTGGCCATGAAGTTGACGTTGTCGGTCAGGTCCTTCCAGACCCCGGACACCCCGCGCACCTGGGCCTGCCCGCCGAGCTGGCCTTCGGTGCCCACCTCTCGGGCCACGCGGGTGACCTCGGAGGCGAAGCTGGACAGCTGGTCGACCATGGTGTTCATCGTCGACTTCAGTTCGAGGATCTCGCCCTGGGCGTCCACGTCGATCTTGCGGGTCAGGTCGCCGTTGGCCACCGCCGTCGTGACCTGGGCGATGTTGCGCACCTGGTAGGTGAGGTTGTTGGCCATCGAGTTGACGTTGTCGGTGAGGTCCTTCCAGACCCCGGACACACCCTTGACCTCGGCCCGGCCGCCCAGCTTGCCCTCGGTGCCGACCTCGCGGGCCACGCGGGTGACCTCGTCGGCGAAGGAGGAGAGCTGGTCGACCATCGTGTTGAGCGTCTCCTTCAGCTGAAGGATCTCGCCCTGCGCGTCGACGGTGATCTTCTTCGACAGGTTGCCCTGCGCCACCGCCGTCGCCACGGTGGCGATGCTGCGTACCTGTGAGGTGAGGTTGTTGGCCATGAAGTTGACGTTGTCGGTCAGGTCCTTCCAGACCCCGGACACCCCGGTCACCTGGGCCTGCCCGCCGAGCTGGCCCTCGGTGCCGACCTCGCGGGCCACGCGGGTGACCTCCTCGGCGAACCCCGACAGCTGGTCGACCATCGTGTTGACGGTGTTCTTCAGCTCGAACATCTCACCCACGGCGTCCACCGTGACCTTGCGCGACAGGTCGCCCTTGGCCACCGCCGTCGTCACCACCGCGATGTCGCGCACCTGCGCGGCCACCCGCGACGACATCGTGTTGACCGCCTCGGTCAGGTCGCGCCAGCTCCCCGACATGCCGCGTACGTTGGCGCTGCCGCCCAGCCGCCCCTCGGTGCCCGCCTCGCGGGCCACCCTGGTCACCTCGGAGTTGAACAGGGCGAGCTGGTCGACCATGCCGTTGATCGCCTTGCCGAGCCGCCGCACCTCGCCGCGCGCCGACCGGTCGAGGTCGATGCGCCGCGACAGGTCGCCCTTGGCCACGGCGTCGATGACGTCCGCCGCGCCGCTTACCGGGCTCACCAGCGCGTCGATCAGCTGGTTGACCGACTCGACGCTCTCCGCCCAGGCCCCGACACCCGGCCCCGGGGTCAGCCGTTCGCCGAAGCGGCCCTCCTTGACCACTTCCTTGCGAACCCGGACCAGCTCGTTCGCCAGATGCTCGCGGCGGTCGGCCACGTCGTTGAGCAGCAGCCGCACCTCGCTCATGATGCCGGGAGGCGCATGGGGGACGCGCCGCCGGAAGTCGCCGTCCCGCCAGGCGAACAGAGTCTCCAGGATCGGCACCAGATCCGACTCGGTGTAGGTCCTCTCTTCAGGGGTGGGGACGGTCTTGGCCGTGGTCATGGGGCCTCCTTCACTCGCGAGGTGGCAGCGCGAGTGATGTAAGTCTGTCACGATGAGTAGCTCGTAGTCCTGTCCTTGGATTTACCCCAAGTCGCCGTCAATTGTGGTAGGCACGGTGGGATGACTGCCTCACCCCACGCCCTTCTCGCGGCGACCTTCGCACCAGGCGAGACGGCTGTACCCGCGACCCGGCGTTTCACCCGTGAGGTGATGACCGCCTGGGCGGTCGCCGGTGCCGTTCTCACCGTTGCCGAACAGGTGGCCGGAGAGCTGGCGGGGCAGGTGGTGGATGAGCCGTTCGAGGTCATCTGGAAACATTTCGGCGACGGGGTGCAGGTCGAGCTGCGGCAGCGTACGGCGCCGCACGGCGACCCGAAGGCTCCTTCGATCGAGGTGGAGGAGTGGGGCATCACCTTCGCCGGCGACTCCCGTGTCCACTGGGCAAGACTCACGCTACCGGGTTCGGCCGACCGGACCACCCCCGAGTGGGCGGAGGAGAGCGCGCACGGCCCCCACTGGCTGGGCTTCCTCGCCGACGCCAGTGACCTGCTCGCGGGCACCCTCGACCCCGACATGGTTCCCGCGATCATCGCCCAGATCGTGGTGCCCCGGCTGTCCGGCTGGTGCGCGGTCTACACCGCGGGCACGCTGGCCGGCCCGATGCGCCTGGCCTACCTGTGGCACGCCGACGAGGCCCGCATCGACGGCCTGCGCGAGCAGCTCGGCCAGGTCAGCGTCGCCGACACCCAGGTGACCACCACGGTTCAGCTCGCCGACTGGCAGGTGCTGGCCGTGCCGCTGACGGCACGCGGGCGCGGGCTCGGCATGATGTGCCTCGGGCGTACCGACCGTTTCCCCGACGACGTCGTGCGCTTCGCCGCCGACATCGCGCGCCGGGCCGCGCTCGCCATGGACAACGCCCGCCTGTACGCCGAGCAGGCCGCCGCCAACCGCGCCCTCCAGCGCAGTCTGCTGCCGCCCAACGAGCCGGAGGTGCCCGGCCTCGACTACGGCGTCGTCTACGAGCCCGCGGGCGAGGTCAACGAGGTCGGCGGCGACTTCTACGACCTGTTCGCCGCCGAGGACTCCTGGCGCTTCGCCATCGGCGACGTCTGCGGCACCGGCCCGGAGGCCGCCGCCGTCACCGGCCTGGCCCGCCACACGCTGCGGCTGCTGGCCCGCGAGGGGTACGGCGTGGCCGCCGTCCTCGGCCGCCTCAACCAGGCCATCCTGGAGGAGGGCGAGCGGGCCAGGTTCCTGACGCTGATCCACGGCGACATCACGCCGGTGGAGACCGGCCTGGAGGTACGCCTGGTGTCGGCCGGGCATCCCGAGGCGCTGCGGCTGAAGCCGAACGGCGTGGTCGAGACGGTCACCACGCCGCAGTCGCTGCTCGGCGTCTTCCCCGAGGTGGTGTTCGAGGCCGACACCCTGCACCTCGACCACGGCGACGTGCTGCTGGCCGTCACCGACGGCGTCACCGAGCGGCGCAACGGCGGGCGGCTGCTCGACGACGAGGGCGGGCTGGCCAGAATGCTGGCCGAGTGCGTGGGCCTGTCGGCCCGCGCGGTGGCCGAGCGCATCAGGCGCGGCGCCGAGGACTTCGCGCCGGAGCCGAGCGCGGACGACCTGGCGATCCTGGTCCTCCGCGCCCGCTGACCCGCCGCAGGCCGCCCCTGCACCCCGCAACCCGCCCGCGTACGGCAGGGCGCGGCATGGTCAGGGGCTCTTCGCCGTGTGCTTTCTCGCGAACTCCAGTTGCAGGGTCATCTGGGCGATGCGTTCGGCGACGACCATGGAGCCGCGCACCGCGTCGTAGGTGTACAGCTCGTGCTCGCGGCCGTGCTCGGCGAGTCTGGCCACGTACTTCTCGATCTGGCGCAGTGGGCAGCGGGTGTCGTTCTCCCCGGCGAGGATCAGCACCGGGGCGTCGACCCGGTCCACGTAGGTGATCGGCGAACTGGCCGTGTAGCGATCGGGCTGCTCCTCGGGCGAGCCGCCGAACAGGGCCCGCTGGTAGGCGCGCAGGCTCTCGGCCTCGTCCTCGTAGCAGGTGCGGTGGCAGGCGATCGGGACCGCCGCGATGCCCGCCGCCCAGTACCCGGGCTGCAGGCCGAGGGCCAGCAGCGCGAGGAAGCCGCCCCACGAACTGCCCGCGACGATCATGCGGTAGGGGTCGGCGATGCCGCGCGCCACCACCCAGTCGCGTACGGCGGCGACGTCGGCCAGCTCGATGTGCCCCACGTCGGCGTGGAGCGCGTCGCGCCAGGCCGAGCCGTACCCGGTGGAGCCCCGGTAGTTGACCCGCACCACGGCGAACCCGGAGTCCACCCACGCGGCCACCTCGGGGGAGAAGGCGTCGTGGTCCTGCGCGGTGGGCCCGCCGTGCAGCAGGAAGACGGTGGGGAACGGCGCGGCGCCGTTCTCCGGCCGGGAGACCAGGGCGTGGATGCGGCCGCCCGGCCCGGTCACGTCCAGGTCCTCGACGGGGACGCTGGGCGGCGCGATGGGCCCGGCCGAGTTCATCACGACCTGGCCGTTGCTCGACCGCACGACCGGCGGCCGGGACGAACTCGACCACGTGTACTCGACGTTCCCGCCGGGGCGCGGCGTGGCCTCCTCGATGACGCCGTGCGGGGTGTCGATGAGGGTGAGGCCGCCGCCGCCGAGGTCGTAGCGGTGGAGGTAGCTGCGGGCCCGGTCCTGGCGGTGGATGAGCAGGGCGCGGCCGTCGGCGTACCACTCGGCGGACAGTTCGCCGGGGTCCTTCAGCCAGAGTTCGCGCTGCTCGCCGGAGACGGGGTCCCAGAGCAGCGGTTCGTGGCGCCTGCGGCGTTCGTGCAGGGCTAGCAGTCGCCGCTCGCCCATGACGGGGGCGAACTTCACGCCGATCACGCCCTTGTCGGGGCCGTCGTGGAGTTCGCCGACGACCGAGCCGTCGGGACGGATGACCCGCAGGGCGGGGCGGCGGAAGTCGCCGTACTCGCCGTGGTTGACGGCGATCAGCGAGCCGTCCATGGACAGGTCGGTGACCCAGGCGGCCTCGGTGTGCTCGTAGATCACGCGGGCCTGGTCGCCGGGCCTGACGAGGTGGATGCGGAAGGAGCCCTCTGCGGCCAGGCTGATCACGGCGGTGCCGTTGGCCGACAGGTGGATGCCGCCGGGCTGGCCGACCGGGATGCCGGGGTCGACGGGGACGTCGTCGCCGCCGCCGAACGGCTGGCGCATCCATCCGCCGAGTTCGTCCGCGTCGGTGTCGGCGAACCAGTAGATCCACTGGCCGGTGGGGTCGATGGCGGCGTGGGCGGTGCCCTTGGGCTGCTCGGTGACCTGGCGGGTGGAGCCCTTCGTACGATCCCAGGCGTAGACCTCCCAGGTGCCGGTGGCGTTGCACCGGTAGATGGAGCGGTTCGGTGCCAGGCGTGCCCAGGTGGGCAACGTCATGCGCGGCGCCCGGAACCTGGCCTGCCAGCGTTCCTCCGCCTTCATGCGGCGCGTCCCCTCCCTCTGGAACCGCGCCTCAGCTCTCGGCTTCCCCGGCGCGGGTTGGCGTCCAGTATCGCGCCTGTGTCACAGAAATACTCGTGGAATGTCGGGGAATTTCAGACTAAATGCCCCATCAGTAACACGAGCCGCATATGACCGTCAAGGAACAACCCTTGCTCGCGATGCCGTCTGGAAGATAGACAGCTGAAAGCTCGCAGTGGTTGTCACTTTCTTCGTCGTTTCCTGCTCGAAGACTCGAGAAATTCGAGCATTCAGTGTCGCTTCCGGCATATGCCATGCGCTGGGTCCCATTCGCACGACCTCGGTCACCCCGTCGGCGTCCAACTCCATCGTGAACTCCACCGCGCGCCGTTCCACCAGGGAGAATTCTCGGAGACTGCGCGCGACCCGCTGCTCCTTGTCCTGATCGACGGACAGCAGCCCGAGCCCCTCGACCAGGGGCCGCAGGTGACCGGGCCCCGGCGTGACCACCACCAGCCGCCCGCCCGTACGGAGGATCCGCGCGAACTCCGGCCCGTTGCGCGGCGCGAACACGTCGAGCACCACGTCGGCCACCCCGTCCGCGATGGGCAGCGGCCGCCAGACGTCCGCCACGACCGCGCCCGCCCTCGGATGGGCCCGCGCCGCCCGCCTGATCGCGAACTTGGAGATGTCGAAGGCCAGTCCGACCGCCTCCGGGCCGAGCGCCCGCGCCAGGTAGTAGCCGGTGCCCGCCCCGGCCTCCACGACCACCCGCGCCCCGGCGGATTCCCTGGCCAGTTCGGCGGCCAGCGGCTCGTAGTGCCCGGCGCCGAGGAAGCGCTCGCGCGCCGCGACCATCTCGGCGGTGTCGGCGGTGCCCGGCGTCCCCGAGCCGACCAGGAGGCTCGCGTAGCCCTGCCGGGCGAGGTCGAAGGCGTGCCCCCTCCCGCACCGCAGCGCCCCGGGTACGGTCTCCAGCCCCTGTCCGCAGATCGGGCAGACGAGCAGGTGGACGACATCACTCAGCATCCACCCATTCTCGCCGAGGCTCAGGTCGTGGCCGCCTGGCGGAGGAAGGCGGTGTTGGAGGGCGTCCGCTTGAGCTTGTCGATGAGCAGTTCGGTGCCCTGGTGGCGCTCCATCGTCCCGAGCATGCGGCGCAGCCGCCACACGACCTGCCGTTCGCCGTCGCGCAGCAGCGTCTCCTCACGCCGCGTCCCGGAGGCGTCGAGGTCGACGGCGGGGAACAGCCGCCGCTCGGCCAGGTCCCTGGCCAGGTGGATCTCCATGTTGCCGGTGCCCTTGAACTCCTCGTACAGGCTGTCGTCGAGCCGGGAACCGGTGCCGACCAGCGCCGTCGCGAGGATGGTCAGCGAGCCGCCGCCGAGCACGTTGCGGGCGGCGCCGAAGAAGCGCTTGGGCGGGTAGAGCGCCGAGGCGGCCAGCCCGCCGGTGAGCACCCGGCCGTTGCCGGGCGCCTGGTTGTTGTAGGCGCGGCCGAGCCGGGTGAGCGAGTCGAGCAGCAGGACCACGTCGCGACCCTGCTCGACCAGGCGCTTGGCGCGCTCGATCGCGAGTTCGGCGACGGCGGTGTGCTCGTGGTCCGGGTGGTCGAAGGTGGAGGAGTGGATCTCGCCCGCGATGTTCGCCCGCATCTCCGTCACCTCTTCCGGGCGCTCGCCGACCAGCAGCACCATGAGGTGGACCTCGGGGTGGTTGGCGGTGACGGCCGCCGCGAGCGCTTGCAGGACCATGGTCTTGCCCGCCTTCGGCGGCGCCACGATCAGGCCGCGCTGGCCCTTGCCGACGGGGGCGAACAGGTCGATGACCCGGGTGGTGAGCGAGGCCGTCTCGATGGCCAGCCGCTCAGTGGGGTGCTCGGGCGTGAGGTCGGCGAAATGCGGACGCTCACGCCAGGAGGCGGAGCCGTTGACCGATTCGACCGAGGCGATCCGGCCGCCTTCCACGGTGGCGACGACGTGGTCGCCGGGTCGTAGTCCGAGTTGCCGGACCCGGTCGCCGGAAATGCGGATTCCGGAGACTTGGCCGGTCTTTCCCCGCAAATCCAGCAGTCCGGAAACCTGCTGTGCAGGAGCGCCGGAACGGGGGTGAGGAATGGTTTGGGTAGACACGATGACCCTCCTTGAGGGCATACCGAACAAGGTCGGCTAATGTGGTGAATGCAGCCGGGCCCTCAACACGGGCGGGCTACGGGGGGGAAGATCGGCGGAGCTTTGACGCTCGACGCCGTTCGCAACGTATCACACGTTCCGGTATGGGCAACGCCTAGCCCATCGGGGCTATTCCCGGGGGGTTCTCCGGCATTCGGTCTCACCGGGCGCCGTCGGCAACGTATGAACGTGTCCACGACGTTCAAGGGGGACCGATATGAAGAGCATCCAGTGTCCGAGGTGTGAGACCGAGCTCGACGAGGGCCCGATCATGTACCGCTGCTCGCAGTGCCGCCGCGCCGTCTACGCGGCCGACCTGGAGAACGAGTACGTGTCGGGGCCGGTCGTAGCGGCCTAGGCTGGGCGGGTGCCTCACACCCCGACCATCGTGGCAGGCGTCGAGATCACACCGCTTTGTGACGCGGTGGGCCCCATGGGCCCCTCGATCGGCCTGCCCTTCCTCGACACGTTCATCGGCGCCCGCGCCGACGAGGGCGAGTGGATTCTCCACTTCCACTGCTTCCTCCTGCGCGACACCGACGGGCATGTGACGCTCGTCGACACCGGCGTGGGCCCGATCGGCTCGCCGGCGTCCAGTTGGGCGCCGGTTCCCGGCCGCCTGCTCGACGAACTGGCGGCGGCGGGGGCTACGCCGTCCGAGATCGACACCGTCGTCATCACCCACCTGCACAGCGACCACTACGGCGGCACCGCCGTCGCGGGTCGCCCGGTGTTCCCCAACGCCAGGCACGTGATCCAGCAGGCCGAGCTCGACGTGGCCGCGCCTCTGGTCAGGCAGGCCGTGCTCGATCCGATCGCCGCCCTGCTCGACCCGGTCGAGGGCACCGCGAAGATCTCCGCAGGGGTCAGCGTCCACCACACGCCGGGCCACACCCCCGGCCACCAGATCGTCGAGTCCGAGGGTTTCACCATGCTCGGCGACATCCTCCACCATCCGGTGCAGCTCGCCGACCCGGCGATCAGGTACGTCTACGACGACGACCCGGACCAGGCCGCCGCCACCCGCGTGGCCGCCGTGGCCCGCCTGCGCGCGGAGGGCCGCCTGCTCGCCACCGCCCACTTCCCCGACCCGCTGATCAGGCTCTGACGGTTCAGCCCACCGGTGCGGGTTGCTCCCCGAGCAGGCGTTCGGGGAGCGCCACGAGCGCCGTCAGCCCCCCGTACGGCGACAGCCCCAGCCTGACCCGGATCCCGTGCCTGGCGGCCAGCCGCGCCACCACGAACAACCCCAGCCGGTCGCTCTTGGCCAGGTCGAACTCCGGCGTGTCCTGCAGCCGCGCGTTCAGCTCGTCCACCTCGGTACGCGACAGGCCGAGCCCCCGGTCCTCGATCTCGATGCTGAGGCCGTGCGGCGTCAGCGTGGTCCGCACGTCCACCCGGGTCTGCGGCGGTGAGAACAGGGTGGCGTTCTCGACCAGCTCCGCCACCAGGTGCACGACGTCGGTGACGGCCGCGCCCACGAGCGTCACGGCGGGCGGCTGGAAGATCTCGACGCGCGGGTACTCCTCGACCTCGGCGACGGCGGCCCGTACGACGTCGAGGATCGGCACCGGGTTGCGCCAGCCCCGGCCGGGCGCCTGGTCCGACAGGATGATCAGGCTCTCGGCGTGCCTGCGCATGCGGGTGGTCAGGTGGTCGAGCTTGAACAGGTCCTCAAGTTCCTCGGGGTTCTCCGACTTGCGCTCCATGCCGTCGAGCTGGAGCAGTTGCCGGTGCAGCAGCGACTGGTTGCGGCGGGCGAGGTTGACGAAGACCTGGCTGACGCCGTGGCGCAGCCGGGCCTGGTCGACGGCGGCCTGCACGGCGGTCGTCTGCACCGAGTTGAACGCCTGCACGATGTCGCGCACCTCGGCCGTCTCCGCGTTCACGACCAGCGGCTCGACCTGTACGGTCTCCGGCGGGTGCGCGGTGGTGCGCAGCCGCTCGACCAGGCCGGCCAGCCGTACGTCGGCGAGTTCGGCGGCGGCGGCGCGCAGCGAGGCCAGCTCGCGCACCAGCCTCCTGCGGAAGCGCAGGGAAAGGCCGATGGAGGCGAGAACGGCCACCAGCCCGACGCCGCCCGCGATGCCGATCTTGGTGAGGACGGCGTCGGCGGCGGGATCGACCCGGGACACGAAGCCCGTGACGGCCTGCCGCTGGCTGCGCTCGACCGCGTCCCACAGCGCGGAGCCGTCGTTCTTCCAGGTCGCGGCGGCGGCGGGCAGGCCGTTGGCGCTGGCCTGGCCGCGCATGAGCTCCTCCAGTTCGAGGAACTCGCGGTAGACGGGGGCGCGGACCAGGTCGTGGTAGGAGGAGCCGAGCACGGGGTCGAGTTCGGCCAGGGCCTGGGTGAACAGCAGTCGCCGGGTGGCGACCATGCCGACGAACGCCTCGCGCTCCTGCCTGCCGACCCGGCCCGCGTCGAGCGCCACGACGATCATGGCGCGCTGCCGTGAGATGACCTCCTTGGCCTCGCCGAGGGTGTTGACGGCGTCGGCCTGGGCGTACAGCGACATGTCCGGCACGAGGATCATGGCGTCGTGCATGCGGAAGACGTTGTCCAGGATGCGGCTGTATCCGGCGATCACGTCGAGCGGCCGCCCGTTGGGGCCGGTCACGGACTTGCGGATGTCGGGGAGCTGTTCGAGGCTCGTGTACAGCGCCCGGAGCTGTGCCTCCATCTCGGGGGAGAGGTCCTCTTGCTCGGCCGCGAGCCTGCGGAAGCGCTGCAGCGCCTGGTCGGTGAGCCCGCGCTGCTTGGCCGTCTGCCCGCTCAGCCGGTCGCCGGTCAGGTAGCGGACGGCCAGCAGCCGCTCGTTCTGCATCTGCACCACGACCTCTTCCGACGGCGTGGCGAGATTGCGGACCAGGCTGTTGGTCTCCAGCAGCCGCAGCCCGTCCCCGCCGGTCAGGCCGGCGGCGAACGCCCAGAGCCCGACCAGTGACATCAGCGGCACGAACAGCAGGACGAGGAGCTTGAGCGCAATGGGGCGGCCACGCTTCGGGGGCATGCGACCTCCGGGTGCACGATACGAGCGCTCGCACCATACACCCGGAATGCTGGTTTATGCCCGACTATCCTCGGGTGCCCGGCTCGCGTCGGCGGGCGCCGGATCGGCCGTCTCCGCAGGCGTTCCGGCCACCGGCGTGTCCTTGTGCTCCAGCCGCCGCTTCTCGTCCCTCAGCCGTGCCGCCTCGGCCCGGCTCTCGCGCGCCTGCCGCCGGTGCCGCGCCGACCGCCGCGACCCGGCCCCCATCAGCAGCAGCCCGAGCACGAGTACGGCGCAGGCCGCCGCACCGGCGGCGAACATCTCCAGGTGGCCCACCGAGAAAGCGGTGCCGAAGAGGAGGAACGTGCCGTCCGGCTCCATGACGGCCATCGCCACGGCCGAGCCGGCGAGCAGTATCAGAATCAGTCCGAGCACGGTCATCGTGCATCACCTCGGCCCCCGCACCTGCCCGCGACACGGCGGAACATGCCCCGCCGCCGCGCCGAACCGGCATCATGGGAGGTCATGAGGCCGGAACCAGGACAGGTGCTGCACTTCTCCGAAGACCCGACGATCACCCGGTTCGTCCCGCACGTCGCGCCGACGTCGGTGCGCGCCGAGCCGTACGTCTGGGCGGTCGGCACCGACCGCTGCCCCGACCACTGGTTCCCCCGCGAGTGCCCGCGCGCGCTGGCGTGGCGCGGTCCCACGACGACGGACGCCGACGCCGCCCGCATCATCGGCTCCGGTTGCGGCGAGCGGGTGCACGCCGTCGAGTACGGCTGGCTCCAGGCCATGCGGGACGTGCGGCTGTACGCCTACCGGCTGCCCGCCGAGCACTTCGCGCCCGTCGGCGAGCCGCCGCACGCCGTCGTGGCGAGGGTGCCCGTCGAACCGCTCGGCCCGCCGGAACCGGTGGACGACCTGTTCGAGCTGCACGAGGCGGCCGGGATCCAGTTGCGGGTGCTCGACCGGCTGTGGCCGTTCTGGAACGAGGTGACCGCCAGTTCGCTGGAGTTCAGCGGGATACGGCTGCGGAACGCGCGTCGATGAGCTCCCGCATGCGCGCCACCGGCATCGAACCGGGCCGCCGCCGCTCCCGGGCGGCCAGGGCCGCCTCGCGCTGCAGCACCTCGTTGACCGGGGCGGGCAGGCCGAGTTCGCGGGCCAGCAGCACGATCTCGCCGTTGAGGTAGTCGGCCTCGATGGTGCCCGCGCCCTTGGCCAGGCTCTGCCAGGAGGAGCCGCCGCCGCGCGCGGCGCCGTCCACGGGCACGATGTCCACCAGGTGGCCGCGCAGTTCCCGCTCCTCCTCCGGTGTCGAGTGGGCCAGACCGGCCGCCGCCAGCACCCCGGTGGCCTCGGCCCGCGCCAGGGCGGCGAGGTCGCCGAACCCGGGCTCGCACAGCGCCTCGGCTGCGTTGCCGAGGTTGCTGAGCAGCTTGCCGTACTTCCAGCGCATGACGTCGGGGGTGGCGCGGGCGACGAACCCGCTCGCGGCCAGGTCTCGGGTCACCTGGTCGGCCAGTTCGTCCACAGCCTGTGGATAACGTCCGACGTGGAGCATGCCGGGGTGCGGGTGGCCGTAGGAGACCACCACGCCGGGCTCCAGGTGCAGGGCGGGCAGCCAGACGCACATGCCGTACACCCGCTCGAAACGCCGCAGGACCATCCGCTCGTTGGCCACGCCGTTCTGGGCGCAGACGACCGGCAGCTCGCGCGGCCACGGGTCGAGGGCGGCGAGCGTGTCCTGCGACTTGGTCGCGACGATCAGCACGTCGCCGTCGCGGGCCGGCACCGGGCCGTCGGCCACCGGCAGGTCGAGCGTCTCGGCCCCGCCGGGTGCGAGCAGGCGCAGCCCGCGTGCGCGCAGGGCGGCGTGGTGGGCGCCCTTCGCGACCAGGAGGACGTCGTGGCCGCCCTTCGCGAGAAAGGCGCCGATCGTCCCGCCGACCGCCCCCGCTCCGATCACGACATAGCGCATGATCCGACATTAGCGCCGCGCGAACCGACCCACCGCGAGGGGGGTCGAGGTCCGCGTGCGCGCCCGGTGGGGTCGTCTGTGGACAACTCCTGCCTGCGGGAACCTTCGGTGACGGGGGCGGGGGCGACGGCCGGGAGTGGCGTCACTGACGCGCCAGGGCCGCCCTGATCCGGTCCACGTCCCCGCGCTCGGCGGGCGGCAGCGGGGCGCCCGTCGACTCGCGCAGCGCCTCGGCCTCCGCCAGCAGCTCCCGGGCCCGCTCCGCCTCGCCGCCCAGCGCCAGCGCGCCCGCCATACCCTCCAGGGCGAGCGCGACCGCGCGCGGGTCGCCGGTCCTGCGGGCCGTCGCCATCCCCTCCTCGTGCAGCGCGAGCGCGCCCTCGGCGTCCCCCCGCAACTCGGCGACGAATCCGAGCTCGGCCAGGATCAGCGCGATCGCCGGGTCGGAGTCGAGCGCCCGGTCCCACGCCAGCCACGTGCGCAGCAGCTCCTCGGCCTCCTCCAGCCGCCCCTGCCGCCGCGCCCCCAGGGCGAGGCCCAGCGCCGCGAACTCCTCGCCCACCGTGTACCCGTGCTCGGCGGCCAGCGCCATCGCCCGCCGGTGCAGGTCGTCGGCCTGCTCCTGCTGCCCGGTGAGCTGGGCGATCCGGCCGAGCAGCGACAGCCGGTCGGCGACCTCCGTCCACAGCTCCAGCTCCTCGGCCATCCGCAGGCTCTCGCGGTGGATCCTGGCCGCCCGCTCGTAGTCGCCGTCGATCTCGGCGTGCTGCCCGAGCGGGAAGCTCACCTGCACCTGCCCCCACCGGTCGCCCAGCTCGGCGAAGGCCGAACGGCTCTGCTCCGCGTACGTCCTGGCCGCATCCAGGTCCCCCCGCACCTGCGCCTGCCTGGCGCGCACACTGCGGACGAAGGCGATGCCCCACGGCTCGCCCGCCCGCCGGAAGGCGGTCAGCGCCCGCTCGGCCACTTCCTCGCCGGCAGCCGGATCGCCGATGCCGACCATGGCGAACGCCAGGAACGCCGTGGCGCGCGCGAGCTCCATGTCGTCGCCCGGCCCGTCCTCCGGCGGCGGGCAGCCGTGCGCCTCGCCGGTGCGCAGCATGAAGGCGTCCAGCCAGGTCTGCGTGGTCGCCGACGTACCGCCGCGCTCGACCGCCGACGCCAGCCACCTGCGACCCTCGCCGAGCCGCCCGCGCAGCACCCAGTACCAGGCCAGCGCGTTGGCCAGCCGCTCGTCCCCGCCGTCGAGCGCGGCGCGGAAGTTGGCGCTCTCGGCGTCCAGGAGCACCGTCCACTGCCGCTGCTCGGGGCCGAGGAGCTGCGGCGCCGCCCGCTCGGCGAGCGCCAGATAGTAGGCACGGTGGCGGTCGCGGATCTCCTCGCGTTCGCCCGCCTCCTCCAGCCGCTCCTGGCAGTAGGCGGCCACCGACTCCAGCAGCCGGTAGCGCGGGCCCTCGCCGACCACGACGAGGGAGCGGTCCACCAGCCGGGCCAGCAGCCCGAGCACGTCGTCGCCGCCGCACACGGCCTCGGCGGCGGCCAGCGTGCACCCGTCGGCGTGTACGGCCAGCCGCCGCAGCACCGTCTGCTCCTCGGGGCCGAGCAGCTCCCAGCTCCAGTCGATCATCGCCCGGAGGGTGCGCTGCCTGGCCGGGGCGTCGCTGCGCCCGGAACCCAGCACCCGGAAGCGATCGTCGAGCCGCGCCGCCAGCTCGCGCACGCCCAGCGCCCGCACCCGGGTGGCGGCCAGCTCCAGCGCCAGCGGCAGCCCGTCCAGCCGTGCGCAGATCGCGCTCACCGCCTCCGGGTCCAGCGCCACCCCCGGAGCGGAGGCGGCGGCCCGCGCGGTGAACAGCCGCACGGCGTCCGCCGACGGCAGCGGCGGCACGTTCCACAGCTGCTCCCCGCCGATCCCCAGCGGTTCCTGGCTGGTGGCGAGCACGCGCAGGCCGGGGGCGGCCCGCAGCAGGTGGGCGGTCAGGCGGCCGACGGCGCCCGCCACCTGCTCGCAGTTGTCGAGTACGAGCAGCACCCGCTGGCCGCGCAGCGCGTCGCTCAGATGGTCGGCCAGCGCGGAGCCCTCGTCGCGGACGTCCAGCGCCGCCGCGACGACCTCCGCCACCGACTCGGCGGGCGTGCTCGCCAGCTCGACCAGCCAGACCCCGTCCGGGTAGGAGTCGGCCAGGCGGCGCGCGGTCTCCAGCGCCAGACTGGTCTTGCCGACCCCGCCCGGCCCGGTCAGCGTCACCAGCCGGGCGGCGTCGAGCAGCCCGGCGACCTCGGAGACCGCCGCGTCCCTGCCGATCAGGTCGGTGAGCGCGGCCGGCAGGTTGGTCCTGCGGGTCTGCCTGCGCGGTGCGGCCAGTGACGGGTCCTGCCGCAGGATGGCCTGGTGCAGCGCGGCCAGCTCGGGGCCGGGCTCCAGGCCGAGTTCGTCGTCCAGGTGCTCGCGCAGCAGCCGGTAGCCGTCGAGTGCCTCGCCCTGCCGTCCGGCCCGGTAGAGGGCCTTGAGCTGGGCGGCGCGCAGCCGCTCGCGCAGCGGGTGCCTGGCCACCAGGTCGCCGAGCTCGTCGGCCAGCATCGCGTGCTCGCCGATCTCCAGCCTGGCCTCGGCCTGCTCCTCCAGCGCCGTCAGCCGCAGCTCCTCCAGCCGGGCGATCTCGGCTCGCGCGAACTCGTCGTCGGCGAACTCGATCAGCGCCGGGCCCCGCCACAGGGCGAGCGCGTCGGCCAGCAGATCGACTCTGGCCCGTCCGGTGCTCGCCCCGGCCCGCGTCAGCAGCTCCTGGAAGCGTACGGCGTCCACCTCGGACGGCGGCACCTGGAGCAGGTAGCCGGGCGGCCGGGCCACGACCGCGTCCTTGCCGAGCACCCGGCGCAACTGGGAGACCCGCGTCTGCAGCGCCCCTGCCGGGTTGGCGGGCAGCGACCCGAGCCAGAGCGCGTCGATGAGCCGGTCGGCGGGCACCACCCGGCCCGGCTCGATGAGCAGCCCGGCCAGCAGAGCCCGCACCTTCACCTCGGGGACCCTGACCTGCCGGCCGTCCGGCCCCCACACGGCCAGTGGACCGAGCACCCCGAATCGCATGAGGCACACCGTAGCCGAGCTGGAGAAAACCTGAAGCGCCTGCCTGCACAGTGCCGCACATGAAGCGACTGGTGATCCTCACGGGTTCCGACCACGGGGTGGCCTGCCAGATCGCCGACCGGGCGAGCACGCACGCGGACCTTGAGGTCGATGTCCTCGACCTCACCGCCGCGTGCCTGCCCGACCTGGTGAGCGACGTGGTTCCCGCGCCGCCCGCCGTACGGGACCTGGAGCCGTGGTTGGAGGCGGCGGACGGGTTCCTGGTGGTGGCGTGCCCGCCGCACCTGCTGAGCCTGGCCATGGCCTGGTCCCCGGCGGCGTGGCAGGGCAAGCAGGTCAGCTTTCTCACCGATCCGAACATGCTCGATCACGTACTTAAGGATTTTCGATGAACGTCACCAAAGCGGGCACACGCGAGTGGCTCGGCCTCGGCGTACTGATGCTGCCGACGGCGCTGTTGTTCCTGGCGATGACCGTGCTGTTCCTCGCCACCCCGCAGATCGGCGCCGACCTGAACCCGAGCGGCGCCCAACTGTTGTGGATCAACGACATCTACGGGTTCATGATGGCGGGCCTGCTCGTCGCCATGGGAACGATCGGCGACCGGATAGGACGGCGCAAGGTGATGCTGTTCGGCGCCGCCGTGTTCGCCGTGTCGTCGCTGGCGGCGGGCCTGGCGCCGAACGCCGACCTGCTGATCGCCGCCCGTGCGGTCATGGGCGTCGGCGCCGCCGCCATCATGCCCGCCACGCTCTCCCTGATCATCAACATGTTCCGCGACGACAGGCAGCGGGGCAGCGCGATCGGCATGTGGGCGGGCTCGGTGTCCCTCGGCGTCGCCCTCGGGCCGCTCGTCGGCGGACTGCTGCTGGAGGCGTTCTGGTGGGGCGCCGCCCTGCTGATCGGCATCCCGGTCATGCTCATCGTGCTCGTCGCCGCCCCGCTGCTGATCCCCGAGTACAAGGCACCCGAAGCGGGCAGGCTCGACATTCTGAGCGTGCCGCTGTCGATGGCGGCACTGCTGCCGATCGTGTACGGCGTGAAGGAGGTGGCCAAGTCCGGGCTGGACGTCGTCTCCGTCGGCGCCGTCGTCGTCGGCCTGGTCTTCGGCGTGGTCTTCGTCCGCAGGCAGCTCGCCCTCGACAACCCGCTGCTCGACGTGCGGCTGTTCGCCAACCGCGTCTTCAGCGGCGGCCTGGCCGTCTTCATGCTGAGCGCCGTCGCCCTCGGCGGTGTCTACCTGCTGTTCACCCAGTACCTCCAGGTCGTCGCCGAGCTGTCGCCGCTCCAGGCGGGCCTGTTCATCCTGCCCGCGGCCCTCGCGCTGGTGCTGGTCTCGACGATCTCGCCGATGATCGTCCGCAGGGTCCGCCCCGCGTACGTCATCGCGGGCGGCACCCTGCTGTCGGTCGCCGGATACCTGGTGCTGACCCAGGTCGACAGCGTCGCCGGGCTGCCGATGCTGCTCACCGGCTTCTACCTGCTCTACCCGGGCATCGCCCCGGCGATGGCGCTCACGACCAACCTGGTGGTCGGCTCGGCGCCGCCCGAGAAGGCCGGTGCCGCCTCCGCCGTCAACACCACCGCCTCCGACCTCGGCACCTCGCTCGGCGTCGCGGTGCTCGGCAGCGTCGGCGCGGCCGTCTACAGCGCGGTCATGCCGCAGGGCGCTCCCGACACGGTGCCGGGCGCCGTCGCACGGGCGGCCACCCTTCCGGCGGGTGAGGGGGAGGCGCTGGTCGCAGCCGCCCGCGCCGCCTTCACCGACGGGCTGAACGTCGTCGGCTGGATCTCCGCCGCGTTCGCCCTCGGGGTGGTGATCGTGTCCGTGACGCTGCTGCGCCGCGTACCCGCCACCAAGGCGGCCACCGCGCCGGAGGAGGCGAAGGAGCCGGTGGCGGCGTGACCCCGGGCCCGGGTGTGGGTACGGCTCGGCACGCCGGGCCGTACCCGCTGTTCCACCGGTCAGAGAGCCGCGCCTCCGCGCCCGCCGCCGGTCAGAGGACGGCGTCGAGACCGGCCCCTGCACCCGCCCGCCGGTCAGAGGACGGCGTCGAGCAGGAGGGTGCCCGCTCCCAGCAGGGCGGCCTCCTTGCCGGAGCGGGCGGGGGCGATCTCCAGATCGCGAGTCGCGAGCGGCAGGCACCGCTCGTAGACCGACGCCCGGATGGCCGCGATCAGCGGCTCGGCGGCCGAGAGACTGCCCCCGACGGCGATCACGTCGGGGTTGAAGAAGTTCACGAGCACGGTGAGGACCTCGCCGATCAGCCGTCCCGCCGTGCGCACCTGGCTCGTCGCCTCGGGTACGGCGTCGCCCACCAGGCGGGCGATGTCCCCGGTCCGCTCGACGGAGACGCCCGCCTCCGCCAGTGCCGCGATGAGCGCGGCCCCGGAGGCGTAGGCCTCCAGGCAGTCGGAGTGGCCGCAGGCACAGACCTTCGAGAAGTCGGTGCGGACCCTCACATGACTGATGTCGCCCGCCGCGCCCCTGCCCCGGTGCAACCGCCCGTTGACGATGACGCCGCAGCCGATGCCGGTGCCGGTCTTCAGCACCATGAGGTTGTCGCAGCCGGGCCACGACCTGGCCTCGCCGATCGCCATCAGGTTGGCGTCGTTCTCCACGAGGATCGGCAGGTCGTAGCGGGCGCCGAGGTACTCGGCGACGGGGAAGTTGTTCCAGCCGGGCATCCTGGACGGGCCGACCACGCGGCGGGTGGCCGGGTCCACCGGCCCGGGGATGCCGGTGCCGACGCCGCGCAGCGGCACTCCCGGCGGGGCGTGGGTGTCCAGCAGGTCGTCGAAGGCGTCGGCCAGCCAGTCGAGGACCGTTTCCGGCCCGGCTGTTATGTCGGCCGCGCGCTCCTGCACGGTCAGCGGATGGCCGCTCAGGTCGAGCAGGCCGAGCCGTACATGGTGGACGCCGAGGTCGGCGACGGCCAGCACGCCCGCGTTGGGCGCCAGCCGGAGCCTGCGGGGGCGGCGACCCCCGCGTGAGACCCCCGACCCGGTCTCGACGAGCAGTCCGGCTTCGAGGAGCTCCTCCACGCGCAGGGACACGCTGGAGGCCGCCAGCCCCGACAGGCGCGCGAGTTCCGCACGTGACTCGGCCTGGCCGCCGGCGACGAGCCGCAGCAAATCGCCTTGCGCGCCCGTCACGGGCAACCGCTCTTTGCCAGACATGAGCAGATGGATATCACGCTTTGCCTTTGTACGACAACGTGTTGACTTCCGATGAAATCATCCATTACGTTCCGCTTTAACTTCGATATCGAAGGAAGTTCTGATGATTCGGGCAAGAGGGCTGAACAAGTGGTTCGGCGAACACCACGTGCTGCGTGACGTCGACCTCGACGTGGCACGCGGCGAGGTCGTGGTCGTCGTCGGCCCCTCGGGGTCGGGCAAGTCCACGCTGTGCCGGTGCCTCAACCGGCTGGAGACCGTCCAGCAGGGCGAGATCACCATCGACGGCGTCCCCGCGCCCCTGGAAGGCAAGGAGCTGGCCAGGCTGCGGGCCGACGTCGGCATGGTCTTCCAGTCGTTCAACCTCTTCCAGCACAAGAGCGTGCTGGAGAACGTCACGCTGGCACCGATCAAGGTGCGCGGCCTCGGCCGTGCCGAAGCCGAACAGAACGCCCGCGACCTGCTCGCCCGCGTCGGCATCGCCGAACAGGCGGACAAGATGCCCGCCCAGTTGTCCGGCGGCCAGCAGCAGCGGGCGGCCATCGCCCGCGCGCTGGCCATGCGGCCCAAGGTGATGCTCTTCGACGAGCCCACCTCCGCGCTCGACCCCGAGATGGTCGGCGAGGTCCTCGACGTCATGACCGGCCTCGCCGCCGACGGCATGACCATGGTCGTCGTCACCCACGAGATGGGGTTCGCGCGCAAGGCCGCCGACCGCGTGGTGTTCATGGCCGGTGGCCGGCTCGTCGAGCAGGCCCCGCCCGCCGAGTTCTTCGACTCGCCGAAAACTGACCGGGCCAGGGACTTCCTGGCCAAGGTACTCACTCACTGAAAGACACGAAGGATGGTGTCCATGAGGAAGATGGCCGCTGTCGTCGCCCTCTCGCTGCTCGGCCTCGCCGCCTGCGCGGGCAACGAGTCCAGCCCCGCCGTACCCGGTGCGGCGAAGCCCGCAGGCGACGACCTCCTGAGCAAGGCGCCCGTGGCCGACGCCGCCGCGATCCTGCCCGGCTCCACGATGGAGAAGATCAAGAAGCGCGGCGAGCTCATCGTCGGCGGCTCGCTCGACGCGCCGCTGCTGTCCCAGCAGAACCCCGTCAGCGGCCAGGTCGAGGGCTTCGACGCCGACATGGGCAAGGCGCTGGCGAAGTACATCATCGGCGAACCCAAGGTGAAGATCGTCAACTCGGCGTCCGAGACGCGCGAGGCGCTGCTCGGCAACGGCACCGTCGACGTGGTCTTCCAGACGTATACGATCACGCCGGAGCGGGCGAAGCAGGTCGCCTTCGCCGGGCCGTACTACACCTCCGGCCTCAGCATCGCCGTCAAGAAGGGCACCGCCGGGATCGCGGGGCCCGAGGACCTCAACGGCAAGAAGGTCATCGCCGGAGCCAACACCCCCGCCATCCCGGCCATCAAGAAGGTCGCCCCGCAGGCCGAGATCGTCACCTTCGCCAGCGACCCCGAGGCCATGCAGGCGCTCAAGCAGGACCGGGGCGTCGCCTACGTCCAGGACGAGACGCTGCTGGCCGCCAACGCGCAGAAGGACCCGTCGATCGAGGTCGTCGGCAACCCCTTCACCCAGGACCCGTACGGCATCGGCCTCAAGCACGGCGACGAGCAGTTCAAGACGTTCGTCAACGACTGGCTCAAGAAGATGCAGGACGCCGGCGTCTGGCAGCAGGCGTGGAAGAACTCCCTCGGCACCGTCGTCAAGGGTGAGGCCCCCACGCCCCCGCAGATCGGCTCGGTGCCGGGTTCCTGATGTCCGTCCTCCTGGAGCACCTGCCCGAGCTGTGGCAGGGCCTCCTCGTGACATTCCAGCTCATCGCCGCGTCGTTCGCGCTCGCGGCGGTGCTCGGAGTGGTGGTCACCGCCATGCGGGTGAGTCCGGTGCCGGTGCTGCGCGCGCTCGGCACCGCCTACGTCGAGACGTTCCAGAACCTGCCGCTGCTCGTCCTGCTCGTCCTCGCCTTCTTCGGACTGCCGGAGATCGGGATCAAAGCCTCGGCGCTGGTCACCGCGATCGTCGTGATCGGCGTCTACCAGGCCGCCTACGTCGCCGAAGCCCTGCGTTCCGGCGTCAACTCCGTCGGACAGGGACAAGGTGAGGCCGCCCGCGCGCTCGGCCTCACCTTCACCCAGTCGCTGCGCCTGGTCATCCTGCCCCAGGCCTTGCGCACCGTCGTGCAGCCGCTCGGCAACGTCTTCATCGCGCTCACCATGAACACCGCCCTCGCCGGAGCCATCAGCGTCGTCGACCTCACCGCCGTCGCCAACCGCGTCAACCTCGTCGAGGCCCAGCCCATCGCCATCTTCGTCGGCGCCGGACTCGCCTACGCGGCCGTCGCCGCCGTCGTCGGATTCGCCACCACCAGGCTGGAGCGACGGCTGGTGATGGTCCGATGAGCGGCAGCGTCCTGTTCGACGAGCCCGGTCCCCGGGCCCGCCGCCGCATCAGGATCGCCACCGTCCTCGGCGTCCTGTTCGCGCTCGGGCTCGCCGCCCTCGCCGTCCGCCAGTTCGCCGCCAACGGGCAACTCGCCGCCGAGCGCTGGTCGCCGTACGCCACCTGGCCCATGTGGCGCTACCTGCTCGACGGGCTGTGGTCCACCGGGCTCGCCGCCGTCGTCTCGGCCGTGCTGTCCATGGCGCTCGGCCTGGCGCTGGCGCTCGGCCGGCTGTCGACCCGGCGGTGGCTGCGGGCGCCGTCGGCGGCCTACGTCGAGGTCGTCAGGACCGTCCCCGCGCTGCTGCTCGTCTACCTCGTGCTGTTCGCGCTGCCCAGGTACGGCCTGGACCTGCCGCTGTTCTGGAAACTCGTCGTCCCGCTCACCGTCTCCAACGCGGCCGCCTTCGCCGAGATCTTCCGCGCCGGGATCCTGTCCGTCGAACGCGGCCAGACCGAGGCCGGGCTCGCCGTCGGCCTCACCAGGGGACAGACGCTGCGGATGATCGTCATCCCGCAGGCCGCCCGCCGGGTGCTGCCCTCGATCGTCAGCCAGTCCGTCGGACTGCTCAAGGACACCTCGCTCGGCTACATCGTCAGCTACGGCGAACTGCTCTACTCCGGCAAGATCCTCGCCGCCTACAACGGGCTGGTCATCCAGACGTACGTGGTGGTCGCCCTCGTCTACCTCGTCGTCAACGCCTCACTGTCGAAGCTCGCCCGCGTACTGGAACGAAGGAGTTCTGCTCGTGTCTGAATTCGCCGCGCTCGCCCACGTCGTGCGCTCCGGGTTCGTCGAGAGCGTCCATTACGGCAGCGCCGTCGGGCTCGGCCCTACCGGGCGGCCCGAGGTCGCGTTCGGCCCGGTCGAGGCGCCCATCCTGCCGCGCTCGTCGGCCAAGCCGTTCCAGGCGCTGGCCTGCCTCACCTCCGGCGCCGACCTGCGCGGCGCCGCCCTCGCCATCGCCGCGGGCAGCCACACGGGCGAGGACGCCCACGTGCGGCTGGTCACCGACATTCTCACCGGGTACGGCCTCAGCCCGGCCGACCTGCGCTGCCCCGAGGACTGGCCGGAGGACGAGGCCACCAGGAACCGGTTGATCCGCGCGGGCCTCGGCCGCTCCCGCGAACGAATGAACTGCTCGGGCAAGCACGCCGCCATGCTCGCCGCCTGCGTCGCCCAAGGGCACGACACCGCCACCTACCTGGACGTCTCACACCCGGTCCAGGTACGGGTGCGCGCCCACGTGGAGGAACTGGCGGAGGAGAAGGCGGCCGCCGTCGCCGTGGACGGGTGCGGGGCGCCGCTGTTCGGGATGTCGCTCACCGGGCTCGCGCGGGCCGTACAGGCGCTGGTGCTGGCCCCCGAAGGCAGCGCCCCGCGCCTGGTCGCCGACGCCATGCGCGAGCACCCCTCCTACGTCGGCGGGAGCGGGCACCAGAACACCGAGTTGATGCGCGCCCTGCCCGGGGCACTGGTGAAGGGCGGCGCCGAGGGTGTCCTCGTCGCCGCCCTTCAGTCCGGACACACCGCCGCCGTGAAGGTCATCGACGGCAGCCCCAGAGCGACCACCGCGATCGCGCTCGCGGTGCTTCAGGCCATGGGCCGTGACGTGTCCGGCGCCTCCTCGTTCACCCGTGTCGAGGTACTGGGCGGCGGGCTCCCGGTAGGGGAGATCCGCGCCACCCTGGGCGACTAGGTGGATCCACGGAAACCTCGATCCGGCACGCTGGTGATGCACCACCGGCGGCCTGATCCACGGGGTGTCTTGGTGCGGCCCACTACCTCAGGTGCGCGGGCGGCTGGCCCTCGGGGCCGCCGACGTCGTTCCAGCTCGGGTCGTCGATGACCTTGCACTCCGCGACGGGGCCCGCGATGACGCGGGCTCCGATCTGCCAGAGCACGGACGGCTTCTCGCCGGCCTTGGCCTCGGCGAACTCCATCACGACGGTGTTGCCGGCGCCGACCTTGGCGGGGTTGATCCGCACCCCGCCCTTGACCGTGGCGAGGGCGTCGTCGGAGCTGTCGCCCCTGCCGAAGCCGGCCACCATCTTGCCTCGGTCGGGCCCGCACCACTTGCCCCCCGGCAGGTAGCTGACGTCCGCCTTGACGCCCAGCTCGCGCAGGTCCGCCTCCAGCTTGTCGGCGTCCCTGAACTCGTGCACCTGCACGGTGATGGCGCCGTCCGCGCCCTTCGTCACCGCGTACGCCGGGCTGGCACCCCCGGTGAGCAACGGCACCGCGACGGCCGCGGCCGCGGCGGCGATCCCCGCCACCGCGAAGCCCAGGAAGGTCCTCTTCTTCCGCTTGGCCTGACCACGCTCGCGGATCTCGTTCTTCAGTTCCATGAGTAGACGCTCCTCGAAGCTCATTGGGTTGTTCCTTCCATGACGAGAGGCACGTCCTTCAGCGTGTTTCTGGCGCGGTGCAGTCTTACTCTGGCGGTACCCTGCCGGATTCCGAGGGCGGCGGCCGCTTCGGTGACCGTGAGCTGGTCGAGTGCGACCAACTCCAGCACCGCTCGTTCGCCCGCGGGTAATCCGGCCATGGCCTCGAAGGCCCGCCTCGCCCTGCTCTCGGCGTCGATACGCTCCACCAACCGGGCGACGTCGTCGGGTTCGAGCAGCCGCCGGCCCTGCAGGCGTCCGGTCAGCCTCGACTCCTTGAAACGGCGTTGACGCTCGGCGGAGAGAATGTTGCGGGCTATGCCGTACAACCACGCGATCTCACTGCCCAGGCTCGGCCGGTAGGTGCGCGCCGTGTCGAGCACCGCGACGAACACCTCTGCCACCAGGTCGGCGACCGTGTGCGGGTCGTCGACGCGGCGGGCGAGGAAGCGCGTGATCGACTCGACGTGCCGCCGGTAAAAGGCCTCGAAGGCCTCGGGATCGGTCGCGATCACCGGCCGTACTCCTCTCGTCGGTACACAACCCCCTTGAAGAGTCAGCCGAAAAGCGTTACAAGCTTCCCTTTATCGCGATCCTGTCACTTTGGACCCGTCTCTTGCGGCGCCGCCTGTCGAGAGGGCCCTCGACGGGTGCGTACGGCGGCGGCGACGCGCGTCGCGGCTTCGTCGGTGTCCTCGTGCTCCCAGATCCTGATCACCTGCCAGCCCTCGGCCTCCAACAGCCGGTTGGTCTCGGCGTCCCTTGCCCGATTGGTCTGCAGCTTCCGCTGCCAGTAGTCGGCGTTGGTCGCGGCCGCCGTGTGATGAGTGGGGCAGCCGTGCCAGAAGCAGCCGTCCAGGAACACGGCGACCTTCGCTCCCATGAAGACCAGGTCCGCGGTCCGCCGGATGGACTTCACCGGGCGACGGGACACGCGATAACGCAGACCCAAGGCGTACACGGCGCGGCGTAGCGCCAACTCGGGCTTGGTGTCGCGACCCTTGTTCGCGCGCATGCTCGCGCGAGTGGCCTCGCTGGAGGCCCAGGACTGTTTGGCTCTGTTCATTGTCGTGCCCACGTGGTGCGTGCTGACGGTCGAGATCATTCTGCCGGGAACGTGCCGCCCTCAGGAATCGACGGTCCGTCCTCTGATCGGGGCCTCGGCGAACAGGCGGGTGAAAAGCTCCACCAGCGTGTCGACGGAGGCGCGGGGTACCTCCCCGTCGTCGGGACCTTCCGGAAGAGAGTCGTACGGCAGGAACCCGTGGTCGTCGGCCCAGTCGACGTACCTCGCGGGATCCTGTCGCGAGTCGGGGGCCAGCGCCTCGTACACCAGTGTGCTCCCCGCCGCGTTCGCCGCCTGGGCCAGGGCGTTGACCTCTCGCCCGCTCTTGGCCACACCATCGGCCACCAAGGTCAGGATCGCCTGCGCCACGGGGCGATGCATGATCATCCCCATGCCCAACACGGTGTTGAGAACGTCCTGATTGCCGCACGCGACGACGACCGGTCGATAGTCGGGTCCGTCGCGGAAAAGTTCGGCGGCCCACCACAGCCGCGCGAACGTCTGTTGGTCGTAGAGACCCGTGAACCGGGCCCGATTCACCGAGGGGACGGTTCGCGAGGCACGACCTCTGTGGCGCCAGAACACGTAGTCCGGCGCCACTCGCATCGCCAGATGGTTCCACAGGCCGCGATCGGCGGCTTCCGCCCTGGTGAGACGCAGCGAGGCGTGGAGTCTCGGCGCCAACCACGCGTCGGCGGCGGTCCGCGACTCCGGAGGGTGGCGTCGCACGGCCTCGTCGATCAGCTCGCGAACGGGTCCCGCAGGCCGCGGTGTCGTCGAGCTCAGCCTGTCGATGGCCGCGAACGGCAACGGTTCACGCTCTTCCAACACGGCGATGCCGAGCAACCGGGCGGCGGCCTCCATCGGGAGACGGGCGAGATGCTCCACCGGGGGCGTGGTCATGTGCTCTCCTGTCCGGTACGGCGCAGCGTGCGGATGAACGTGCCCAACGCTCCGGGCAGCCGCGCCTGCTTGGCGGCGGCGTGCCGTACCCGCGCGTGCAGGTCGCCCGAGTCCTCGCGGCGACGGATCAGCTCGCGAAGCCCGTCGTCGGGTGACCGGTCGGGGAAGACGTCGAACAACATGCGTCGCAGGACGGACTCCTGCCAACCCCCCGGCCAATGGGCGTTCTCGACCTGACCGGCCGCCGCTTGGAAAAGACCGCTCCAGGCATCGGAGGCGATCTGCGCGGCCACGGAGTCCCGCACCGCGCGTTCGGCGGGGCGGGTCGACTCGAGCAGCGCGCGGAGCCCCTCGAAGCCGCTGTTCAGGTAGAGCACCGGAGTCTCCGCATTCGTCTCGACGCTCCACGGGTCGCTCTTGTACGGGTGCAGCAGCGGGTTGTCCGGCGACCCGAAGTCGGCCCACCTGGTGATCAATCTCTCGCCCTGGTGGGTCGGAGAGCGAGGACGCAGATCGACGGTCCACGGACTGTCCGCGGTGGCGATCCGCCGTCCGAGGATCCCGTCCACCTTCGCGACCAGACAGGCGGACAACTCCGCCCGAAGGTCGAAGCGGTCACGGGACAACTCGACCTCGCCCGACCACAAGCCGGGTCGATCCATCCGGAGCCGTGTCGCCACGTGAGCTCTGGTCCGACGCTCGGTCAGGGTGGCGAGACAGGCCATGTTGCTCCACGGTCCCGATGACAGTTCGCTCTCCGGCCCTTCGACCACGACGGAGAGGACCGCCGACCACCAGTCGGCGCGCTCGACGTGGTGAAGAGCCACGACATGCCGCCGACCGGAGACCAACTCGTACGGCACCGCGAGCCCGTCCAAGCGCGCCGCCTCCACGGTCAAGGAGATTTCGCCGAGAACGACTCGGTAGGGAAGTACCCGCATCAGTGCGACTCCCTTCGCAACCGGATGAGATCCACTTCGGCGACGGCCATCCTGGCGTCCACCGGGTGGCTGCCGACGTCGCTGATCCCGGTGAACACCGCCCGGCGCGCGCCCGGCGTACAGACGAGGTCGCCGTCGTCGGAGATCGCGCAGTGCGACTCCGGACGAAGCTCCGACCAGGACGCCTCAAGGCCGGGACCCGAGTGAGCGGCGAAGCGCAGCGACGGCCGCAACGTCCACGGATCGTCGCGAGGCGGAAGTCTGAGTTCCACGCGGATGTGCCACGCGCCGTCGTCCCGCACCTGTCCGACGGCGCTCGTGACCGTCGGATATCCGGGACTTCTTGGGGCGGGTCGCGGATCCAATCGGAGCAGGTCGGTCACCACGGTCGGGATGTTTTGATCGTCCGAGACGTCGGAGAGCGTCGGGCGGACCGTCTGCCGCACCTGCTCCACCATGTGCTTGCGGAACTCTCGCAGCCTGCTGATGGCGCCTCGGGCGTAGGAGGAGGTCAGATCTTCCGTGGCCTTCCAGTCGTTGTGTTCCGGCGGCTCGGCGGCGCGGAGGAACTCCTCCGCCGCGTCCACCTCCTCCCCCCCGGCCGCGGCGCCGACGAGCAGTACGGCTTGGAAAGGCGCCGCGCCCGCAGGAAGATCGGGGACCGATCGGTCGATCACGGTCATCCGGCTGCCCCGCATGCACACCAGCCGGTTCGGGCGCTCGTCCTCCGCCGCCGCAGCGGTGACGAGTAGGGTCGCCCGGTGCTCGGCCTGTCGTGGGTCGGCGGCGTCCTTCCTGGGCGGGACGGTCAGCAGAACGGGCACCTCGACCACACTGTCGGGCGCTTCGTGCGCGGATACGGTCTCCCGGTTGAGGAAGGCGCGCACCGCGCGTGCGCGTGCGGGTTCGTAGCGGTGGGGATCGACTCGCTCCTCCTGTGTCACGACCCGACCGTCCCGCAGTGCCTCGACGGAGGCTTCCAGGATCGGCGCGGAACCGCGTCCGCTGACCATGGCGGCCCAGAAGCCCGAGGCCAGCGCTCGGACGAGCACGCGGTGCATCTCTTCGAGCGAGTTCGCCTCACCGGACGGGTCGTGCGCACCGACGATCAGGAAGCCGGTGCCGGGGTCGCCGCTCGCGCGAGTCAGATACAGCTCCTCCACGGTGCGCTCTCCGGCCCACCACGAGCGGGCCGCGCCCGGCCTGTGGGGATCGCGTTCGCCGAGCCAAGCGGGCCCGGCGTACTGCTCGCCGTCGAGCTCATGCCAGGGCAGGTCCACCCGGCCGACCAGACGGCGCTCCCGTCTGCCCTCGTAGTCCTCTGACAGGGTGCTGTTCGCGATCACCAGGCCGAATCGGCTGGTCGCCCAGAGGGTGGCCTTGCCCAGACCGTACGAGCCGCCGGCCGAGCCGCTCTTGTGGCTGTCGAGCTGCCGGCGCATGACGGCCGCGAAGCGTCCGTCGGCGTATTCCGGTCCGGTCAGGCCGTTGGCGTTGTAGTCGTCGATGCGCAGCAGCAGCAGTCGGCCGTACTCCTGGAGCTCCCGAAGGCCGTCGGCGAGGACGCGGCCGACTTTCTGCCTCGGGTCCGCCGCCGCCTGGATGTGCGGGAGCAGATCGTCCCAGCGCAAGGCCTCCTGCAGGCGTCTGAGACGTTCGCCCGTGATCTCGTGGAGGGTGAAGCGGACTCGGACCGGTCGCTCCCGGTCGTGCCTTTCGTCCAGGGAGTTCTGCGTCGCCTCTCTGGTCAGGATGGCGAGGGAGGAGTCGAACGCGAAGGCCGCCGCGTTGCCCAGTTCTCGCCCGCCGTCGGCGTGAGCAGGCCGGAGGTGCCAGGCGATGGAGCCGACCGAGTCGGGCGCCTCGTCCCTGGTCGCGGAGGCGCCCGTCGCCAGGCCGAGCAGGGCCTCGATCGCCTGGATTTTGTCGACCCTGGGGGCGGCGCGTCCCGTGATCCAGGCTGAGACAGCCGCTCTGGTGACGTCCAGCGCGGCGGCGAGGTCGGATTGGCTCATCCCCTTTCGGCGTAGCTGTCTGCTCAGCCAGGGGCCGAACGCCTTGGGGTCTTCCTCATGGCCGCCCTCATGGGTCATCCGAGACCTCCCGATCGCGCTCGTTTGACAGCTGGGGTAGAGTGTCAAAGCAAAGTAAACACCATTCTCCGGTGTGATGCTCTATGGGGGATGGATGGTCGCGGTCCGTCCTCGACGGATCGGGTTCGCGGAAAACCGGGCCTTGTGGGACCGGGTTTCGATGTGTAACTCTCGAAACCGCACGACGGATGAAGGCGCCGATTCGCCTCAGCTTTGGGCGTTTCCTCATATTCTGCAACACCCTGCAAGCCGTCTTTGGCGTATCTAGAGTGCGTATGTCCACATTTTGGTGGTGTGCGTATTCGATGTGCTGAGATTTCTCCCCCGTAGTGCTTCATCGTGCCGTTGGAGTTGACCGCACCGTGAGCAGCGTCGATTCTTCTGTTCTGCAAGTCGTCCTCGGTCAGTCCGAGCGGGTCCTCGAGACCTACCGCATCGACCCCGGCCTCGTGCAGGAACATGCCAACAACGAGCGTCGGATCAAGGAAGGCGGGTACGGCACCCGACAGATCTATGAATTGGTACAGAACGGCGCAGACGAGCTACGAAATACCCCAAATGGTGAAATAGCGGTTGTTCTCACAACTTCTCACCTCTACTGCGCGAACGAGGGCTCTGCCATCACCCCCGAGGGCGCGGACACCATCCTCCGGATGGGAGTGTCACGCAAACGAGGGGGTCAGATCGGGCGTTTCGGTGTAGGGGTGAAATCCGTTCTCAGTGTCACCGACATGCCCGAGTTCTACAGCAAAGAGGACGGCAAGAGCTTCGGCTTCGACAAAGAGTGGGCGGCGAAAGAGATCCGAGCCGTTCAGCCGTCGGCGGTCGAGACGCCCGTGCTGAGGATCGCGCGTCCACTCGACCGTGAGCGCGCGGCAGCGGACGACCCGGTACTCAGGGAACTGCTCACCTGGGCCACCACCGTGGTGCGCCTGCCGTTGAAGCCCGGTGCGGTCAACCGGTTGGCGAAGGACATAGCGGAGTTCCCCGCCGAGTTCTCCCTGTTCTCGCCCCACGTCGAAACCGTGACCTTGGAGGACCGTCGCTCCTCCAAGACGATCGCCAGGCAGGTCTTCCTGCGCTCGACCGGTGACCGTCGAGAGCTTCAGATGGAGACGACGGGCAAGAGTACGCGCGTCTCGGACTGGCGGGTCTTCACCCGCTCGCACACGCCGTCCGCGAGAGCACTGGAGGAAGCGGGCGAACTCCACGATCGGCCGGTGATCGACGTCTCCTGGGCGGTGCCGACCGAGGTCAGACGAGACCGAGGACAGTTCTGGGCCTACTTCCCGACGAACTACGCCTCGACCCTGAAAGGCATCGTCAACGCGCCGTGGAAGACCAGCGAGGACAGGCAGAACCTCTACAATCACAACGCCTTCAACCACGAGTTGATCGGCGTGGTGGCCCAACTCGTCGTGGAGTCGCTGCCGAAACTGGCTTCGGAGTACGACCCTTGCGCGCACCTCGATGTCCTGCCCGCCCGAGGTCGAGAGGAGACCCAGTGGGCGGCCGACGAATTGGTGCACGCGATCTGGACCGTCGCCGCCCACCAGCCGGTCGTGCCCGACCAGAACGGTGTCTTCGGCACGGTCGCCGAGGTGCACATGCATCCCGACAAGCTGGACTCCTCGTGGCTGCGCAGATGGGCCGAGCACCCCGGACGCCCCGCGAACTGGTGCGACCACTCGGTGGAGGAAGGGCACTACCGCCGCGAGCGTGTCGGCTACATCCAAAGCGCCGCCGGCGTCGCCCCGAAGACCGCGAGGGAATGGTTGGAGGCACTCGTCGCGGACGAGACGCCCGAGGCGTCGGCGCGAGCGATCACGATCGCCTGGGAGATGTCGCGCAAGGGCCACAACCAGGCCGACGACGCGATGCGGGCCCGCATCGTCCTCACCGAGAACCTGGGTCTGGTACCTCCCTCCAACAAGATCTTCCGCCGGTCCGGCGACGACGACCTCACCGACAACACCGTTTACGTCGACGAGCGGGTCTACGCGGGCGACCCTGAGGTGATCCGAGCCCTGAATGAGCTCGGCGTCCACGAAGCCGACCACCGGGGTCGCCTGGCGTCGGTGGTGGAGCAAGGGTTCCACGGGTACGCCGATCGCCAGTGGATCTCGTTTTGGGAACTGGTGCGGCTGGCGGGTCCGGCGGGCACGCTCGACGCCTTCCGAGGGCGGGAGGACGTGAAGGCGCGGCTCAAGGTGAAGACGGTCGACGGCGGGTTCCGTCGGATCGACGAGTGCCTGCTACCCGGCAGGATCGTTCCAGCCGACGGCAGTCGTGACAGCCGGATCGCCGTCGACACCGGGTTCCACGGCGACGATCGATCGGTGCTCAAGGACCTGGGACTCCTCGACGGGCCTGCGGAAAGGCACGATCCCCGCGAGGACTCGGTGTTCGTCGACTACACCCGTGACCTCTGGGAGGCCCATTGCGCCGGACTCCCGGCGTCGGACCACCGGCCCCAACACGCCACCATGGCCTTCGACGGCAGCATGCCCGCAGGCCCCCTCAGGCTCCTCACGGAGTTGTCGCCCGAGGGCAGGGCCGCGTTTCTCGCCCACTTGCCCATCGGCGGCGTGGTCGCCAACTGGACGATGCAGGTGGGCAGGCAGACGTCCACGAGGAAGAGCGTGATGTCCCCGCTCAAGTGGACGGCACGCAGGCACGGCTACGTCGAGACCTCTCGCGGTCTCCGTCAGGTTGTCCGGAGCGTGGGGCCAGATCTGAAGAGCCATGAGCACCTCCTGCCCGTCGCCAAGGTGTCGACGAGCGTGGCGAACGTCCTCGGCCTGCCCCACACGTTCGGCGAGATCGAGCCGCGTCTGTGGGCCGAGTTGGTCGACGAGGCGGCGGGGACCGCCGACGACGCCTTCGCGGGCAAGGTCTACGCGCTGATCCTCGAAGCCGGCGTCGACTGGCCCGCCGAAGGCGCCGTCCGATGCCGCCTCGGAGACGAGGCGAGAACCGACGTGGCGGTCACCGAGATCGTCGTGACCGGGAGCCGCGTGCAGTACGAGACCCTCGTCGGCGAGCAGATCCCCGCTCTCCTGGCGCCGTCCGAGACAGCCGCCCTGTCGATGCGAGAGCACTGGAAGATGCTCTCTCCGGACGACGTGATCCAAAAGGAACTGCGGTGGGCCGGCGTGGAAGAGGTACGTCTGACCGAAGAGTTCCCACACCTCAAGGTCAGGGTTCGGAACCAGGTCGAAGGTTGGACGCTGGTGCGCTGCGAGGAACTGGGGGAGGTCGTCCGCACCCCGAAGGGCATGCGGACGACTGAGATGCCCACAGCGGCGCATTTCGGCGATCGTAAGGTCTTCGTCCGGCAGCCGGTGGACGACCTCGCCACGTTGCTCGCGGTCGACGTGGAGCTCAAGCTGGGGCTCGGCGCGGATCAGTGTCGGAACATCCTGGGACTACGGGAGCAACAACGTAACCATGAACGTCTGCGGCGTGCTCGGCAGGCCCCGGACATCGCGGACAAGATGCTGGAACTCATCGGAGTCGAAGCCCTGAGGAAGGGGCTGCCGCACGGGCTTCTGGAGAGCGACGAGGCGGAGACGGGCACGCCCGCCACCGATCGCCGAGTCGCGCGACTGGCGGTGAACGCGTACGGCGACGAGCTCCTGCGGGTCTACCGCGACGACATCGCCGCCAGCGTGCCCGACGCCGCCGCGACGTTCCGAGGGGACTCCAAGTCCATCCGTGTGGTCAACGACCTGGACCTGCCGGAGAATTACGCGGGCACCCGCAGCGACCCTCTGCCCCCGGTCGAACGGGTCCAGGGCCCAAAGGCATTCCCCCGGCTCCACGACTACCAGGAGCGACTGACCCAGAAGACGTTCGACCTGCTGACCAGATGGGAGAACCCCCGCGCGATGCTCTGCCTGCCGACGGGCGCGGGGAAGACCCGGGTCGCGGTCGAGGCGATCATCAGGGTCGTCAAGGAGCAGGGGCTGAACGGCCGGCCGATCCTCTGGATCGCGCAGAGCCAGGAGCTCTGTGAGCAGGCCGTGCAGACCTGGTCGTTCGTATGGGCCAAGGTGGGACCGCCCGAGCAACTCACCATCAACCGCCTGTGGGGCAGCAGGGACGCGGCGGCGAGCAAGGACACCGCGCACCTGGTGGTCGCCACCGACGCCAATCTGGAGAAACGCCTGGAACGACCCGAGTACGGCTGGTTGCGCGACGCCGCGATCGTGATCGTGGACGAGGCCCACTTCTCGATCACGCCTCGATACACCGACCTGTTCAGGACGCTCGGCATCACCTACAGGGAGACTTCCAGGCCGCTGATCGGTTTGACGGCCACGCCGTATCGGGGCTTCAACGCGCAGGAGACACGTCGGCTGGTGGAACGCTACGGCGGGACCAGACTGGACGAAGGGATCTTCCGGTCGGATCCGTACGAGGAGTTGCAGGAGCTCGGCGTGCTGGCGAAAGTCGAGCACCGCGAGCTGAAGGGCACGACCCTCACGCTGACCGAGGAAGAGCTGAAGGGCACCGAGGAGTTCCAGGGCGCCTGGCTGCCACGCTCGGTGGAGGCCACCCTGGCCCGCGACGCCGACCGTAACGCCATGCTGCTCAAAGAGATCGAAAGGCTGCCCGTCGGTAGCCCCGTACTCCTGTTCGCGGCGTCGGTCAGCCACGCGAAGGTGCTGGTGGCCAAGCTCAACGGTCGGGGGATCCCGGCCGCCGCCATCGACTCGACCACGCCCGACTCCGACCGTCGCGCGCGGATCGAGGAGTTCCGGTCGAAGAAGATCCGGGTCCTGGCCAACCACGGTGTGCTCGCGCAGGGCTTCGACGCGCCCGCGACCGAGGTGGTGGTCGTCGCCCGCCCGACCTACAGTCCGAACGCCTACCAGCAGATGATCGGCCGAGGGCTGCGCGGACCGTTGAACAACGGCGGATCGACGTGCCTGATCCTCGACGTGGCGGACAACATCGTCAACTACGACAAGAAGCTCGCCTTCACCGAGTTCGAACACCTGTGGAGCAGACGATGACTCTCACCTCCGAACAGCGGGTCGTCGTCGAACAACCGGCGGGTGCCCTGACTCTGGTGACCGCAGGGGCGGGCGCGGGCAAGACGTACACGCTCGTCAGCCGACTGGAGCGACTGATGGAGGAGTTGAACGCCGGAGAGATACTCGCACTGACCTTCTCCCGCTCTGCGGTGCGAGAACTTCGTGAACGGCTTCTCGACCAGGGCGGCTCGGTCCGCCACGTCCACGCCCAGACCTTCGACTCCTGGGCGCTGGACCTGCTGACGAACGTCGAGGCCGACGGCGATTGGTACCGACGCTCGTTCGAAGGACGGATCGCGGCGGCGCAGAGAGCCATCGAGCGAGGTCTCGCGGACGACCTGTTCGAAGACCTGCGCCACGTGGTGGTCGACGAGGTCCAGGATCTCGTCGGCAGTCGCCGCGACCTCGTGGAGACTCTGCTGGAACGCTTCGATTGCGGGTTCACCGTGGTCGGGGATCCCGCGCAGTCGATCTACGGGTTCACCGTTCCGAAGGCGGACGAACGAGCGGGGGAGACCAACCGGTTCTTCGACTGGCTACGAGTGACCTTCGGCGAGGAACTCACCGAGTTGAGCCTGTCCGGCAACTTCAGGGGACAGAGCCAGGAGGCGAGGAGCGCACTCGACTTCGGGCCGCGACTTCGGGCGAACGCCGAGGTGGGCGCCGCGCCCGGCGAACCTTTGTACGTGGAACTACGGGATTCGCTCCGGAGCTGTCTCAACCTTGGCCGGTTGGACGGGTTCACAGCGGACGTGCTCGGTGACTACAACGGGACGACCGCGGTGCTGTGCCGTACCAATGGGCAGGCGCTGATCGTGTCCGAGGCGCTGCGCCGTTTCGGAGTACCCCACCGACTCAGGCGTTCGGCCCAGGACCGGATGACGCCGGCGTGGGTGGCGGACCTGTTCCACGGAACGGACGGCTGGAGCCTGAGCCGGGAACGATTCGACCGGGTGTCGATCCCGGACGGCTATGACCGCGACAAGGTATGGCGCTGTCTCCAACGAACCTGTGACACCCGGGGGCGGATCCTCGACCTGTCCAGGCTCCGGACCGCTATAGCGGCCGGACGGATGCCCGACGAGCTTACCGACGAACCGTCCTGCGACCTGGTGATCTCCTCCTTCCACCGAGCCAAGGGGCTGGAGTTCGACAGGGTGGTGGTCGTCGACCCGGGCCCACTCGATCCGGCACGTGATGCGGTGGACCCCTCGGAGGAGGCCCGGCTGCTCTATGTGGCGATGACCCGGCCACGTCACGAACTGGAATGGCTGGACGCCCTGAACACCGGGGGGATCCGCATCGACCGGGGCACCGGGCGATGGGCCCGATACGGATACAGGCATTGGGTGCGTAGCGGCCTGGAGGTGACCGGTTCCGACGTCCACCCCGGCTTGCCGGCAGGCCAGGAGTATCTGCGAGATCGGGTCGCGGCCGGCGACGAGGTGGTGCTCCTCCGGGCGGACGGCGAATCGGCCACCGATGAGGAGAGCCCGTCGTACACCGTTTCGCACGACGGTCGGGAGATCGGTGTCATGTCGCAGGGTTTCCGCTCCGATCTGCATCGGCTGCTGCGGACCTCCCGATCTTTCCGGCCGAGGAACTGGCCGAAGGCCGTGACTGGCCTCCACGTGGACGATCTGGAGACGGTCGCCGGCACCGAGGCCGCCGGGTCGCGCGCGGGCCTTGGGCCCCACGGAATCTGGCTGGCACCGAGACTGATGGGCCTCGGGACGTTCGTGTGGGATGGGAAGGGACAGATCTATGACCCGGCATGACGAGCACTACCGGTTCAGGCGGGAGCTCGTCGAACGGGTCCGTCTCGATCTCCTCGGTCCCGCGTCCGGCGACCAGGAGGTGCTGGGTGACCCGCCGACGACCGCGTACGCCACAGGTGTGCTCTTCCCACAGCACGACGATGTGGTCCTCGGCGAGGAGCGGACGGCGGCGCACGACGACGACAGGGGGTCACTGCTCCTCGCGGTGGACGAGGTGCCGGACACGGGGGTGTCGCTGGCCACCAGCAAGGCGCCGTCCTCGATGGGGCTGACCTTCGGCGTCGATCCGGCTGTCGCGTCGACCGTGCTGGTGACTGTGACCGCCGCCGTCTACGACTCCGTGGATCTGGAGGGCAACCCGGTCACCGCCCAGAGAGCCGCCCGGCGCACCACGGACGAGCAGCGGATGCGGTGGCGCCGGCGAACGCTGGAGCCGCCACCCGTCGAGATCGGCGTCACCGCGCCCGACTACCGTGCCGAGCCCTTGGCGGACGGTCTGGAACTCAGGATCAGGGTGCGCCGGGCCGATCCCGCCACCGGCACCGTCGCCGTGACGTTGGCGTTGGTCAACACCCACCGACTGGAGACGCATGAAATCTACGACGGGCTCTGCTTCTTCCAGACACGGCTCCACGTGGGAGGGCAGGACGCTTTGGTGGAGAGACCGGTGCCCGTCGGCGCGGACGAGCAGGAGATCCGGGCGAACCGCCTGCTCTATCGGTACGCTCCCTCCTTCGCGGTGGGCCACGGCTGCGCCGCCGACTGGGATTGGACGCCCCCGGGGCCCCGCGACGAGGAACTTCTGAAGAAGCGGGCGGCCCGCGTCTCCGCCGTGTGGACCGACTACGTCCCGTCCAAGGAGATGCTGCTGACCGACTCCAACCCGGAGATCGACGACTCCGGTCTCGGCATGCGTTACCTGGCCGAGGCGCTCGACGCCGACGTGATCGCCTCCCTTCACCGCTTGGCCTCCGGATATCGTGCCTGGATCGGGGAGAGGGCCGAGGAAGCGCTGTTGCTGGAGGCGACCGAGCACGCCGACTCCGCGGCCGAGCAGGTTCGTCAGTGCGAGGAGGCCTGCGACCGCATCGTCGCGGGCATCGAGACGCTACGGAGCGACCCAGAGGCGATGCTGGCCTTCCGAGCCGCCAACCGCGCCATGGCGATGCAGCGTGGCCGTACGCGATGGATCAAGTCCGGTCGCGAGGGCGAGATCGTGCTGGACGGCGTCTGGCGTCCGTTTCAGATCGCCTTCATGCTGCTCTGCGTCGACGGCATCGTCGACCCCGACCATGACGACCGGCGCGAGGCGGACCTGCTTTGGTTCCCCACCGGCGGTGGCAAGACGGAGGCGTATCTGGGGCTCATCGCGTTCACGGTGTTCCTGCGACGCAAGCGGAGAGGACCACTCGGCGGCGGAGTGACCGCGCTCATGCGCTACACCCTGCGACTTCTCACCTTGCAGCAGTTCGAGCGCGCGGCCGCACTCATCTGCGCGATGGAGAGGATACGGGCGGAGAACCCCGGCGACTTCGGCGAAGAGACCGTTTCCATCGGCATGTGGGTGGGCGGCTCGGGCACGCCGAACAGGCTCGGCTCGGCCGAGGCCGCGATCAAGCGCCTGCGGAAGGGCGAAGACCTTCAGACAGACAACCCGGTGCAGCTCTTCGCCTGCCCGTGGTGCGGCGCTCCCATGGACGCCTGGAACTACGAGGCCGACGCGGAGAGCACCCACATGCGGATCTTCTGTCCCGATGGCGAATGCGCCTTCCACGGGGGGCTCCCCGTGCACGTGGTGGACGAGATGATCTACAAGGTGCGCCCGACGCTGCTCATCGCGACCGTGGACAAGTTCGCTCAGATCGCCTGGCGCGAGAGTGCGGCAGCGCTCTTCAACCGCGAGGTGGGCAGCACGGTTCCGCCGCCCGAACTCGTCGTCCAGGACGAACTTCATCTGATCTCCGGTCCGCTCGGCACGCTGACCGGCCTTTACGAGACCGCGATCGACGTGGCGGCGGACCAACCGAAGATCATCGCCTCCACGGCCACCATCCGTCGAGCGAAGGACCAGGGACTGAAACTCTTCAACCGCACGGTCCGCCAGTTCCCGCCGGCCGGGCTGGACGCCCGCGACTCGTGGTTCGCCGTGGAGACACCGGCGGCCGACAAGGCGTCGCGGCTCTATCTGGGGTTGCTCACTCCGAACACCAGTCAGGCGACGTTGCTGGTCAGGGCGTATGCCGCGCTTCTCCACCACGCGGGCGAGATCGAAGGCGACGACCGCGTCCGAGATTCCTACTGGACCCTGGTGGGCTACTTCAACAGCCTTCGGCTGCTCGCCGCCGCCGAACTGCAGGTCTTGGACGACGTCCAGGATCGGCTGAAGGTGCTGGCGCTCTCTCGGACCGGCGGACCCCGGCCTGCGGACCACCTCACCGAGCTGACCAGCCGGGTGAAGTCGAGCGACGTCCCTAGACGGCTCAAGAGCCTGGAGAAGGGGCTGCCCCTCGAGGAGGCCCTGGACATCGTCCTCGCCACCAACATGATCTCGGTCGGTGTGGACGTCGATCGGCTGGGCCTGATGGCGATCATGGGTCAACCGCAGACCACGGCCGAGTACATCCAGTCCAGCAGCAGGGTCGGCCGCCGAGACCCCGGCCTCGTCGTGGTTCTGTACAACGCCGCCCGTTCACGGGACCGCTCGCACTATGAGAGCTTCGTCCCGTATCACTCTGCTCTGTACCGTCAAGTGGAATCGAGCAGTGTGACGCCCTTCTCCTCTCGCGCCCGAGACCGAGCCCTCCACGCCGTCTTGGTTGGAATGGGCAGACTGATGTACGCGGAGATGCGACCCAACCAGGCCGCAGGTCGAGTGCGATCTTTCGAGAAGCGGCTGGAAGAACTCAAGGACGTGATCCTCGCGCGCGTACGGAGCGTCGACCCCGATGAGGTCGATGCCACGGCAGACGATCTCGACTCCCTCATCGGCGACTGGATCAGGCTCGCGGACGACAACCCCGAACTGGTTTACGAGGCGCCGAAGACGTTCAGGCGCGGTGAACCCCGTGCCGCCGACAGCGCCCTGCTGTGCACCCATGCCGACGAAGATCTCCGCGATGCGTATCCCACTCTGTGGAGCATGCGCGACGTCGACGTCGAATCCGATCTCTACCTGGAGCGTTGACGGTGGCTCTGCGAAACAGACGAAACGGCGGACGCGACAACGGAGCCACGAAGCCCACACGTACTCGGATCGGAGCTGTGCGCCGAACTCAACTGATCAGCACCTACGGGGTGGGGGCGTTGATCGCCGTCGACGACCGGTCGTACATCGTCAGCGGCCTCGACACCTGGAAGAACGACGCGCGCCGGGGTGGCGCGCTCTACGAACCCCGGCTCCAGTATTGGCTGGGGGTCTCGTACTTTCGGCTCCCTCCGGCCGACGAACCCCCGGCGGGCGACGGCGTGCGGATTCGGATGTTTCCCCGCTGGTATTCGTGTCCGGGCTGCAAGGTGCTCCAACCGTGGAAGGCCTTCGGCACGCAAGAGGGCAAGAGTGTGTGCAGGCTCTGTGACAGAGCGCTGGTCCCCTCCAGGTTCGTCATAGCGTGCGAGAACGGCCACATCGACGATTTCCCCTACTTCGCCTGGGTTCACAAGAAGACCGTCCCGGACACATCGGCATCGGAGCATAATCTGACCCTGGAGAGCACTGGTCGTACTGCCTCGCTTCGGTCCGTGGTCATCAGATGCTCCTGCCAGAAGGAGGCATCCCTCCAGGGCGCGTTCGGCAAACGGGCACTCCGCAACCTGGGCATCGAGTGCGGTGGCCGACGTCCATGGCTCGGGTTCGGCACTGAACAACCCGGTTGTGATGCCGATCCGAGGACCCTCCAACGAGGTTCGTCCGCCGCCTGGTTCCCGATCACGCGCTCGGCGCTCTCCATCCCGCCGTGGTCTGATTCTCTCCATCAGAGGCTGCACGAGCATTTCGCGGTGTTCGACGGCGCTCTCGACGACGGGGTCGCCGAGTCGGCTGTGCTGAACATGATCAAGAACAGCGGGATGCTCCAGGACAGTCGGTTCACCGCCGAGGAAGCGCTCGCCGCCGTCCACGAACGTCGCGAACTTCGGGTCAGCGCCCGCCCGGACTCCGACGCCGAGGCGGGTTTCGAGCCGGCCAACCCGCTTCGTCAGGAGGAGTATCGACAGCTCTTCGACGGTACGGCCAACGCCGGCCGAGGCGACGATTTCGAGTGCGTACCACCCGAGCGTGATCGCGGCCTTCCCCCGCCGCCCGGGGTGCAGCGGGTCATGCTGGTGAAGCGACTGCGCGAGGTCCGCGCGCTGCAGTCCTTCACGCGGGTCGAGATGCCGGACCCCACAGGGGGCGACACGCCCGGAGCCGCATTGTCCGCCGGCGGGGTCGACTGGTTGCCGGCCGTGGAGGTCAGCGGGGAGGGCGTCTTCCTCACCCTGGACCAGCGGCGGCTACAGGAATGGGAGCGTCGCTCCGGACCCGTTCACCGCGCGTCGGTGCTCAAAGAGCGACACGAACTCGTGTTGGCACGCAGGGGAACCGACACCCGGGTACGGCCTAGCTCGCCCGTCACACCTCGGTACCTTCTCCTGCACACTCTCGCGCATGTCCTGATCGATGAATGGAGCCTCGACTCCGGGTACCCCGCCGCCGCGTTGCGCGAACGCCTGTACATGTCGGACAGCATGGCCGGGCTGCTCATCTACACGGCGACCAGCGACTCCGCCGGCAGCCTGGGCGGGGTCGTCGCTCAGGGGGAGCACCGCAGACTGAGCCGGACGTTGGAATCCGCGCTCGCGCGGGCCTCCTGGTGTTCGCAGGATCCTCCCTGCATGGAGGCCGAGGCCAGCGGCGTGGACGCGCTCAACCTCGCCGCCTGCTACGCCTGCGTGCTGCTGCCCGAGACAAGCTGCGAGACCAACAACGTGTTCCTGGACCGCGCGATACTCGTGGGCACGCCCGACGACCCGGGGACAGGGTTCTTCCAAGGACGAAGCTGAAGGGCAAGGGCATGGCGACACTCGGGATCCATCGCGACTTCCTCCAGGATTTCGTCCGCCTGGAACGACCGGTCCAGCAGAAAGTGGTGGACACGATCCTCAAGTTCGAACAGACCGCCCACACCGGGGCCCACCTGGAGAAGATCGCCGCCCGCGACCAACGGCTGAAGAGCATCAGAATCGATCGCAAGTATCGCGGAATCGTCCTGGTGCCGGACACCGGGGATCAACACACCCTGCTACGGGTAGACACCCACGACGAGGCCTACGCCTGGGCGCGCAACCGCCGACTCTCGGTCAACGCGGCCACGGGCCACATGGAGATCCGTGACGAGGAGATCATCGACAGCGCTCTTCAGACCATGAGCGTAGAGCCTGACGAGCAGGCGAAACCGCTGTTCGCACACGTTTCCGGCGCCGATCTCACCCGGTTGGGCATCGACGATCAGATCTTGCGTTTCGCCCGGTTGGTGACGGATATCCAGCTTCTGGAGACGCTGTCGGGCACCCTGCCCAGGGGGCAGTACGACGTTCTGATCGGCCTGGCCGCCGGATTCTCCGTCGAAGAGGTGTGGAGCGAAGTCGTGGGAACCGCGGCCGAGCCCTTCGACCCCGATGACCTGTCGGCGGCGATGTTGCGGACCCCGGACAAGGTCGCGCTGGTCGAAGGGCCGGACGAACTGGTGGAACTGTTCGCCAAGCCGTTCGCTCGATGGAGGACGTACCTGCACGCGACACAGCGGGAGGTCGCCCTCCGCACCTATTCCGGCCCGGCTCAGGTTCTGGGCGGACCGGGCACGGGCAAGACGGTGGTGGCTCTCCACCGAGCCAGGCAGCTGGCCGCCCAAGGCGGGCGGGTCC
Source organism: Nonomuraea longicatena (assembly GCF_039525605.1). Taxonomy (NCBI): domain Bacteria; kingdom Bacillati; phylum Actinomycetota; class Actinomycetes; order Streptosporangiales; family Streptosporangiaceae; genus Nonomuraea; species Nonomuraea longicatena. The sequence continues at coordinate 68,762 of NZ_BAAAHQ010000021.1, read as the reverse complement.
TGCTCACGACCTTCACCACCACCTTGACACAGGCCCTTCGAGACTCGCTGCGGCTGCTGGAGACCGACGACGAGATCCTCTCGCGCATCGACGTGTCCACGGTCGATCAGGTGGCCCGCCGGGCCGTGGGCGGCCGGTTCACCCTCCTCACGAAGAACGAGGAACACGAGGTCTGGCGGCAGATCCTGCGTCGTAGATCCTCCGACTTCAGCGAGTCGTTCGTCGCGGAGGAGTGGCGACAGGTGGCACTGGCGCAGGATCTCGCCGATCTTGACGGGTACCTGACGGCCAAAAGGTCGGGTCGGGGGCGTCGTCTCGGGCCGGTGCAGCGGGCCCAGGTCTGGCGGATCCTGGCCGAGTTCGAAGAGCATCTCGTCGAAGGCGACCTGCACACCTTCGAGACCGTCTGCCGCAGCGCGGCCCGCCTCCTGGAGGGGAACGCGACCAAGCCCTACGACCACGTGATCGTGGACGAGGCGCAGGACCTGCACCCTGTCAGATGGAGGGTCCTGCGCGCCGCCGTCGCGCGGGGGCCGAACGACCTCTTCATCGCGGGCGACGTCCATCAGCGGATCTATGACAATCGAGTCTCGCTGGGCGCCCTGGGCATACAGGTGGCGGGTAGATCGACGAATCTGACGATCAACTATCGCACCACCGCTGAGATCCTCAACTGGAGCTGCGGCATGCTCTCGGGCGAGAAGATCGAGAGTCTCACGGGAGACCTGGTGTCGCTGACCGGATGCCGATCTGAGGTCCACGGGTCAAGACCGGAACTGTTCGGTGCCTCGACCAAGACCGCCGAACTGGAACGACTCGCGAGGACCGTCGAGGACTGGCTCGAAGCAGGCGTGCTTCCGGAGGAGATCGGGATCGCGGCTCGGTCGGCGCCGCTGGCCCAAGAGGCGGTCACCGCGTTGGCCAGGGTGGGCATCGCGGCCGAGCACGTGAGCAGAGAACGCTCGGTCTCCACCGGACAGGTGCCGACGATGACCATGCATCGAATGAAGGGACTGGAGTTCCGGTGCGTCGCGGTGATCGGCGTGAGTTCGCACGCCCTGCCCGCGACGGCCGCGATCACGCCGTTGGCCGAGGATTCAGCGACCCATTGGAACGACCTGCGGAGGGAACGATGCCTTCTCTTCGTGGCGTGTACCCGTGCCCGAGAGAGACTCGTACTCTCCTGGCATGGCGAGCCGAGCCCGTTCCTCGGTTGAGTTTCAGCGAGTCTCCATCGTCGGTTTCGCCTGGTCGGGCTCTGCGACGAGACGCAGAAACCGGACGGGAGCGTCGCCGCCGGCGCGGTAGAGCGCCTCGCCGAGGCGGAGAGACTCTGCACCTTCCTGATCGAGAATCCGGCGACTCATCTCGGGCGTGGGCATGGCGAGTCCGAGTCTGGCCGGGAGGTAGCACGTGATGGCGGACCTCGCCACCTGCTCGTTCGGCCGCGACGTCCTGAGGACGAGGTGCAGGGCCGCGGCTCGGCCGACTCTCGCGATCTTCCTGAGCGTCTCGGCGGAAGAGGGGACGGCCCGGAGCAGGTCGGCCAACTCGTCGACCACGACGATCACGGGAGGATGTGGATCACTCGCGTCGCCGAGACGGCCCTCGGGGGCCTCGACGAGCCCTTGGCGTACCGCGCTGTTGAATCGATCCACGGTCCGGCACTGGGCTCTGCGGAGATCCCGATACCGCCGGTCGAGCTCGTCGGCGGCCCAGGGCAGAACATTGTCCATCGCGAGTGGCAAGACGTGAGCGGCATCGGCGAAGCGCGTGAGCCTCTCCGCGTGCGAGTCGAGGATGGCGAGGCGCAAGTCGGTGGTGCGGGCGACGGCGGCTGCGACGATCGTCTGCACTGGATCGGTGTAACCGGATCCGGAGGAGCCGCCGATGAGCAGGTGAACGGACTCTTCCAGATCGATCGTCACGGGAGTGCCGGCCTCGTCGCGTCCGAGAGGGAAACGCAGAGGTTCGGACTCGAACCGGCTTCGTGCGACCTTCTCGAACGAGCCGGAGGACTCCGCGCGGACGGATCGTATCGCCTTCACCGGGGTGCGATCGAGCGTCGGCACCGGACTGCGGATGGAACGCAAGCGGGCGACGACGTCCTCCGCACGCTGAGGGCGATCCGCAGGGTCCTTCGCCATCAGCTCCAGGATCAGGTCCTCCAACGCCGAGGGCACCTCCTTCCGAAGGGAACAAGGCGGCTTCGGCATCTGGGTCGTGTGCTGGTACATGAGTTCGACGTCGGTGCCGAGGAAGGGGCGCTCCCCGACCGCCATCTCATAAGCCACGCACCCCAGCGAGTACAGGTCGACGCGCGCGTCGACACGGCCGCCGAACTGCTCCGGTGCCATGTAGGCAGGGGTGCCGATTCCGGAGGTGGCCTGCTCGCAACCGGAACGGATGATCCTCGCGACACCGAAGTCGCATATCTTGACCCGGTCCATGCCCGAGACCATCACGTTCGCCGGTTTGATGTCGCGATGTATGACGTTCCCGGCGTGCGCGGCGGCGAGCGCCTCCGCCATACGCCCTGTGATGCGGGTGACCCGATCGATCGGCATGCCGCCTCGATGGGCGGTCACGATCTTGGACAGGTCCTGGCCTTCCAGCAACTCCATCACGATGTAGAGGCGCCCGTCGTGTTCTCCGGCGTCGAACACGACGACGATGCCAGGATGCTGGAGCGGCGCGACGATCTTGGCTTCGGATTTGAGCCTTTCGACTTTACGTACCTCGCTCGCGTGATGCCCGAGGACGACTTTGACCGCGACGCGTCGATCGAGTCGCTGGTCGAGAGCTCGCCAGACTTCTCCCATGCCGCCGGCGCCTATCCGGTTCTCCAGCACGTAACGGTCGTTCAGTGCTGCCCCGCTCCGCACGTCATCCCTCCACCCGCCGCCAGACCCTTTCGGAACCGACTACCACAGTGGAGTGACAAGTGTCGAGAAGTATGCGGACAGCTTCCACGACGATGGAAAGCCAGTTTGAATAGGCCGTTTTCGTTGGGTGAAGTGTTCGATTTCTCGATCACCTGACCTCGCTCATGTCGGTGGAAAGCGTTGTGGGGGTATCCGATGAGTCCGCGGTTCAGCAGTCTTGAGATCTGTGCGGGAGCGGGTGGTCAGGCGTTGGGCTTGGAAGCGGCGGGTTTCGACCCGGTCCTGCTGCTCGACGACGACCCGCACGCCTGTGGGACGTTGTCGACGAACCGGCCGCACTGGCGGATTCTCCGGGCCGACCTCAAGGATTTCGTCGGAACCGAGCATTCGGGCGTCGCGGACGTCGATCTGCTCTCCGGCGGGCTCCCGTCGGCGCCGTTCGCCGTCGCCGGTCGGCAGCGTGGCGCGGCGGATGATCGGGATCTCCTTCGTGCCGCGATCTTCCTGGCCATGGACGTCCGACCTCGGGCGATCATGCTGGAGAGCACTCCCAACCTGCTGACCAATCCGCGATTCGCGGACGCACGCTCCTTCGTCGGGGAGGAACTCTCGCACATGGGATATCGATGGGACTACCGGGTACTCGACGCGCGCGACTTCGGGGTGCCGCAAACGCGGCGCAGTGGGATCATCGTCGCTCTGCTTCCCTCGGATTTCGATCGATTCGTCTGGCCGGTGGGCGGGCGGAGTGCTCCCACTGTCGGCGAGGTCCTGCGTGTCTCCATGGGGAGCAGAGGCTGGCCCGACGCGGAGTCATGGGCACTTTCGGCAGATCAGGTCGCGCCCACTATCGTCGGTGGTTCGAAGAGGCACGGTGGCGCGGACCTGGGGCCGACGGGGACCAAGCGCGCCTGGTTGACTCTCGGCGTCGACGGCAGCGGACTCGGCGATCAGGTGCCGGGTTCCGAGTTCGTGCTCGCTCCCGAACTGGGCCGTGAGGGGCTGCCGAAGTTGACCGTCGATCAGGTGAAACGTCTTCAAGCCCTGCCCGACGACTGGTGGATCTCCGGACGTAAGACACCCGCCTATCGTCAGGTGGCTCAGGCGCTGCCTCCACCTGTCGCGGAGGCGGTAGGACGAAGTCTGGCCGCTGCTTTCGCTTGATTTCCGTCAGCTTACCTATAGTGAGATCGTTGTGTGCCGGCTAAGGTAGGGGCACATGACCAGCCGCACCATGAGTACCGTAGACATCGTGGATCTCTTCGCGGGGTGCGGTGGGCTTACCAAGGGGTTTCACGACTTTCGTCCTGCTGATGGTGATGCTTCGCCGTTTCGCAGCGTTGGAGCGGTAGAGTCCGATATCGCAGCGGCTACCACTTATGCTGCCAACTTCGGCGTGGAATATACTCACGCCTGTCGCATCGAGGACTGGAGTCCGGATTCGCGAGCGTCCGATGTCGACGTGATTCTCGGTGGGCCGCCCTGCCAGGGATTCTCGGGGTTAGGGAAAGGAGATCCGGACGACCCCAGAAACACCTTGTGGCGCCAGTATGTGAAGGTCGTGGAGGCACTTCGCCCCAAGATCTTCATCATAGAGAATGTGGATCGGTTTCTCCGCTCTCCGCAGTTCACACTTCTCCGGCAATCGGCTGAGCGGGGAGGTGAACTCGCCGACTACACGCTGAAACACCTGATATTGAACGCGGCTGACTACGGTGTTCCACAGGCTCGGCGGAGGGTCATCGTGTTGGCGACCCATCGCGACTTGGTGGCTTCTCATCCGGACCGGGTTCCGCTTGCCCACCCGGAGCCGACCCACCGTCGGGCGACGGGGGCAGCGGGTCAGGAGGAAGTCGAGCTCGATGACGGCTTGCGGCCTTGGGTTCCAGCCGCCGTTGTCTTCGACAACACACCAGGCGAGACCGTCACGACCCAACTGCCGGAAGGTCGAGACATCGAACTGTTGAGCAGGTCGATGCCCGGGGCGTTCCGGACTCGGGAGTTGCACATCGGCCGGAAGCCGACGGATATGTCGATGGCGAGATATGAAGCCATCCCACCGGGAGGCAACAGACACGATCTCGCGAAGCATCCTCACTTGACCACGAAGAGCTGGCTGCGACACCAGAGCGGATCGGGCGACGTCATGGGACGGATGTTTCCGGACAGACCCTCGGTGACCATCCGAACGGAGTTCTTCAAACCGGAGAAGGGGCGATACCTCCATCCGACCGCCCACCGGCCGATCACGCATATGGAAGCCGCGCTCCTCCAGGGATTCCCCGAGGACTATCTCTGGTGCGGGTCCAAGACCGAGATCGCCCGGCAGATCGGCAACGCCGTGCCCGTCGGCCTCGGGACGGCGCTTGCCGGGGCCGTGTATGGCTATCTCGCAGCGATCTGACGCACCCTGGCGGAAGAGGCGCGTTGTGTGAGTCGCCCGTCCCACGGCCGGATCCAGACGGGGAACTCCACCGCCAAGGGCACCGGGTCGCCCGCTGCACGGTCGAGCGCTTGATTGGCGATCTCGGATCGGCGGCGCGGTCTGCGGTAGGAGGGTCGTCACCACGATCACCGACCCGTCGTCGGCGCGGGCGCCGGACCTGGTCGACCGGGACTTCGTCGCCTCCGCGCCCAACTGCTGCCCGGGGCGCGGACTTCACTCACGTCGCCGCCTGGGCGGGGTCGTCTACGTCGCGTTCGTGGTCGATGTCTTTCTCCCGCCGGATCGTCGGCTGGGCGGGCTCGACCGGCAAGCTGGCCCAGCCGTCCTGGGCGCCCTGGAGATGGGGCTGTGGCAGCGTGACCGCGACGGCCGCCCCACCAACGCGGCGAACTCGTTCATCACTCGGACGCCGGCTCGCGCTACACCGGTTTCAAACTGGCCGAACACCTCGAGAAGGCCGAGATCGCCGCCTCTATCCGGTCGGGTCGGCGATGCCTATGACAACGCGTTGACGGAGTCGACGATCGGCCTGTTCAAGACCGAAGTGATCAAGCGGCGAGGCTCCTGGGAGATCCTCTCTCACGTCGAGCTCGCCACCGCCGAGTGGGTCGAGCGGTGCAACCGCCGACGCCTCCACGGTGAGATCGGCCACGTCCCACCAGTCGAATACGAGACCCACTACTTTCTGTCAATCACGAAACCCCAGCTCACAGCCATCACCTGAAGTCTCTAACGAACTTGGGGCGATTCAGTTTCGGCCCTTCTGAGCTTCAACGTCACGTGTGAGCCAACTTGGAACGGTTCCCCGCAGCAGTCCATCTGCCAGCCGTCCACCCAAATGTTCAACCGCATTCCTGGATGCTGTCAGATGCATGTGGTGCCGCGCCGCCGGGCGGACCAGCCGGGGTCGGAACTCATCGAGGAACGCCACGAGCGCTTCCGCACGGCGGGATGAGTTGGGCCGGAACTTCTTCGCGCGCTCAATCGAAGACCGTCCGGTCGTGTTGTGGTTCAGCTCGGAGGGCGGTCCCGGACTCGATCGGTGCGCGACTCCGCCGCTGTGCCAGTGGAAAACGGCAGTTGTCTGATGACTTTGATTCAATACATCTGACAAGTGAGCGACTGGATGCAGTCGGTGGCGTTCGCTTCATATTCACGAAATGCGCTCGATGTTCGCTGTTTCTTGTGATCAACCCCATCCTTTTGGCGATGAACTGCATTCAGGATATGGCAACTTGGACCGCACACTGGCAGCTTGGTGCCAATGGCGTTTATTTCAGATATGGCAGCTTGGACCGGTGTGTGGCAGTCTGCTGCCACTGGATTTATTTACGCTTGTCGGTGCCCATAGAGTTCCGATGAGAGCTTTCGGGCGGGGAAATATGTTCCGGAATAGATAATTGTGACGTCACATCCGTTCCAGGCGACGGAATACCCGCCTGAGCTCTTGTCCGCATAACGCAGAGAAAGGGAATAGTCGTGATGCGCAAAATTGCTCTTGCCGTCGGCTCGCTGTCGCTCGGCGTCATGGGGTTCGCCGGGCTGGGTTCTGCTGCTCAGGCCGCCAGCACCTCTCCGGCCCTACCTGTCGAGGAAGTCGCGTACGAGCGCCTCGACGTGATCGACCCCTTGAGGGACAGGTGTACCGACAAGTTCTGTCTGTACGAGCACGACGAATTCACCGGCGGCAAGATCACGATCACCCTCCCGCCCGCCGGTCGTTGCGGAAACATCCCGTCGGCCTACCGGAATTGGGCGAGTTCCCAGAAGAACGAGTACGACCGGTCCGTGTGGCTGTACGACGCCCTGAACTGCTCCGGGTCGCCTGGTTACACCGCCCGGGCCAACTCCCAGGACAAGGACCTCACGGACAACGGCTTCGACAACAAGGCCAGCTCGCTGGCCAGCTGATGTGCCCGCTGCGCCACCACTCATCCGAGCGTAGGAGATGAACATGCCGCTCCGGCGATGGGGCACAGCCCTTACGCTGACGCTTCTCGCCGGAGCGGCCTCGGCCTGCTCGGTGCCGCAGGAGCGCACTCCGCCGGCCGCTCCGGTGCAGCTCGCCGTACCGGAGCCCGGTGAGGAAGCCCGGCGACTGATGGTCCCCTTCGACGCCTACAACTTCAGCCCGGCCGAGATCATGACGTTGGAGGTCGCCGAAGACCTTCTCATCCGCGACTGCATGCAGGGTCGCGGCCTGACCTGGCAGGCTCTCCCGGGGCCGCCTGCGAATGAGAGCGCCCCACCGAATCGCCGCCGTTACGGTGTCATAGAACCGCGAATAGTCGACGTTTACGGCTATCGCCCCCCTCCCGACCGCCCCGCCGTGCTGGCGCGCAAGACGAACGACCTCGCGGCGCGGATCACCGCCGCTCCGCCTGAGGTGAAGAAGGCCGCAAAGAGGTGCCTCGACCAGGCGCGTGACAAGCTGGCGGACGGAGCACCGAAGGCGGACGCCGGGTTCTTCAGCCGGACGATCTTTGCGTCATTTGACGCCTCCAAACGCGACAAGAAGGTCGTCCAGGCATTTCGATCCTGGAGTACGTGTATGGCGGGAGAGGGTTTTCGCTACCCGGATCCACTTGCCGCGATCACTGACGCGCGCTGGGGGACGAAGGAGCTCTCCGAGAAGGAGATCCGTACGGCCCAGACCGACCTGAGGTGCAAAGAGAGGTCCGGTCTGGTAGCCATCTGGGCGGCGGCCGAGAACCGTATCCAGAACGACATCATCACCGCCCACCCCGACAAGTTCAGGGCGTTGAAGGCAGTCAAGGAAATGCAGCTCTCCGCCGCCCGCCGGGTCATCGCCGGTAAGTGAGCTCCCGGGAGGTACGTTCAGAATTTTCGACGCCGAACATCGCTCGGCAGGAGCGTTACCTCAGACGATGCGCACGCCCTGCTGCCACACGGCGGTGATCGATCGGGTGGCGGTGATGTCGGTGGTGGGGTTGCCCTCGGCGAGCAGGAGGTCGGCTCGGTGGCCTGCCCGGACCAGCCCCCTGTCGCGCAGGCCGAATCGGGCGGCGGGCACGCTGGTGGCGGCCGACAGTGCCTCGGCCGGGGTCAGTCCGGCACTGGTCAGGCGCTCCAACTCCAGGTGGAGGCCGGCGCCGTGGACGGTGGGGAACGGGCGACCGGGTCCGTCGTTGGCGTCGGTGCCCGCGAGGAGCGTCACACCCGCCAGGTGGAGCACCTCGGCGGTCGCGAGCGCCGCCGTACCCGCGCCGGGAAGCTCGGGGAATCCGGCAGGTGGACGACCGAGGGCCGCGCGTGTCGGCGCGTTCAGCCTGGTCGCGATCCGTCCGTCGAGGGATGCGGGCGGCGGCCAGCCGCTCAGCGCGGCGTACAACGCGAGTGTCGAGATCACGAAGACGTCGGCCGCCGCCATTCGCTCCGCGAGCGGGCGCAGGCCCTCGCCGCCCATGAACATGTGGGTGAGTCCGTCCACCCCGGCCTCGACCGCGAGCTCGGCTGCGCCCTGGGTGGTCACGTGGGCGAGCGCGAGCAGTCCCGCCGCGTGCGCCGCCTCCACCAGCGCCCGTACGGTGGCCGCGTCCAGTGACGGCAGTGCGGCCCCCAGGCCGGAGCCGTCCTCGATGATGATTTTGAGGTAGTCGGCGCCTTCGGCGACCCGCTCGCGGACGAAGTTCGCCGCGTCCCAGGGTCCCGCGACGGTGGGGAAGCGCCGAGAACCTCGCCCATGAACTGCGCCGGGTGCCCTCCCGGAGCCGTCGCCCCCACTCTTGAGCTGCGCAGGTCCGCCGCGCCCTGCCGCTCCGCCTCGGCTCGCGTCAGGGGGAGCGTCGACGGTACGGAGAACATGTCGAGTTCGGTGGTCACCCCGAAGCGCGCCACCTGGGTGAGACTTCCGGGGACGGCATGGGTGTGGGCGTCGATGAGGCCCGGCAGGAGCGTGCGGCCGGTGCCGTCGACGAGGTGCGCGCCGGTGACGGTCAGAGCCGGGTTCGGGTTGACCTCGGCGATCAGGTCGTCGTCCAGGATGACGGACACGCCCGGGTGGACCCGCTCGCCGTCGAACAGGCGAACGTTCTGGATCAGGGTCTTCACGCGGCCACCGCCTGACGGGAGCGGGCGGCGACCACCAGCATCGCGCCGGGGATCGCGCCGAGGACGAACGGCGACGGCTCGAAGATCAGCGCCCCGACGGCCGCCCACACGATCAGGCCGATCCCGACGTACGCCGGGGGCGTCCGTCCCTCCCGGGCGCTCCTGATCACCATGGCACCGAGCAGTCCGAGGGGGACGGCGAAGCTCCCCCAGAACGCCCAGAACGCTCCGGCGGAGGGGGAGAGTTCGGCGAAGTCGGACAACCCCTGCGGGGTGACCCAGAGCTGCCCGCCGATCCAGCCGGGCAGGTGGGTGGCGGTGGCCAGGGCGAGGAGGGCCAGGTGGACGCCGGCCAGGGCGAGGAGGATCCACCCTGCGCGTTTTACGGTAACACTAGTTCCGGAACTCATAGTCTCGAATATGACGCCTGGGTCTCCGGTGATGCAATGTCGATTGCGTCACAAAATACGAGACCAAGAGTTCCGTATGATGGCCCCGTGATGACACGAGGAGGCCGGCCCCGCGACGGCAGGGTGGACGCGGCCATCGCGACGGCGGCCCGCGAACTGCTGGCCGAACTCGGATACGCGCAGGTCACGGTGGATGCGGTGGCGGCCAGAGCGGGTGTCGGCAAGGCGGCCATCTACCGCCGCCACAGCACCAAGCAGGAGATGATCTTCGCCGCGCTGGTCCACGACCTCGAACTCAGCGGTACGCCGGACGCGGGCTCCCTCCGCGCCGACCTCGCCGCGCTGACCCGCGAGATCGTCGCCAGCCTGTCCGGTCCGCCCGCCGGGCTGGTTCCCGGACTGCTGGCCGACGTCCACGCCGACCCGGCACTGGCGGCCCGGTTCGTGAGCACGTTCGTCGGAGCCGAGCGCGCCTGCGTGAGCGAGGTCCTGGACCGGGCCGTCGCAAGGGGAGAACTCGCCCACCGCCCGGACGCGGCGGTGACCCACGCCCTGCTCCTCGGGCCGATCTTCGCCTGGCTCTTCCTGCTGCTGGAGGACCCGGCCAGACTCCCCACCCTGGCGACGGCCGTCGCCGTCGCGACGGCGAACGCCCTGCTCGCCGATCAGCCGTAACGGTGACAGCCAACAGCCCGGCGCCGTAGCCTGAAACCGTCGACGTTCCAGGAGGTGCAGGGCTCATGCACGACGCGACTGTCATCGGAAATCGGCTCAGGACTCTCCGTAAGTGGCGGGGTCTGACTCTGGTAGAGCTCGCGGGCATGGCGGGAATGAGCAAGACTCACCTGTCCGACATAGAGCGCGGGCTCAAGGCCCTCGACCGACGCTCTTACGTCGCAAGCCTGTCGACGGCGCTCCGGGTGTCGGAAGCGGACCTGGTCGGCGGACCGCACCTGACCCAGGATCCCGTACAAGCCGGTCCGCACTCCACAGTTCCGCAGATGCGGATCGCCCTGCAGACCAACACACTTACCGAACCCGCCACCGATCGGGCGCGGGAGGTCGGGATCCTCACCGCCGAGGTGAAGCAGCTCGAAGACGTGTTCGCCAGGTGCGACTACGTGACGCTTGGCAGCCGCCTGCCCGGGATCATCGACGAGCTTCACTTCCATGCGGCTCGACCTCAGAATGAAGCCGCCCAGCGGGATTCGCTGACGGCTCTCGTCGAGGCGTGCATGTATGCGACCTTCAGAATGAAGGACCTGGGATACGGCGATCTCGCTCATCAGGCGGCGACGCGAGCCGAGGAGGCCGCTCGCCTGCTCGGTGACCCGGTGGCTCTTGGCAAGGCCGCCTATTGCCGTATCCAGACGATGCCCAGAGAAGCGGGATGGGATCGGAAGCTGACAGCGGCACGGCGAGCCGCGGACACGCTGCAACCACACGTCCGCAGCGCCGAAGGAACTGCGGTGCTCGGCATGCTGATTCTGACTTCGGCGCTGGCTGCAGCCGTCGCCTACCGACTCGACGACGCTCGTGACGGTCTGGCTGAGGCGCGAGATCTGGCCAACTACATCGATGACGACCCCTGCCGTAACTGGTCGGCCTTCTCGATCACCAACGTCGGTGCTTGGGGGGTCGCTCTCGCTGTCGAGTCTGGCGAGAGCGGTGGTGCCGTGCTGGAGAAGGCGCGCATTGTGGACGAAAGCCTGCTGCTGGGTCGGCCATCGCGTCGCGCGACCTTTCTCGCCGACGTAGGACGAGGGCTCGCGCGGGAGCAGAAGACCGCGAAGGGGGCTCTGGGTTGGATGCTGCGGGCCGAGGGCGTGGCGCCTCAGCGCATCCGCAACAGCCCCCAGGTGCGAGAGGCCGTGGCCGTGATGATTCAGCGTTCCAAGGTCGCCGCCTCTGGGCGGGAGCTTCGCGGCCTGGCAGCCAGGATGGGAATCCCACACTGACTTCCTTAGGATTCCGCCCAGGCGGAATCGCAGCGTGTTGATCTCCTTACGCTCTGTTAGCTATGGAGATCGACACGGCTGTAGGGCCCAGAAAACACCTGGAACAGTTGCGCGCCGCTCTCTCCGAGCGCGGCTGGCCCGCCGACATCGTGGGCGTCGTGCTGCGCGTCCGCAACCCCGACGACGGCGGACTCAACGTCGACGTCGGCAGCCGGGACGGTCGTTACCACTGGCCGCAGGGGCAGGTCATCGAGGCGGCGCACGTCGAGGAAGTCGTGTGGGCCATCACCCACGTCTTGCGCGGGGTCTCCGGGTGAGGGCGGGCGTTCTGAACCTGGCGTTGCCGCAGGCGCCCGAGGCCGCCGGGAGCGCGCGCCGCGCCGTCCGCGAGGTGCTGGTCGATCGTGGATGGCCGGACGACCTGGTGGAGCAGGCGGTACTCGTGGTCTGCGAACTCGTCACGAACGCGGTCGTCCACGGGCTGCCGCCGATCGGGTTGCGGATGCGGGTGGTCTCCGGGTTCGCCGCAGGACGGGTCACCGACCGGTCGTCCGCCTTGCCCGTCCTGGCTGAGGCGGGTATCCACGCCGAGGGCGGTCGCGGCCTGGCGATCGTGGCGGCCCTGGCCGATGGCTGGGGTGCGCATCTGCTGCCCGAGCGCGAGGGCAAGGCGGTCTGGTTCGAGTTCCGTGGCACTCCCGATCCCGTACGGCTCGCGCCGCTGTCCCCGGCCGTGAGGACGGGATCATGAACGACGTCCTTGGCGAGTGCTTGAGCCCGCACGTGGCGGCCATGCGCCGGGATTGCGGGCGTTTGCAGTGGCACCTGAGGTGTTCTGGGCGGCGTCGGGTGCGGGTGGTCGCCTGGACGTGTCCGTGCCTGGCGACGGTGTACGAGCTGTGCGCGTCGGGTGGCCGGGCCTTCATCCGACGTACGGTGCAGGCGGAGCCGGTGCCGATGATCTGCGAAACCGCGTGGGGACCCCCTCGGGAGGCATGGGAGATCTGGGCGTCCCTGCTCACCGGCCGCGTGCGCTGAGCCGCCTTCCGCGGGTGCCGAGATGTGTCGATGAGGGCTTCGCCGATCTTGCGGTTGTACGTTTGGGTCGATGATCCGTACCAGGTCAGTGATGGTGTCCGGTACGGCGAGTACGGTCGCGGAGCGCCGCTTTGTCACCCAGGAGTCCGACATGAAAGCCACAAAGCTCGCGGCAGCGCTGACCATGCTCGGGGCGGTCGCGGTCGTACAGAGCGCTGCTGCCGCGGACCCGAGCGACTACTGGGTCACGGTGGGTGACGATACGAGCAAGCAGCTGCTCGCCTTCGACCCGGCCGCGCCCGATTGGGACGCCGACGCCGCGATCCAATGGCGCTGGCAGGCGACGCGGGCGCGCGGCTTCTCTAGCGCCGAAGTCGCCGCAGGTGTTGAGTACTCCGACCACAAGCTGCGCGAGAGGCCGGACGGTTCCCAGAGCTTCACCGTGACCACCGACAGGGGACTGGCCGCGATCGCGTCCTATCCCGGCGGCAACCGCCAGTGGGCGAAGGTGATCCCCGGCAACCTGCACTCGGCCGAACTGCTGCCCAACGGCAACGTCGCGGTGGCCGCGAGCGATGGCGGATGGGTCAGGGTGTACGCGTCCTCCCAAGGGCCGAACGCCTCCGCGTTCGCCGAGTACAAGCTCGTCCAGGCACACGCGACGCTGTGGGACACCTCGACCATGCGGCTGTGGGTCACCGGGCAGGACCCGAACACCATGGACCATATCCTCACCGCGCTCCTGGTCGGCGGCACCCCGGCCGCCCCGACCCTGCGCGAGGACATCAGCCGGCGCGCCGTCCTCCCCAGCCCTGAGGGCCACGACGTCTACGGCTACGCATATGACGCGAACCTGCTGTGGGTCACCTCCAGCGAGCAGGTCTGGCTCTTCGACAAGCAGTCCATGGAGTTCTCCCCTCCCGGCGCCGGCGGAGCCGATCGTACCTTTGTGAAGTCGATCGGCAACCAGCCGTCGGGACAGATCGTGGAGACCCGGCCGGACTTCGAGAAGACACCGCCCGGCGGGTGCGAGGCGAACGTGTGGTGCACCGACACCGTCGACTTCTACGGGCCGGACACGAGCCGCACCCGTACCGGGGCCGTCATCTACAAGGCCCGGGTGTGGAGCCCGTACTACAGCGTGGTCGACCGTCCGGCGCGCGGTACCGTCTGGAACCGCACCCGCAGCGCCGCAGGCGTCTGGGACGGGGCCGCCCTTGAGATCGACGACAACCCGTTGAACTCCGAGATCGCCTCCGCCGCGCTGCCGGACGGCTCGGTGCACGTGTTCACCGTGGTCCCGGGCAGCGGCGTGTGGTATCGCTTCCGCGACCCGTCCGGAGCCTGGTCGACCTCTACGATCATCGACGCCAACGGTGCGGTGACGGGAGTGTCTGCGGCGGGGTTGCCCAACGGTGTCCTGCATGTGCAGACGTTGCTTCCCGGTAGTGGTGTGTGGAATCGGAGTCGCAGCACCGGTGGTTCGTGGTCCTCGGCGTCCAAGTTCGACGCCAACGGCGCCGTGACGGATGTGTCCTCGGCGGGGCTGCCGAACGGGACGCTGAACGTCATGACGCTGCTTCCCGGCAGCGGGACCTGGCATCGCGTCCGCAGCACCGGCGGCACGTGGTCCTCGGCGGTGAAAGTCGACGCCAACGGCGACGTCACCGGCCTGTCCACAGCGGCGCTGCCCGACGGCACACTGCACCTGAACATGATCGTTCCTGGCAGCGGCGTTTGGTACCGCGTCCGCAGCGCCTCCGGAACATGGTCAGGACCGCAACCTGTGGACGGCAACGGCAGCGTCCTCAGCATCTCCACCGCCGGCCTGCCCGACGGCACCCTACAACTCGGTACGGTTCCCGACATTCCCTGACCACTCCGCCGCGTGAGAACGGCGAAGACTGACTCGGAACCACGACGTGTGGACCTGTGCCTATGAGTCAGGCGAATGGCTCCTTACACAGATCGGAATTGCTCGACGATGGCCGCCGGCCCGATCGTGGAGGTGCCCCGAAATCGGGTTTCTCACTGTCCGAAAGGCAGCCCAATGACATTCGCACTTCCGGTCGAGCCCAGGCTTGCCTCCTGGGTTCGCAGACGTTGATCGTGCGGTACGGCGCGACGCCGTCGCGCAGATGACCACCTCGTTCCCTGAAAGGCAGCGGCGCACCGAGGCGCCGGGCGTCACCGGCGCGCTGCTGTGGTTCGGACTCGTCACCGGCACCGTCCAGGGCGGGACCGTCGTCACCGGGCTCGACTGGCGCTGGGCCACGCTGATCCCGGTGTTCGTCGGCGGCGCCGTCCTGGCCTGCGCGGAAGCGGGCTGGCCCGGCCTGCCCATGCTCGGCTCTCCGATCGGACCGGCGCTGCGGCTCGGCGCGTTCCTGCTGGTCGAGGCCCGTCACCGGTATCTGAGCCCGCGCGGCCGGCCCACGGTCGGTCAGATCCCCTTCGGCCGGTACGGCGGCCGGGCCTGCCTGCCCCACCTGTACGCGCGGGGTGCCCTCGGTCACGCGCCGGTGGCCACCGGATCCTCTCCGAGGGCGCCGCCGCGCCGGGTGGCCGTCGCATTCCTTTGCCTCGCAGAACTTGGAAAGAAGGAAATCACTGTGGCAAGCATGTACTTCCTCGCCTACGCCGACGGCACCTGGCCCCGGCTCACCGTTTCCGGACACCACCCCTTCAAGCCCGTCTCGGGAAGGCTGTCATGAAGTACCGCATCGCCCCCTGCCTGCTGGCATTCGCCTTTCTGGTCGCCGCCTGCGGGCAGAACGCCGGAAGGACGGGTAGCGCACCCGTGGCCATGACCCCCGTCGCGGCCGTCAGCGAGCGTCCGTTGAGCAAGGCCGCCAAGATCAAGGCGGTGAACAGGTTCTTCACCGCCTACGCCGCCGGCGATATGGACGGCATCAGGGCCGTACTCACCGAGGACGTCCAGTGGACCATTCCCGGGCACCACCCGTTGTCGGGCACCAAGCGTGGAGTGGACGAGGTCGTCGCCTTCTTCACCCAGCTCGGCAAGGGCGGTTTCCAGGCCGAGCCGATGTTCCTCGAAGCCAACGCCGACTACGTGGTCGACATCCACCGGGGCTGGACCACCAAGGGCAACGGCAAGGTCGACACCATGTGGGCCCTGGTCTGGCACTTCAATCGCGAAGGCAAAATCGACCGGGTCTTCAACCTGTCCGGTGACCAGCACCAGATGGATGCCTATGTCTGGGGCAACTACACCCTCAAGCCCATCCCGGGAAGGCTGCAATAGGCCCGTCCTGACGAACGTGCCGCTGCCGGCGGCACGTTCGTCAACGGCTGACCGGGTATCACGATCTCGTGCTGATCGGAGACGATGGCGCTGTCGAGTGTCTCGAACAGCGATGGCAGAGGGGCCGCGATCTCCTGTGCCTTCGCAACACCATGAGAAGGGTGCTGTCGTGCGATCTCTCGCTGTTGGATTCGTGGTCGCGTTAGCCGCAGGCGTCCTGTCCGTTCCCCACCCCGCGTCGGCGGCCACCCAGTTGGTCGCCAACGGTACGTTCTCCGGCGGCGTCTCCGGTTGGAAGCAGATCGACCAGGCGGAGGTGACCGCGGACGCGGGCCGGATGAAGGTGCGGGCCAGGACCATGGTGGACCAGCCGTGGAAGGCGATGACGGCGGCGAACACCACCGCCACCCTCAGACCGGGCAAGAGTTACACGCTCTCCTTCGACGCCCAAGCCTCGCAGGCGTTCACGGCTACGGCCACCGTCCAGTACCTCAAGACCCCAGGCCAGGCGCAGTCGCTCAACCAGCCGGTCGCGCTCACCACCGCCGGTAAGCGCCACACCTTCGGTTTCACGGCGCTCGCCCCGGTCGACACCTCCGACCTGACCGTGGAGGTGACCTTCCAGATCGGCCAGCAGACCCTCACCCCGTCGGTGTGGTTCGACAACGTCTCGCTGCTGGAGACCCAGACGACCCGCCCGACAGCGCTGCACGTCTCCGGCGGCTCCAACCCGGCCAGGTGGGTCGCGGCCAACAGGACCACCGATCCGGCCCGTGCTCAGGCGATCGAGAGCAGTATCGCCACCAAGCCGATCTTCGAGTGGTTCGGCGGCTGGTTCGGGGACCTCACCGCGGCCGTCGACACCTACGTGGGCGACGCCCAAGCGGCTGACCGGCTGCCGATGCTGGTCGCCTACAACATCCCCAACCGGGACGCGTGCGCCACCGAGTCGACCGGCGGCGCCGGCAACGCGGCCGCGTACCACGCGTGGATCACCGAGTTCGCCAGGGCGATCGGCACCCGGCACGCGATCGTCGTCCTGGAACCGGACGCCGTGGCCGCCGCCCCATGCGTGGCCAGAGTCGGCAAGAACCCCGAGGACCAGTACAGGATGCTGCTCGACGCCACGCAGGTGCTGAAGACCAACGCACCGAACGCCTGGGTCTACCTCGACGCGGGCAACTCGACCTGGGTGACCGACAAGAACGACCTGGTCGACCGGCTGGGCAAGGCGGGCATCGCGAACACCCGGGGCTTCGCGCTGAACGTCTCCAACTACAATCTCACCACCCACACCGACGCGTACGCCGTCGAGGTGAAGAACCTGCTGGCGGCCGTCCACGGGACGAAGACATACGTGATCGACACCAGCCGCAACGGCAACGGCCCCTACAGCGACTCCACTCCGGACGACAACTGGTGCAACCCGCCACAGCGCCGACTCGGCACCGTGCCGGTCAGGCAGTCGAGCGGTGCCGAGTACCTGTTCTGGGTCAAGGTGCCGGGCGACTCCGACGGCCAGTGCGGCATCGCGCCGCCGAACACACCGGCCGGGACCTTCAGCCCCTACCTGGCGATGGCCCTGATCAACGGCACACCGTAGCTCGGGTGATCGCGCCACACGACCACCCCGATCAGTGGACGTCGGGAGAGGGCCCGTCGCCCTCGCCGTACATGATCCTTAGGGCGTCGGCTCGCCACGGCGCTGCGCCCTCCTAGGTGCCTCTGCCGTCAGTGCCCAGGGGTCTCGGCCCAGCCGTGCTCCCGGATGTCGACCCCGAGGCGCCGACGGAAACAGGGCCGAACCGCTCGTCAGAATGCGCTCGGCCTGATCGGCGCTGCCGGCCGTTCTGTCGATCCATCGGCGCCCGGTATGGCTCGCCCGAGTCCTAACCCGTTGACGCGCCCGGCTCGGCGGCGGGGCTGATGTTAACGTCCGCACCGGACGGGCAGGGGCCTGGGCATGAGTACCATCGAGCACGCAGTGAACGTGAACGTCCCGCTCCGTGCGGCTTACGACCAGTGGACTCAGTTCGAGACCTTCCCGCAGTTCATGGAAGGTGTGGAGTCGGTGAGGCAGGTGAGCGACACCCGCAACCACTGGATCGCCGAGATCGCCGGGGTCAGGCGGGAGTTCGACACCGAGATCACCGACCAGCACCCCGACGAGCGCATCGCCTGGCGGTCGCTCGGCCGGCCGCACCAGGCCGGGGTCGTCACCTTCCATCGCATCGACGACACGACGACGCAGGTCGTGCTCCAGATGGAGTACGACCCCGAGGGGTTCGTCGAGACCGCCGGCGACTGGCTGCAACTCGTCCGCACGCGCGTCCACGGGGACATGGACCGCTTCAAGGAGTTCATCGAGGAGCGTGGCGGCGCGACCGGCGGCTGGCGCGGAGAGGTTCCGCGACCGCCCGACCACGGCGCCCCGCTGTCCGCCACCGGCTCACCGCCGCCCAAGAGGCCCCACGCGTAACCTGCAGGCACGCGAGTCAGTGCCCGTGAGACTCAAGAGTTGTCGAGGCGGGGGAAGGTGACCTCTTGGAGGATGAGGCGAAGGGCGGCTGCGATGGGGATGGCGAACAGGGCGCCGACGATGCCCAGCAGGGTGGCACCGATGGTGACGGCGATGAGGGTGACCACTCCGGGGATCTTGACGGCCGTACCCATGATGCGCGGGACCAGGACGTAGTCCTCGAAGAGCCGGTATGCCACGACGAAGCCGGCGGTGGCCAGCGCGACCGGGAGCGAGACCGACAGGGCCACCAGGGAGATCACGACGCCGCCGATGGTGGACCCCACGACGGGGACCAGGTCCATGAGCGCGACGAACAGCGACAGAAGCAGCGCATAGGGGACGTCGAAGAGGAACAGCCAGATGAAGGTGAGAACGCCGGCGATGGCAGAGGTGACGAGGTTGCCGAGGACGAACCGGCCGACCTTGTTCAGGATGTCGTCGCCGATGAGGATCGCGCGGGGGCGCCGGGAGTTGGGTAGGCAGCGGTAGGCGGTGCCCTTGATCCGGGGCATGTCGGCGAGAAGATAGACGGTCAGCACCAGCACGATCACTGTGGAGGCGGCTGCGCCCACGACCGCCTTGCCCGCGCCCAGGAGCCCGCCGACCAGCGAGATCTCGTTCTCTCCTGTCCCCAGCTTCTGGACGGCGTGCGCCAGATCGAACCGGGTGTTGAGGCGCCCGATGAGCGTGTTCTGGTTCGTGGCCTCCCGGAGATAGCCGGGTACCTCGTGGACGAACTGCCCCACCTGGCTGACGATCACCGGGATGGCCAGCGCGAGGAACCCCGCGATCAGTGCCAGCGTCGCGGCGACGATGATCGACACACTCGCCCAGCGCGGCAGCCCCCGGCGTACCAGCCAGTTGGCGGCCGGATCGAGCCCGATCGCGATGAACAGGCCCAGCCCGATGAGCACCAGCACGTCCTTGGCCGCGCCGAGCAGCAGGATCACCCCGTAGGTGGTCGCCGCCCCCGCCGCCGCCATCATTCCCAGATAGAACGGCGAGCGTCGATCGAACGGCCGCCCTTGCCGGCCGAACGGCTGCTCCTCCGTGGCGGTCTCGTCGGCCTTCTCGGCCGCCCGCTCGACCGTTCCTTCTGGAGCTCGCCCCGTCTTCTGTTCGGACGACGCAGGCGGCTTGTCGTGAGATGTCATGGCACATCCGGCCCTTCAACACCTCAGGTCATTCCCTCTGGCGCGACCTCATCCAAGGCATCATCGAGTTTTGCCGGAAATTGGGATGCCGTACAGCCGGATAAGCAGATAGACGGCGCCGCCCGGCGGGAATTACCGGAGAATGGAGTCGGAAATCTTCGGATTCGCCTTTGACGCCCTTTATCGTCGTCCGCTGTGGCTGCTGGGCATCACGCCGGAAAGCAGCGGAGTGGTCGTCGTCGGGGGCCTCGTCCGGGTGCGGTTCGGGCCTTGGAAGGTGGAGACGGAACTGAGCAATATCGAGAAGACCGCCATCACGGGGCCGTACTCGGCGGCCAAGGCGATCGGGGTCCGTATCTCGGCGGCCGATCGAGGGCTGACGTTCGGAACGAACGTGAGCGAAGGGCTCTGCCTGAGCTTCCAGCGTCCGGTACGGGGCGGCGAACCGGCCGGCCTGATCCGCCACCCGGCGCTGACGGTGACCGTCGCCGATCCGCAGAGCCTGGCCGAGCGCCTGGACCGGACGTCGGGGACGAAGCCCTGCCGGAGCCGCGGGGAGTGAGCAGCCGGTGTCCGGCTCCGGCCGAGGTTGTCGTCCGCGTCCGGCGGGCAGAAGGTGTTGCCATGAGTACCATCGAGCACGCACTGAATGTGAACGTCCCGCTCCGTGCGACCTACGACCAGTGGACTCAGTTCGAGACCTTCCCGCAGTTCATGGAAGGTGTGGAGTCAGTGCGGCAGGTGAGCGACGACCCCGACGGATTCGTCGAGACCGCGGGCGACTGGCTGCAGTTCGTCCGCATGAGAGTTCATGGGGACCGAAGATGACCGCCGATGGTCTCTGTAGCCAGGCGTGCGCGTGCCGTACAGGATTGTGCGGTTCGTCCTGCTACCGTGGGTCTATGGCTTTTCTCTTCTTTGTCTGAGTCCGGGCATGGCCCATGCCGCCGTTTCTGCTGCCCGTAAACTCTTTCATATCTCAGGAAAGCGCCCAAACTTCCATGCCCGCTGTGGCGCAACTGTCCGTCAAGTCCGTCACCAAGTCGTACGGCACCCGGACCGTCCTCGACCAGGGCACCCTCGCCGAGCTCGACGGCGTACGGGTCGGGGAGCGGCTGCGTCTGGACGGGCTCCTGGCGATCGAGCCCGGACAACGGCTGCTGATCACGGGCGGGAACGGCGCGGGCAAGACGACACTGCTCCGCGTCCTGGCGGGCGACCTGGAACCGGACGCGGGTACGGCACGCCGGACGCAGACGCTGACCCGGTGAATCGCTCATCGACTGAAACAAGGCATCCATGACCACCTTCCTGACACCACAACAGCGTGCCGACCGCACCTCCGCCGCCGTCGAGGCCGCCGTCGCGGCCGGGCGTGAGCTCGGCCTGACCGTCACCGAGCCCACGGTGCTCCACGACGTCTTCTCGGTCGTCGTCCACCTGGCTCCCTCGCCGGTCGTGGCCCGGGTTCCCACCGTCCTGCCCCGCCCGGACGACCTGGCCGCCCTCGCGCGCCGCCAGCAGGACGAGCTGGACGTCACACGCTGGCTGGCCGACCAGATGATCCCCGTGATCGCGCCCAGCCCGCTCGTGCCGCGTGAACCTGTGCAGCGCGACGGGTTCTCGATGACGTTCTGGCCGTTCGTCGAGGAGGCCCGGGACAAGGAACCCGACTACGTCGCGCACGCCGAGAGCGTCGCCGACCTGCACGCGGCACTGCGCGCCTACCCGGGCCACCTGGAGTTCCTGTCCGCGGCCGACCCGGGGTTCATCGCGAGCGGCCTCGCCCGCCTCGACCGGCATCCCGACCTGATCGGAGCGGCCGAACTCGACCGGGCCCGCCACGAATGGCGGTTCCTCGAACCCCTCGTACGCTCACGCGGCGCCTTCGAGGCTCGGTTCCCCGGCGTCGACCTCCAACCCATTCACGGTGACTCCCCGCCCGCGAACATCTTCAACGGGGTACACGGTGATCTCTACGCCGACTTCGAACTGGTCACTCTGGGGCCCGTCGAGTGGGATCTGGCCGCTCTCGGACCCGAGCACGAAGCCGCATACAACCGAGGCGCACGACGCAACGGCATGAGGCCGCTCGACGAGGAGGTCCTCGCCTTCGTCAACACCCTGGGCATGCTGCGGATCATCGCCACCCTCACGCTGGTCCCGCAGCTTCCCGAACTGATGGAGTACCTCAAGCCCGCAGTCGACCACTGGCGGACGACGCCCGTGAACGATCACCATCCGTAGATCCTGGGAGCTGGGGCCCTTCACCCGTTCTGCGGTACGGGATTCCGGGGAGGAACTGGCGCCATTCGGCGTCGGTAAGATCAAGAGCTCACGAACGTGCCGGATTGTTTCACGGTTGCTTCTCAGTACCGTTCCGGAGGGAAGACTCCCTGGCCAGGAGTAAGGATCCGGTCGGGGTCGTAGCGTTCACGGGCCGCCTCGAAGGCGGCCCATGCGGGGCCGTAATGGGTGCGCCACTCCTCAGGCGTGGTGGGTATGGCGCCGACCGGGTACTGGTAACCCCCGACGGCCTGGGCGCGCAGGTAGAGGGAGCGGTTGGCCTCCACCATGTCCTGCGGGCTCTCGGCTCCGTACGAGGCGGTTCTGAGCAGGGTGAAGAGGAAGACCGTCTCCTCGTCGGGCACGCGCAGTAAGGGTAACCGCAGCCGGGCGCGGGGGAAGGGATAGAGCAGGATCACGCCGCTGGCGCCGACCTCGGTCTCGGTCAGGTCCTTGATGGCGGCTTCCACGAAGGCGTCGGTACGGCTGGCGGGCAGGAACATGTTCCACCAGGGGTGCGGGCGGTACCACTCGCCTGTCGACTTCAGATGGGCGACACCTTTGGCGAGCCGGTTGAGGAAGTCGAAATACGACATGTCATGAATCTGTCGGTTGCCAGGCTGGTCGCCCAGACCGTCGAGAAGCCGGGCGTCGTCGGGCGGGGTCGTGCCGTCGAAGAAGGCCACCGCCTCAAGCCGGTGACTCCAGTCGGCGGAGTCGGTCGGCAGCCCGAGCTCGCCCTCCACGTAGGCGAAGCGGCCGTCGCCGACCACCCGCCGCTGGTCGGCGGTCAGCGCGGCGACGCTCGGGTAGGACAGCAGGTAGTGGCGGACCGTCTCGGGGGCGGGCACCAGGCGTACGGTGGCCTTGGTGATGATGCCGCACTGTCCTCTTCCGGCCAGTGCCGCGCGGAAGAGATCGGGGCGCAGCTGCGGCGAACACCTCCTCAGGCTGGCGTCCCCCGTGACGATCTCCAGTTCCACGACGTTGTCCGCCTGGGATCCGTGGTGGTGGGTCTGGCCGCCGAAACCGCCGACCGAGAGCGTGCCGCCGACCGAGAGTTCCAGGTAGTCGGTGAAGACCGGAGGGGTCAGGCCGTGGGCCAGGGTCGCCCGCGCCACGCTGCTCCAGAGCGCGCCCGCCTCCACGACGGCCGTGTCCTCCCGCACCTCGATCGCGTCGAGCGGGGTCATGTCGATGATCAGACCGCCCGTGACCTGGCCCTGACCGAAGGTCGCGTGTCCCTGGCCGCGTGCGGCCACCTGAAGGTCGTGCGTCCGGCAGTACCTCATCATCAACATGATGTCCGAATCGGCGCCTGGCTCCAGCACGGCGCCGGGGGTCCGATGGACCAGGTGCCCGAAGTCGTCGGCCGCCTCGCCGCGCGAGGCGGGATCGGTCACCACCCTGCCCTTCAGCGGCGGCAGATCGACCATCCCCTGAGACGGGGCGGCGTCGGTGACCCACGTGCGCGTGGACGGGTCGAAGCCGACCACGGCCGCCCCCGCTGTGAGGAACGTCCGTCTCCACGGATGCCACGTCATAGCCGATCCCTTCGCAGCGCGGTCACGTCGCGTCGATAATCGCCGACCGCACCTGGCGCCGCTACCCGCACGAAACCCACAAAAGGGTTACTACGCCGCTGCGGGCCGCGACGGGCAGACCTACACGCCGGCCGTCCGGCTGCCCGAGTTCGTGTCCGTGGGTTCCGGTCCGCCGCGGAACCTGTACCCGATCGACCGGAGGTGCCGGTACTCGAACACGGCCAGCACCAACGCCGTGGCCGTGCCGCAGAGGTTCAGCGTCAGCCACAGCCAGTCGGGTACGCCGTTGGTGTCGTTCGCGATGATCTCCTGGCCGCTGATCAGCAGCATGACACCCGTTGCGCCGATCGGTGCGAGCAGCGGGTGGACCTCGCCCATCCAGAATCCGGTGCGCGCCGCCCAGTAGATCGTGCAGTACCAGAAGCACCAGAACCAGGGAACGAGGATGATCCCCAAGGCGATGGCGGCGAGCAGCCAGAACGCCGCTGCCCCCGAGGCGTTGACGCCGACGTCACTCTCGAAGGAGACGTCGCCGTTGGCGAGGGTGTCGAGGCTGAGCTCTCCGGCCGCGGCGAGGATCAACACGATCGGCAGGTAGAAGAAGGCCAGCGCGAGGACCGCGCGTCCGAGCAGGAGCAGTACGCCGGGCAGGAGCCGGGTACGGTGGCCGGAGCGGGTCACGACGAACATCGCGAGGATCGGTAGCGGCAGCAGAACGAAGGCGAGCCGACCGGTTTCCATCGCCTTCCGGATGATGTTCGGCCAGACGTCCTGGTAGCGGGAGGTCGCCACCAGGATCACGCCGAGGCCGACCATCGACCGCCAGAACGCGATCCGGTCCAGCACCCGGTCTTTGCGTAATGGGCCGACCCGGGGTTTGAACAGGAACTTGGCGGTCATCCATGGCAAGAGCACGGTGGCGATGACGCGCCTGGTCGTGTTGACATCATCGGGTTCGATCCTGCGGTCGTGCTCCGGTTGCACTGCGGACATCCGGCTCCTTTGCGATATCGACTCGGCGTCGCCAACGCTCTGGTGGTTGCGGGCGGGGAAACCAGAGCTCGCGGGAATTCGGAGCGCGCCCCGACTCAGGGTCACGGCTGGTGATCACAGCGGGTATCCGAACCCTACGGAGCCGTCGTACGCTGGTCGGCATCCAGGCGCGGCCTCCCAGGTATGTCAACGCGAGGGCACCGGACAGCCCGGGTGGAGATGTCGATTCCAGTAAGGTCCACCCTTCGCTCAGGCGAGAATCAGCAGTAGCAGACACCGGGTTCCCACGTGCCGCAAACTCGGCAAGGCGGTCCGCCCCTATGCGGCTCCTCCATCATGCACGTGGTGTTCAAATGCGGAATAACTTCTTAGCTGTGTGACTGAATTTCCGGCAAGTTTGTTCTGATCGGCGATCAGAGTGTGATCGGGGTCACATTTATGATTTTCGGACGATATGGTTCGTTTTCACGAGAGTGGATGGCCAGGTTCCGGAGACCGGGCGAACGTGAGGCGTCGCCGGCGAAGCCTGTTCGGCAACAAGACCGAGCCAGCTGTCGATCTTGACCGCTATGGTTGGCGGGACTTGATCTCCGGATCGCTTCGAGGCCCGGTTCGCTGCGGTCGGCGCGTTGTCACCAACCCCGGAGCAAGCCGTTGATCGAAGTTCTGACACCGATTCGCAAGATAAGGATCGAGCGGGCACACATCCCCGAGGCGCGAGCGGTCCTTCCTGACGGGGACACCTGTGTGGTCGTCGACTCCTACGGCCGGTTGTTCACCGTCTCGCTGTCCACCGGTGAAGTGGTCCGAGTGGAGTCGGGCTCGCTGGGGGTCTCCGCGCTATCGGTGACCCCGGATGGTCGACTGATGGCCACGAGCATGCACGCCTTCGGCGAGTACGGCATCCGGATCTGGGACGTGGCCACCTGGACGGTAACCATGGAGTTGCCCGGGCACAGCCACCCGATCCTGGCGGTGTCGGCGGCGGGTCGAATCGTGGTCACGGCGGCCCGGGACGGCACGAGGGTCTGGGATCTGCGCCAGGCATCCTGCACATTCACGCTGCCGGGCACAGAAGAGGTGATGTGGGTCGCGGTGACCCATGACGAGCGCCATGTGATCACGATGAGCTGGGATCGTTCGATCCTGCTCTGGGACCTGCGGACCGGCGTACCGGTCCGGACGCTGCGGGCCGCCGACCCCCGAGTTCCGGCCTTGAGCTCGCCCGCGAGTGACAACGGGGTCTGGATCCGGACCGTCCTGGCGGACTCGGTACGCGATCGCGTGCTGGCGGCCGACGGTCAACTGTACGTGGGCGGACTCGACGGCCGACGTCCCCTGACGAACTGGAAGACGATACCCCCACACGACAGGGTGCACATGATCCCGGGAAAGGACATGGTGCACACCTGCGTGGCGGCGTTGAATCCGGTGGACGGGACCGTGGCCGTCGATTACGGCGGACGCGTATACCTCCTGGACCCAGGCGGGCAACCGCTCGCAGTGATGGGACCGGAACCGGGGCCGGGGTGGATACCGGTGAGCACCATGACTTTCACTCCGGAGGGCCGCCTGGTCCACTCCTTCCCCGGCGCCTTCGCGGCCGTGGAGGTGTGGCCGGCGCTCTCAGAGCTCACCGAATGAGACAGCTGTGCTCACCAACAGGTCACAAGGGTCTTGAAGGGCGATGGTGTAGTTGGTGGCAGTGACCAGCAAGCGGCCTGTACGGTGCGGGCGCCCTTGGTCTTCCAGCTTCTGCCGTCTCGATTGTTGGATCGGATGAGGCGGATTCAATTGGTCGTCGCAACACCTCGATCGCCTTCGGCCGGCGCTGTGAGCAGGCTGGCGTCCGTCCCGCGCCGCCGGTTCCGCAGGTCGGTCTTGCCGCCGTGATCCGGCCCGTGCGGCGCGGCGACCTCGGATGGCCGTGGCGCATCACGCCTCCTGGCGGGCCTGTCGTTCGGCGTGCTGGTGGGTCGTGCGGCGCCACAACGTGTCGATGTCTTCGGGGCCGAACTCGGACAGGGGGACCCCGATGTCGTCGGCGAGGGCGGCAGCGAACGCGACGCGGTCGCTGAGCACACGGCGCTCGACGCGGGTGCCGTCCGGGGTGGCGACGGTAAGCGTGCGGGCGATCAGCGTTACCGACCGTTCATCCCAGAGGCGGTAGGCGATGAGCAGTCGCTCCATGAGGGAGCCTGCCGTGCGGGTGGTCGCGCGCCCTGCGCACCGACCCGGAGAACGTCCGGCTGCGCCGTTCGCTGATGCAGGCCCTGGATCGGATGTGGAGCCGCGCCCAGGCCGAGGGCGCCGTACGTCCCGACGTCACCAGCGGCGACTTCGCCCTACTCCTGGCCCGGGTGCTGCGCCCGCTGCCCAACCTGCCCGACGGGGTGGGCGACCCCGAACGCTCTCTCGCCATCGTCCTCGACGGTCTGCGCGACAGCACCCCCACGCCGCTTCCGGGGCGAGGCCCGACGGTCGACAGCCTCGACGTGCCCTGAACCAACTCCGCCATGCCCTGGCCAAGGTCATCACCAAACACGGCTGGACCACTCGGGGCGAACCCCGCTGATCTACCGCTCAACGCGAGATATGACCACGACCCCGTATCAGCGGAAGGGTCAGCAGCCTCGGCCGTTGACGTAGCCGAACTCGGGTACGTAGTTCACGTACACACAGGTGAACGTGCCTTCCGGGATGGTGATTCCGGGCCCTCCGGGCGCGCAGCCGCTGGCAATGATGACGTAACCGACCATGTCGCCCATGTAGAGGCGAGAGCCGCTGGTGCAGGTGAAGCTGTTGAGAGCCTGTGCGGGAGACGCGGGCAGGGACGTGCCGACGATCACCAGAAGCGGGATGACGGCGAGCCGCTTGACCCAGGCGAGCATACGTACCTCCTCGGAGAGGGTGGGTCCTACCCGCTCCCTCACCCCGAGCCACCCCCCGGATGTGTCCAATAACGGACACGTCCCCGGCGGCGTCGGCCGCGATCGTCGTGCACCGGCTCGCCTACGGGTAGGCCTCGGTCCACTTGACGTCCTCCTCCCGGGCGTGGCCCAACCGGCAAATAGGACGCGTGGGGAGATGTGTCCCACCGCGCGATACATGGCAAGCGGAATCGTGAATCCCGCCCAGGACGGCGGCAAGCCGAGGATGGAAGCTGTCGGTCGCTTACTGACGCACGGTCGTGTCGAGGTCCGGGCCGTGCCAGCGCACGACCGCTGGCGCGGCGGCGTTCCGGGTGCGCCAGTACCCGTCGGCGCTGCTCCGGTCGGGCTCATCCCCGATCGGCTCGATAGGGGTGGTGGGCCGCTTGGCCGGGTCGCCAGCGGTGGCGTCCCACGCCTGGTGGTGCCAATCGGCCTTGCCCACCGTCCCGGCGACGTCGCCGGTGGGTGTGACGACGTGCCAGCGGCGGCGGTCGCTGGCCCAGTGCGGGGGCGCCTCTCGAAGCGGATTGGAGCTGAAGCGCGGACATGACTTGCCACCCTTGCCGGCTTCTACATGTGCACATTCACTCTTTACGTGCAGCTCGTCCTCAGGGAGTGTCTGACCTGGAGTGTTGAGGTCTTCCAGAGGAGCGGCGGCTACCTTCGCCGCAGGTCTGGACGGTCAGGGGTTTCGATCATCCTGCGGTGCAGGCTGACCGGGTGGGCGCAGGCGTCCCCGCGCCGTCGACGAGTTCCCACCCGTCGATTTCGACGGTCTCGGCAGCCGCGAAGTCGTGGCCGCGCTCCAGAGCTTCGTCCAGCAGCGCACGGGCGACCCCTGGGCGGTGCAGGTTGAGGTAGGCGTGGTCGCTGGTCCGTAGTACTCCACCGTCGTGGAACATCCCGTCGTTGACCGGCCACAGGACGGTGCCGCCAGTCCTACCCGCGCGCCGAATCCCTGTTCAAGCAGGCCAGCGTCATGCTCGACCCGCACCAGAAGGGGCGGACGCTCCACCACCTGCGCTACTGCGCCCTGCAGCACCTGGCCGAGGCCGGCCGAAGCGCGCCCGAGCTCCAGGTCAAGTCCCGCCACCAGCACTTGGCCGGCCTCGGCCGCTACATCCACCTCGGCGAGGAGACCTCCGCTCGCCTCACCACCGAAGCCGACCCGGCCGCCCGCCGCAAAAGGCGCTGAACTGCGCCAAACACCCCATACATTGATTACGGAGAGCTGCATTTGCTCCGATGACATCTACCCGAGCGGCGGGCCCAAAGAATCGCATGTGCGGACGTGCTCTGGCACCACGTGCGGTGTTCGTCCCCGGCCAGACGCTGGTCAGGGACGTGTGCAGGCCAGTGGGCGCTGTGTGCCGACGTCTGCGGTCGGTGCTGATCGCCAGCGTCGCCCGGCCGGTCTGACCTGCGGTCGTACGACCCGGCCCGGGCGCGCGAGGTGCTCGGAGGTCAGCTGTCGACCCTGGCGGCTTGCATGGCGCCCAGTCGCCGCACGAACAGGGCGGTGGCGATCGCCGTCGGCACGACCAGGATGTGCGCGGCCAGACTGGGCCAGGTTCTCACCCTGAACTCGTACTTCAGGAACTCGCCGGTCTCCCGGTTCACGCTGCCGATCTTGAGGAGGTCGGTCCACTCGACGGCGAGCAGAGGCAGAGTCGGCAGAGCCAGCAACCACAGGGCCCACCAGATGTGCGAGAGCCGTGCCGGGGCCGTCGCGCCGTGGAGTCGGGGCGGGCTGGAGGCGTGCCATACGTCGTCGGCGATCTGCTTGGGCAGCCACAGGTTGCCGATCGGGATGAGCCAGCCGTACACGGCCATGGAGGACGGGTACCGTAGCCGGCCGGGCGCGAGACGTTCCGCGACGACGCGGGCCCGATGGAACCAGATCAGCCACAAGACCGCCAGCCCCAGGCCGGAGACGATCTGAGCCACCCACAGGACGGCGGCGACCCTCTCGTCGAGATCGCGCATGTCCTCGAAGGTCGCTTCGTCGTAGTACCGGCCGGCGTCGTCGAGGACGTCGAACTGGTGGATCACCGTGGCCACCGACACCAGGGTGAAGAGGGCGAGCAGTATGTAGACGGCGATCTGGTAGCCGGTGGAGGGGGGCTGCGCTGCGCGGCCGCGGTGCCGGCGGCGTTCGTTGACCAGTAACGACTGGGATGGGTGCTGCTGACCTGTGCGGCCTGGCGGTGGCGGCGCCTGCTGGAGGCCGCCGGCGGTGGCGGCCGGATCGTGCAGGGCGGTCAGTGCCGTGGTCCGGTGTACGGCGATGGCCTGCGTGAGCGCTTCCGGCAGCCACGATTCCCGGCCGGACGCGGCGAGCGTGGTAAGGGCGGTCAGCACATGCTGGAGACCGGGCCGGGCGGCGGGGTCCTTGGCCAGGCAGGCGGCCACCAGGGCGGCCAGCGGCGCGGGCACTGCGTGCAGGTCGGGTTCGGTGTGCACGACGCGGTAGACGACCTCGTGGGCGGACCCTGTTCCGAAGGGGCTGCGGCCGGTGCCGGCGAAGGCGAGGACGCAGCCGAGTGAGAACACGTCCGAGGGCGGCCCGACCTCCTGGGCCATGGCCTGTTCGGGGGACATGAACGCGGCGGTGCCCAGCACGGTGGAGGTCTGGGTGTGGCTGGTGGCGTCCAGGGCGCGGGCGATCCCGAAGTCGATCAGACGGGGACCGTCCTCGGCGAGCAGGACGTTGGCGGGTTTGAGGTCGCGGTGCACCATCCCTCGGGCGTGTACGGCGGCGAGTCCCTCGGCCAGCCCGGCGCCGAGCACCGCAGCCGACTCCAGCGGGAGCGGCCCGTGCTCTTCGACGGCTTGGTACAAGGTGGGGCCGGGGATGTAGGCGGTGGCCAGCCATGGCCGGTCGGCGTCGGTGTCGGCGTCCACGACCTGGGCGGTGTAGAAGCCGCCGACCTTGCGGGCCGCGTCCACCTCGGCGGCGAAGCGGCGCCGGAAGTCGGTGTTGTCGGCCAGTTCGGCCCGGATTACCTTGACCGCCACCAGGCGTCCGCCCGGGGAGCGGCCGAGGAACACCTGGCCCATCCCTCCTCCGCCGAGTCTCGCGTGCAGCCGGTAGGAGCCGATGCGGGTTGGATCGGCTGGGCGCAGGGGGTCGGCCATGGCACCTCTTTCGCGTCGAGATCTTCGCTGACGGGGACGATGATCCCAAACAGGTCCTGGCGTGAGAGGCCGGTGATGAAGAAACCTCCCGCCGCAATGGCTCGTGGTTATCGTCGCATTGCTTTCGTTTCGCGTCGGCGATCCGCCGAGAGTGCAAGCCGACTGCACGAGGACGGCTCAGAGCTCGCCTCTGCCAAGAGTCGTGGATGGTACGCGCGTCCACGACGAGCTCGTGGCCGATGCGATGGGCCAGCCCGCTGACCGGACAGAATCCACGGACTTCCGCCGTGAACGGTCGGCTGCGCGACAGCAGATGTCGGCGCGCCGGGCCGGCCGCAGAGCGCCACCGGCGACCCGGCCGTCACCTGGCGGCGCGGCGATGTCATCGGTATCGGCTGCTGGCGCAGATGGTTGGTTCGGCATCCGGGCGGTCAGGGAGCGTGGCGCCGACAGCGTCGGGCTTTCTCACGGTCGTGCGCCGTAATCGAGCAAGGATCGGCGTTGGAGTGTTCGCCGTGCGGACGATCAGGTCCCGGCGTAGCGTGACGGTCATGGCAGATCAGGATCTATCCGACGCCTTCGCCGAGGACGTCGGTGCGGTGCTCGCACTGGCCGGCGCCTGCGAGGGGTTCGCCACCCATGTGGAACTACTGGCCGACCGGCTCGCCGGGGCCGACCTGAGCGACGACGACGTCGCGTTGGTCAACCGGTCGCTGTATCGGGCGGTGTCGGCGACCTGGCTGGCCGGCGCGATGACCGTCGGCCTGCGGATGCCGGTCAGTGCGCAGGAATGCCCGCACTTCAACGTGGTCACCGACGCCGAGTGGATCCCGCTGGCGATAGGGGCGGGCTGCTTTCAGCGCGACGATCCCTACGCCTGCGTCCTGGAGCCGGGGCATGACGGCGCGCACGCCTCGATCCTGCAGGAGGTTCAGGGCACCGGGCGGCCGGTGTGGCTGCGCTGGAGCGGCCGCGACCGCGAGGTGGTCTCGCTGCCTCCCTGCCCGTACAGCTTTCCCGGCGCGGATCCGAGGGGCGTGGACGACGAGGCGTGCAAAGCGCCGGACGGCCATCCCGGCGAGCACCGCCCGTAGGACAGGGACCGAACAGCTTCGGTCGGCGACGATCTCATGATCACTTAGTGAGGTGGGGGTGGGCAAGGCGAAGCGAATCAAGGCGCGGTGTCTGTGAGGCTCACCGGGAGCGGGTGCCGGATCCCTGTGGCGTCCCAGTGCGTGTCGCTGAGATCCAGGCGTTCCACACGCGCGCCGAGGCCGGGTGGAGGGCCGAGGCGGTCCCGGGTGGTCAGGCCGTCGAGCGGGTCGCGCCCGTCTACGGTTCCACTGTGCTGCAGTGCCAGGGCGAAGTCATGCGGCGAGTCGGGGAGATCGCCGACCGAATCGGCCGGCCCTGCCAGACCCCGCATCTGCTCGACGGCGATGCGGCGGCGTTCGCCGAGGCGTACCAGGCAGAGGCAGGCTTCGATCGGGGCTGGTCACCGCTGTGACGGCATCTGACCGTCTTGGAATCCGAGGCTGCCGGACTGTTCGCCTCCTGCCGACCCGATCGGCACACCGCACTCGACCCGCTTCCGTGTCAACCGGCTCCGCCTGGTTTGTTCAGCTCACCTGCGTTCAGCCAGACCTGGACTCCGTAGGACGGGACAGTGAGGTAGCCGACGACGATGAGCGGCCGTACGGCGCGCAGGGCGTGGGCGGCGGTTGGGTAGGTGGCGTGCCCGGCTTCGGCGGCGATGAGCGCCAGCGGGTCGGGGTCGACGACGTGGAGCTGGCAGCCGTGCGCGTGCAGCGCGGCCGCCCGCCGATGGCCGCATCTGGCCCGACTCCAGCTCTACCCGCTGCTGGCTGCTCACCCCCACCTGGCCCTGCACGCGGGAGGTGCTGTGCTGGCTGGCCTGGATGACAGCTGGCGCCGAGCAAGCGGTGAGCGGCGCGGCGCATGTCCTCGTTGAGATCCTCACCGACCGTGAAGGGTCGGTGGCAGCCGCGGACTAGAGGTTCCAAGGCGTATCAGCTTGCCCGTGATGGAGAGTTCCCTGTTCGCATCATCCGCATCGGCGATCTCTACCGCGTCTGTACGGCCGACCTCATGAAGGTTCTCGGGGTGGATCCGAGCGAGGGAACGAACTGAGCTCAGGGGTGTGTCCATCCCTGTAAGTGTGGACACGCCCCCGTGAGCGCCGCCCCGGTTGAGGCGGTCACACCCGGTTGATCATCTGCACACTGACAGATCGCGCATCCGGGCTGGATGGAGATCTTCCAACCCCTGTATCGACGCGCGTCAGCCTCTTCTCGCCCAGGCAGCTTAGGAAGCGGCACCCCATGGGCTATGGCTGGCCTGGGACGCTCAGGGTGAGCTTCTGGTTGCTCCAGCCCCGTTCGTGGACAGGGCGCGACTGCGACCGCTTCTCAGAGTCAGAGTGAACCCCTTGGAAGGGGTGGTTGTCGGTGGTGACACCGATGCATTCCCGGGTTCCAGACGACCGCGCCCGCACACCTCAGACCCTGCACGTCCCGTTGAGGGCCTCTTCTGAGGAGCAGTAACAAGCTCTGCTGCCTGGGCCAAGGAACCGAGAGTCGCGATCTTCCCTGTGGCGCTCGTTAGTTCTAGCCCTGGCTCTCCGGCACCTGAGCTCCGCGTTCACTTGGGCGCGGGGTCGGGTGATTCTTGGGGCCGCCTGAGGTTGCTAACAGCTACGTGATCGGGTTCAAACCACTAACGCCCTGCTAACGAACGATCAAGGGCCTGATCGCTGTCTCCAGCGATCAGGCCCTTGACCTCGTGTTTCTGGGTCGGGGTGAGAGGATTTGAACCTCCGGCCTCTTCGTCCCGAACGAAGCGCGCTGCCAAACTGCGCTACACCCCGGCGCACATCGCCTTGCGTGTGCTTCGGAAAGTCTAGCGGACTTCCCGACCGCTTGTGACCGCCTTTATCTCCGGGCCACCAGGGTGAGGAGCGTGGCCTCCGGGTAGCAGGCGAAGCGGACAGGTGCGTACGGCGAGGTGCCGAGTCCGGCCGAGACGTGCAGCCAGGAGGCGTCGTGCCTGCTGAGTCCCTTGACGCGAGCGCGGTCGATTCCGCAGTTGGTGACCAGGGCCCCGTAGAACGGGATGCAGAGTTGCCCACCGTGCGTGTGTCCGGCGAGGAGGAGTTGGTATCCGTCGGCGGCGAACCGGGTCATGTTGCGCGGTTCGGGCGAGTGCATGACACCGAGGCGGAGGTCGGCGTCGGCGGGGGCGGGTCCGGCGACGAGGTCGTAGCGGTCGCGGGAGATGTGGGAGTCGTGGATGCCCGCGACGGCCACGTCGAGATCGCCGACCTTGAGGCGCGCGGTGGTGTTGTTCATGTCGTGCCAGCCGGAGGCGGACATCCCGGCGCCGAGCTCGCGCCACGGCAGCGTGGGGACGTGCTGGCGGCGTTCGTTGCGGGAGGTGCGCCACAGGTAGCGGGCCGGGTTCTTGAAGACCGGGGCGTACAGGTCGTTGGAACCGTACACGAACAGCCCTGGCCGTGACAGCAGCGGTTCGAGGGCGTGCAGCAGCGGGGGGACGGCGTCGGGGTGGGCGATCGAGTCGCCGGTGTTGACCACGAGGTCGGGTTCGAGGGACCCGAGGGAGCGCACCCAGTTGATCAGCCGGGTGCGGCCGGGGGTGAGGTGGAGGTCGGACAGGTGGAGGATGCGCACAGGGCGTTGCCCGCGCTCCAGGACGGGGACGTCGAAACGGCGCAGCCGGAACCAGTTGCGCTCGACGACCGAGGCGTAGCCCAGTCCGGCCATGCCGAGACCAAGCAGGGACAAGGGGATGGCGGCGGCTTTCCTCACCTTCTCATGATGCCCGACATCTGGTACGGCGGATGCCGCCGAGACGGCAAGATGGTGCGCATGAGCGCTTTGAAGGACAAGCTGCAGGCCGATCTGACGGTCGCGCTGAAGAGCCGGGACGAGGTTCGTCTCCGCACGATTCGGATGGCTTTGGCCGCCGTGAACGTCGAAGAGGTCGCGGGCAAGGAGGCCAGGACGCTGTCCGACGACGAGATCGTCAAGGTCCTCACGAAGGAGGCCAAGAAGCGGCGAGAAGCGGCCGAGGCGTTCGGCAACGCCGGGCGTGCCGCGCAGGCGCAGGCGGAGCTGGACGAGCAGGCGGTGCTGGAGGAGTACCTTCCGGCGCAGCTGTCCGACGAGGAGCTCGGCGCGCTGGTCGAGGAGGCGGTCGCCGAGGTCGGAGCCACCGATCCGAAGGCGATGGGCCAGGTCATGAAGGTCCTCAACCCGAAGGTGGCGGGCCGCGCCGAGGGCGGCCGGGTGGCCGCGGCGGTCCGCGCCCGCCTGTCGGGCTGACGCTGCCCCGGGCTGGAACGCCGGGCGAAGTCTGTGCGGGGCTCGCCGGGCTGCGGTGCGGATCCAGGTGAGGGCCCGCTGGACGGCGCGGCCGGGTGAGGCGCCCCCGTCCGGTCTGAACGACGCACGCTGTTTTGGACGGCGCGGTCGGGTGAGACGCCGCGTCCAAGGCGGGCGGATCCGAGGGGAAGGCCCGCTGGGCGGGGACAGCGCCGGGCGAAATCGTTCGCCGGGTGAGGCGCCGCGTCCAGGGCGGGCGGGTCCGGGTGAGAGCCCGCTGGGCGGGGACAGCGCCGGGCCGAGGGGCCTGTCCGGACGAAAGGGCTGGGAGTCCGGGCGGTCCGTGAGGATGGCCGGGTCAGGCCGCACTCGGGTGCCCGTCCCGGGTGCGGCGTCGGTGGTTGTGGGGGCTGTGCTTATGGGCGCTGGCCGGGGCGGTCGACGATCGCCGACACCGTGAGCGCGGTGGTCCACACCTCGCCGGCACGTCCGACGAGGTCACCGCCGAGGTACTCGTCCTTGAGCCAGAGCATCCGATGCCCCAGGTACCGGTAGTCGGTCGGGTCGAGCACGACGTACCGCCGGACAGTGTCGTCGCCGGTGTCGAGCCAGACGCCGAGGCCGCTGCGTCCGGCGGCGTCGGCGACGCCCTGCTCGATCCGGACGCCCGGAACCCGGGCCAGCGCCCGGAACATCGCGGCCTCCAGCCGTGGCGGCATGGTGCCGTACCTGCTCAGATAGAGGGTGAGCACCCGGAAGGCGCGGTCGTTCGCGGACTCGGTGTTCTTGAGAGTGTCCTCGCGGGGCAGATCGATCCAGTGCCGGTCGCCGACGACCTTGGCGAGCAGCTTCTCGGGGTCGGTGGGCAGCGCGCGGAGTTTGGCGTCGTACTGCTGGGGTGACAGGTCGTCGTCGCCGGGATCGGGCGGGACGTCCTGCACGGTCAGCTTGCCGTCGTCATTCCAGGCTGTCTGCTTGCCGTCGTAGCGGATCCAGCCCTCCCTGGTTTCGACCTCGGAGGTGTATGCCTGCTTGTCGAGGGTCTTGGTGTAGTGCCACTGCGTCGGTCTCGGCTTCGAGGTCGAGGTCCGCCGCTCGGCGACGGTGGCGGCGCGGGCCAGTACCACCTCCGAGTCGAGCCGGAGAGGCGGCGTGGCCGTGGCGGCGGTGGCGGGCGCGGCGGTGTCGGTCGGGGCCGGTTCGGCGGGCATCGCGAGAGGGACGATCACCGCCGCAGCCACGGCGGCGGCAGCGGTGGCGAGCAGAGTGTACGGGCGTCGGCGGCGGGTTCCGGCGAGGAAGCGGCGGCGTTCGGTCCTGAGCCAGTCGGGTCCGGGTTCGGGTGTCTCGGACCGAAACTCGCGGAGGGGGCGCAGGTCATCCATCGATGGGCTCCTCTCGGAGGGCAAGGCGGGTCCGGGTTCTGGCCCGGTGCAGCCGGGATCGGACGGTCCCGATGGGGATGCCGAGCGCGCGGGCGACCTCGTCATACGACATGTCCGCCCAAGCAATCAATAAGAGGACTTCTCGGTCGCCGGGCGAAATATCGGCTAAGGCGGCGGCCAGTCCCACCTGCGTCGCCGTCACCTGCTCGTCCACCCGATCGGAGCAGGACGCGACGACCTCGTCCACCCCGGTCCTGGCCAGCGCCTGGTAGAAGCGGACCTCGGCCCGCCGATGCCGCCCCACCAGCCGCGCGGCGATGCCGTACAGCCAGGGTCTGGCGTCGGGGTGCGCGGGGTCATAGCGGGCGCGGCGCCGGAAGGCCACCAGAAAGGCGTCGGCGACGACGTCGTCGGCGAGAGAGGGCCCGAGCCGCCGGGCCACGTAGCGCCGCAGGGCGGGCGCGTGCCGGTCGAAGAGCAGCGCGAAGCACTCCGGATCGCTGCGCGAACGCAGGATCACCGCTGCGTCGGTGCACTCTTCGGTGGTCACGTCGGGCTCCCGTCTCTGCGCGCGCTCTCACCGGCTTTCGCCCGCAGGCTCCGCGCGAGTTCGCGCGGAGAAGGGTGACTTACATCACATCAATCACGGCAAGGCCCACACCCCGCCCCCCACCGCCGACGGCGAGGGGCCTCCAAGGCCGCCCCTCGCCGCACTCCGGTGCCCGCCGCGACGGGCACGTGGATCAGTTGGCCGGTGTGATGGGCCCGCCCAGGTCGCCGTCGTCCATGTTGAACATGTCGAACGGGTCGGCGGCGCCGTCCGGCTCCGGCCCGTCGCCGTCCTCGCGGTCGTTCTTGGCCGGCTTGGGAGCGCAACTGGAGGTGCACCCGCCGAAGCGGGAACTGTCGACCGAGCTGAAGCTGACCGGCGACGACCCCTTGAGCGCGCCGATCATGGAGTCCTTCCAGATCGGCCCGGAGATGGACGCGCCGTACACGTACGGGTAGCCGCGCCCGCCGATGTTGACCCCCATGAGCCGGTGGCTGAAGGCACCGCGCGGGTCGCCGATGCTGACGGCGGAGGCCAGGTCGGGCGTGTAGCCGGCGAACCAGGCGGCGGTGTAGCCGTCGGTGGTGCCGGTCTTGCCGGCGGCGTCGCGGCCGATGCCGCCGACGCCCGACATGGTGCCCTTGGTGAAGACGCCGGACATGATGCTGGTGACAGCGTCGGCGACCTCCTCCTCCATGACCTGGTCGCACTTCGGCTTGAACTGCTGGGTCTTGCCGTTGCGGTCGGTGATGGAGGTGATCGCCAGCGGCTTGCAGTACCTGCCCCGGGCGCCGAACGTGGCGTAGGTGTTGGCCACGGTGACCGGGTCGGTCTCGTTGACGCCGAGGGTGAAGGTCTCGACCTCGCGCAGCGCGGCGCCGTCCGCGCGCTTGAGCCCGATCCGCTTGGCGAGCTTGACCGTCTTGCAGAGGCCGACCCGCTCTTCGAGCTTCATGAAGAAGGTGTTGACCGAGCCCAGGGTGCCGGACCTGAGAGTCTGGAAGCCGCCGCCGCCCTCACTGGAGTTGTTGACGGTGTGGCTGGGCTCGCCGACCCGGTTGCCCTCACAGTCGCGGAAGGAGGAGCTGCTGGGCGCGTTGTACCCGGCGGGGGAGGGGAAGCCGTCGTTGAGCTTCATGCCCTCTTCGAGCGCCGCCGCCAGCGTGTACGGCTTGGCCGTCGACCCCTGCTGGAAGCCCTCGCCGCCGCCGTGTTCCGCGTCGGCGACGACGTTGTAGCTCATCTCGTTCTTCTTCTTGTTGTTGCCGAACTTGCGGCTGGCCGCCATGGCCCTGATCTCGCCGGTGCCGGGCACGACCATGGCCTGCGCGGCGACGGGCTTGTCCTTGGCGAAGACCCACTTCTTGATCGCCTTCTCGGATGCGGCCTGCATCTTGGGGTCGATCGTGGTCTTGATCTGGAGTCCGCCGCGCTGGAGGAACTTCTTGCGCTCCGCCGCGGTTTTGCCGAACTCCTTGTTGTTGAGGATCTCGTGCTGGACGTACAGGCAGAAGTAGGGGTACTTGCTCGACTCACAGCCGCCGGGGAACTTGACGTCCTTGAAGCCGAGCTTCTTGGCCTTGGCGGCGTCGGCCTCGGGCTGCTGGATCTTGCCGAGCTTGACCATGGTGTCGAGCACCAGGTTGCGGCGCTCCAAGAGCAGGGCCCTGGACTCCTTGCCGAGGTTGGGGTCGGTCCTGTTCGGGTTCTGCACGGCACCGGCCAGCGTCGCGGCCTCCGCGAGGTTGAGCTCGCTCGCGTGTTTGTCGAAGAAGCGCTGCGAGGCGGCCTCGATGCCGTAAGCTCCTGCACCGAAGTAGGCGATGTTGAAGTACTTCTCCAAGATCTCGTTCTTGGAGTACTTCTTCTCGAACGCCATGGCGTACCTGAGCTCGTTGAGCTTGCGCGAGACCGTGGGCGCGATGGCGGCGGCCCGTTCGGCGGGGGTCTCCGCGGCGTTGAACAGCACCTGCTTCACGTACTGCTGGGTGATCGACGACCCGCCCTGGGTCACCCCGCCGCTGGTGATGTTGGTGACCAGGGCGCGGATGGTGCCCTCGATGTCGATGGGCCCGTGCTCGTAGAAGCGGTTGTCCTCGATGGCGAGCAGCGCCGTCTGCATGACCGGCGCGACCTTGTCGAGGGTGACCACCTTCCTGTTCTCGAAGTAGAACTGAGCGATCTCCTTGCCCTTGGCGTCGAGGAGCTTGGTGAGCTCGGGCAGGGGCGGCTCGTCGAGCTCTTCCGGTTTGAGGTTGAGGTCCTCCATGGCCGATTTGGCCGTGACACCGGCCCCGCCGACGGCGGGCAGAGCTACGGCAGCGGTCAGCACGCCCGCGGCCGCGCCCGCGGCGATCAGCCGGACGACGTTCGTGAACGGTGATGATCTGTCTTTGCCCTGAGCTTGCACGACACCAAGAGTACGTCGAAAGAGTGACGTTATAGGTAACCGAACCCCATTTCACCTTGACTGGAAGGGGTGACTAGTCATTCCCGGTCAACAGTCGGGCGAGAAATTGGTCCTCTGGGGTCTGTCGGCCCGAAGGTCTCGTTGCATACGTTCTCCTCTGCGGCAACTGAATACGGAGGCTCGGCGCCCGCGCCCGTCGGCCCCAACTGACGACTAACCACCTACATGGGGAGTGGGGTCGAAAATGTGGATCACGGATTGGACCTCCCGTGCCGCCTGTCGAGGTGCGGACCCGGACGCGCTGTTCGTCCAGGGAGCCGCCCAGAACAGGGCTAAGTTGATCTGCCGAGGATGCCCGGTCCGTACCGAATGTCTCGCGGATGCGCTCGACAATCGCATCGAGTTCGGGGTGTGGGGCGGGATGACGGAACGGGAACGAAGGGCGCTGCTCCGGCGGCGGCCCGATGTGGACTCGTGGCGAGACCTGCTCGAGTCCGCCAAGGAAGAGTACGAACGAACCAATGAGCTGGTCGCCGGCTGATCCGACCGCGTGAGAGCGCGGCCGGTTGATCTGGCCGCGCTCTCATACTTCAGGCACCAGCGAGTGACTCCCCGATCCGGCGCAGCCCCGCCAGATCGTGGACATCCTCGGTCATGGCGCGGACCTGGACGACAGGCACCGTGGGGTGGGCGGAGACGAAGTGCTCCTGCTCCCGGTGTTCGCGGGCCGCGAGCTGCATCCGCCCGGTGTGAAGCCGCAACACGGCGGCGGTCAGCTCGTGCTCGCCCCTGGCGTCCAGGTCTTCCGCCGCCGCCGCGCTGCGCGCCGCCGACAGTGTGGACGCCGCCGACTTGTGCACCCGGTTGACCACCAGCCCGGCCAGGGGCATGCGCTCCTCCGCCAGCCTTTCGACGAAGTACGAGGCTTCGCGCATGGCGTCGCGCTCCGGCGCCGCCACCACCACGAAGGCCGTCCCCGGCGCCTGCAGCAGCCGGTACGTCGCCTCCGCCCGCTGCCTGAAACCGCCGAAGACGGCGTCGAGCGCGGACACGAACGTCTGCAGATCCTTCAGCACCTGGGCGCCGAGCAGCTTCGTCATCGCGCCCGCGACCAGCCCGAACCCGGCGTTGAACAGCCGGAACGCGCTGCGCCCCCCGGCCTTGGCGGGCGCGGTGAGCAGTCTGATGAAGCGTCCGTCGAGGAAGCGGCCGAGCCGTTCCGGGGCGTCGAGGAAGTCGAGCGCCGATCGTGAGGGCGGGGTGTCGACGATGATCAGGTCCCACTCGTCCGAGCGCCTGAGCTGGCCGAGCTTCTCCATCGCCATGTACTCCTGCGTCCCGGAGAAGCTCGACGACAGCGACTGGTAGAAGGGGTTCGACAGGATCTGGCGGGCCCGCTGCGGGTCGGCGTGGGCCTCGATGATCTCGTCGAAGGTCCGCTTCATGTCGAGCATCATCGCGAACAACTGGCCCTCGCCCACCTGGTGCACCAGGCGGGGGGTGTTGTCGAGTTCGGTGAGTCCCATCGACTGGGCCAGCCTGCGCGCGGGATCGACGGTGAGCACGACCGCGTGCCGGCCGCGCTCTGCGGCCCGCAGGCCCAGGGCGGCGGCGGTGGTGGTCTTGCCGACGCCGCCGGCGCCGCAGCAGACGATGATGCGGGTGCCCCGGTCGTCCAGGATGGCGTCGACGTCGAGGAGGGGGGACTTCTTCACGCCACCCCCTGGGTGCGGATGCTGGCGGCGAGTTCGTACAGCCCGGCCAGGTCGACGCCGTCGGCCAGCAGGGGAAGTTCGTACTGCGGGACCGCCGCCTCGGCGAGCGAGGCGCGTTCGCCGCGCTCGATCGCGGTACGGCGGGCGTGCTCGACGACCTCTTCGGCGAGCGCTTCGGCGATCTTCGTCGCGTCGTCGCCGTCGGCGAGGCCGGCCGCCTTGAGTCCGAGGGTCAGCTCGGCCACGTCGAATCCGCCCTTGACAGCCGTGTCAAGGACGGCTTGGGGGAGCAGGGATTCGCGCACCATATTGAGAAATATCCCACCCTGGGGGAGTCCGGCGGCGCGCAATTCGGCGATCCCGTCCAGTGTCTCCTGCACCGGCATCTCCTCCAGGAGCGTGACGAAGTGCACAGCCGTCTCCGGCGACTTCAACACCCCGCTGACCAGGTCGGAGTGGTTCTTGATCGGCCCCACCCTGGCGAGCCCGGCCACCTCCTTGGTGACGTTGAGGAAGCGGGCGACGCGCCCGGTCGGCGGGGCGTCGAGCACGACCGCGTCGTACACGCGCCTGCCGTTCTTGCCCTTCCTACGGACCGCCTCCGTGGTCTTGCCCGTGACGAGCACGTCGCGAAAGCCGGGTGCGACCGTCGTGGCGAAGTCGACGATGCCCATCTTGGTCAGCGCCCGGCCGGCCGTGCGCATGCCGTAGAACATCTCCATGTATTCGAGCATGGCCTCTTCGGGATCGACGGCCAGAGCGTAGACGTCGCCGCCGTCCGGCGCGACCGCGATCCTGCGCTCCTCGTAGGGCAGCGGCGGCCGATCGAAGATCTGCGCTATGCCCTGCCTGCCCTCGACCTCGACCAGAAGAACCTTGCGTCCGCCGGCCGCGAGAGCCAGCGCAAGAGCGGCGGCCACCGTCGTCTTGCCGGTGCCGCCCTTTCCGGTCACGACGTGCAGCCGCACGCCGTCCCAATCTGTGTCCCGAGAGTCCACATTTGGAAGGCTACCTGGCGTCTACTTGGTGAAACCTCATGCCCGGGGATTGAGGTACATCACACTACGCTGAGCGCCATGAAGAAATGGGAGTACCTCACCGCCCCGCTGCTGATCCACAACACCAAGATGATCCTCGACAACTTCGGCGCCGACGGCTGGGAACTGGTCCAGATCGTTCCCGGCCCGAACGCCGAGAACCTCGTCGCCTACTTCAAGCGGGAGAAGCAGTGACGCCGGAGGCCCGGCTGGCCGACCTCGGGCTGAGCCTGCCCGAGGTGGTGCCCCCGCTGGCCGCCTACGTCCCCGCCGTACGCACCGGGAACCTCGTCTACACCTCGGGCCAGGTGCCCATGGTCGAGGGCGAACTGGTCGGCGCGGGCAAGGTCGGGGCGGACGTCACGCCGGAGGAGGCGCAGGGCCACGCCCGCATCTGCGCGCTCAACGCCATCGCCGCGCTGAAGACGCAGGTCGGCGACCTGTCCAAGGTCGTGCGGATCGTCAAGGTCGTGGTCTTCGTGGCCAGCGACCCCGGTTTCACCGGCCAGCCGTCCGTCGGCAACGGCGCCAGCGAGCTGCTGCGCGAGGTCTTCGGCGACAAGGGCGTGCACGCGCGCAGCGCCGTCGGTGTGGCCGCGCTGCCGTTGAACGCCTCGGTCGAAGTGG
This sequence comes from Nonomuraea longicatena, assembly GCF_039525605.1. Lineage (NCBI taxonomy): Bacteria > Bacillati > Actinomycetota > Actinomycetes > Streptosporangiales > Streptosporangiaceae > Nonomuraea > Nonomuraea longicatena. Next base: position 26,035 of record NZ_BAAAHQ010000021.1, on the reverse strand, counting down.
AGCTGATCGCAGAAATCTCCTGAGTAGTGAAATCTGTCACCATGACCCAGTGTTGTGCTGGAAGGAGGTCATGTGACTGGTATTCCACTTCCTCAGGATCTGGTCGGGCGCGCCCGTGACATCGAGGCGGGGCTCGTCGAGCCGGTCCCCGCGCGGGACTCCGCCACGGTGGTGGTCCTGCGCGACGGGCCGGAGGTCTATCTCCTGCGGCGCAGGACGACGATGGCCTTCGCCGCGGGCGCCTACGTCTTCCCCGGCGGCTCGGTCGATCCGCGTGACACCGACCAGGCGCTCGCCTGGGCCGGTCCCTCGCCCGCCGCCTGGGGCGAGGTCTTCAACGCCGACGAGCGCACCGCGCGGGGTCTGGTGTGCGCCGCCGTACGGGAGACCTTCGAGGAGTCCGGGGTGCTGCTGGCCGGCCCGGACTCCGCGACGGTCGTCACCGACACCACGGGCGCCGACTGGGAGTCCGACCGGCTCGCGCTGATCGACCGGAGCCTGTCCTTCACCGACTTCCTCGACCGGCGCGGCCTGGTGCTGCGCTCCGACCTGCTCAGGGCGTGGGCGCACTGGATCACTCCCGAGGTCGAGCACCGGCGCTTCGACACCCGCTTCTTCGTGGCCGCCCTCCCGCACGGGCAGCGCACCAGGGACGTCGGCGGCGAGGCCGACCACGTGGCCTGGAAACGTCCCGGTGAGGCGGTCGAACTGGCCAGGGCGGGAGCGATCACGCTGATGCCGCCGACGTACCACACGCTGCGCGAACTGTCCGCCTACGACTCCGTCGAGGCGGTGCTCGCGGCCCGGCGGGAGATCACCGCGATCCTGCCGAGAGCGGTCGAGGTCGAGGGCGAACTGCGCCTGGTGACCTCATGAGCGGCCTGCACATCCCGATCGGCAGCCCGGACGGCTCCCGTACGGACCACGCGGAGAGCCTGCTCGCGCCCAACCCGGGCGTCATGACCCTCGACGGCACCAACACCTGGATCGTCGGCGGCGAGGAGGTGATCGTGGTCGATCCCGGTCCCGACGACGAGAGCCACCTCCTGCGGGTGGCCGGGCACCTGGGGGAGCGGCGGGTCCGCCAGATCCTGCTCACCCACGGGCACTTCGACCACAGCGGAGGGGCCAAGCGCTTCGCCGAACTGGTCGGCGCCCCCGTGCGCGCCCTCGATCCGCGCCACCGGCTCGGCGACGAGGGGCTCGCGGACGGCGACGTGGTGACGGCGGGCGGGGTCGAGCTGCGGGTGTACGGCACCCCCGGCCACTCCCACGACTCGCTGTGCTTCTGGCTGCCGCAGGACCGGGCGATGCTGACCGGCGACACCGTGCTCGGGCGCGGCACCACGGTGATCGCCCAGGACGGCGGGCTGACCGACTACCTGCGCAGTCTCGACCGCCTCCGGGCGGCCGCCGCCGAACTGGAGGCGAGGGCCCTGCTGCCGGGGCACGGGCCGGTCCTGCCCGACCCGATCGGGGCGCTGGACGGCTACATCGCACACCGGCGCGAACGGCTCGACCAGATCGCCGCCGCCAGAGGCCAGGGGGCGAGGACGCCGCGCGAGATCGTGGAAGTCGTCTACGCCGAGGTCGATCGCTCGCTCTGGCCCGCCGCCGAGATCTCGGTGCGGGCCCAGCTCGACTACCTGGCCGACCAGGGTCCCTGAGTGCTCAGCGCGAGCGGTTGTAGAGGCGGTCGACGTCCAGGATGACCACGGCCTTGGCCTCGATGCGCAGCCAGCCGCGCTGGGCGAAGTCGGCCAGGGCCTTGTTGACCGTCTCGCGGGAGGCGCCGACGAGCTGGGCCAGCTCCTCCTGGGTCAGGTCGTGGTGGACCCGCAGGCCGTCGTCCGACTTGGTGCCGAACCGCTCGGCGAGGTCGAGCAACTGCTTGGCCACCCGGCCGGGCACGTCGGTGAAGACCAGGTCGGCCAGCACGTCGTTGGTGCGGCGCAGGCGCTGGGCGAGGGCGCGCAGCAGGTGCAGCGCGACCTCGGGGCGCCCGGTCAGCCAGGGGCGCAGGTCGTCGTGGCCGAGCCCGGCCAGCCGTACGTCGGTGAGCGCGGTCGCCGACGCCGTACGCGGTCGCGGGTCGAACAGCGACAGCTCGCCGAACATCTCGCTGGGCCCGAGGACGCTGAGAAGGTTCTCGCGGCCGTCCGGCGACTGCCGGGACAGCTTGATCTTGCCCTCCAGCACGACGTAGAGGCGGTCGCCCGTCTCGTTCTCGTGGAAGAGCGTCTGCCCCTTGGACAACTGCACCTCGGTGATGCTCGTGCGCAGCGCGGCCGCGCTCTCGCGATCGAGCGCGGCGAACAGGGGGGCCTTGCCCAGCACTTCTTCGGTGTTCACTCTGCCTCCTCTGCTGCCATTGTGACTCACCCCACTCCCGGGGGCACACATAGGCTAGGGGGATGCCCACTGAGTCAAGACTCGCCCTCGTGCGTCGTGCACGTCGGATGAATCGCATTCTGGCGGAAACCTACCCCGACGCCCACTGCGAGCTCGACTTCGGTACCCCGCTCGAACTGCTCGTCGCCACGATCCTCTCGGCGCAGTGTACGGACAAAAGGGTCAACATGGTTACTCCAACCCTTTTCGCGAAATATCCGACAGTGGAGGATTACGCGGCGGCGGACCGGGGCGAGGTGGAGACGATCATCCGCTCCACCGGGTTCTTCCGGGCCAAGACCAACAGCATCATCGGCATGGCGCAGGCCGTCTGCGAGCGGTACGGCGGGGTCGTGCCGAAGCGGCTCAAGGACCTGGTCACGCTGCCGGGCGTCGGCCGCAAGACCGCCAACGTGGTGCTCGGCAACGCCTTCGGCGTACCGGGGCTGACCGTGGACACCCACTTCCAGCGCCTGGTGCGGCGCTTCGGGTGGACCGAGGAGAGCGACCCCGTGAAGATCGAGCACTTCGTCGGCGAGCTGATCCCCAAACGCGAGTGGACCGTCTTCTCCCACCGGCTCATCTGGCACGGCCGCCGCATCTGCCACGCCCGCAGGCCCGCGTGCGGAGTCTGCCCCCTCGCCGCCCTCTGCCCCTCGTACGGCGCCGGCCCCACGGACCACGAGAACGCTCAGAAACTCGTCCGCCCCGGTCCTTTCTCGTAACCCTCCAGGGCGTCTGGCCTGCCGGGAAGCAACGGCGCCCCCGGGCGCGTTGCAGGATGCGTGACGCAGGTACCCGTATGGCTCGACAGACTGGCCGGGCGAGCCGCCCGAGTTCCGGTGCCGCTGGGAATGCACCCGCCCTCGGCCGGCGGCCGTCCCGCCGCGGTCCTGACGCTGTTCGGCGAAGGGGCGCACGGGCCCGACGTCCTGCTCATCCAGCGCAGCTCCCGAGGGCGCACCCACGCGGGCCAGCCCGCCTTCCCCGGCGGCGGGGTCGACCCCGAGGACGGCGGCGCGATCGGCGCGGCCCTGCGCGAGGCCCAGGAGGAGACCGGCCTCGACCCCGGCGGCGTCACCGTCGTGGGCACCCTGCCCGAGTTGTACATCGGCCACAGCGACAACCGGGTCACCCCGGTGATGGGCTGGTGGCACACTCCCTGCGCCGTGCACGCGGCCTCGCCGGACGAGGTCGAGTCGGTCGAACGGGTGCCGATCGCCGAACTCGTCGACCCGGGCAACCGGATGACCCTGCGCTACCCGGGCGGCTACGCCGGTCCCGCCTTCTCGGTGCGCGGCATGCTCGTGTGGGGATTCACGGCGAACGTGCTGGACGGACTTCTCGAAGTCAGTGATTTCGCCCGCCCGTGGGACCGCTCTCGGCACATCGACCTGCCGCCGGAGGCCGCCGGGCGGCGCCCGCCGAAGCTGGCCCGTTAACGGGCATCCTGGCCGAAGGCGTGCACACCTGACCGGCTTGCTGGTTACCTTTGAAGCGTGCGCGGCGATCTGCTTGACCTCATATTGATCGGCCTCGTGATCGCCTTCGGCATCTCGGGCTACCGTCATGGCTTCATCATCGGCGCCATGAGCTTCGTCGGCTTCGTCGGCGGCGCCGTACTCGGCGTGTACATCGGGCCGCCGATCGCCAAGGCCGTCGTCGACGGGGCCACCGAGCAGGCGTTGCTCGCCATCGTGGTCGTCTTCCTCACCGCCACCATCGGGCAGTTCGCCTCCTCGACGGTGGGCGCGGTCGTCCGCTCGCACGTCACCTGGGAGCCCGCCAAGCTCGCCGACGCGGTCGGCGGCACCTTCGCCAGCGCGCTGTCCGTGCTCGTGATCGCCTGGCTGATCGGCTCGCTGGTCGTCTCGACCTCGTTCACGCCGCTCGTCGCCCAGGTCAAGGACTCCCTGCTGCTGACCACGGTCGACGACGCCATACCGCAGGCGGCGCGCAACTGGCAGCAGCCGTTCAAGCAGTTCATCGACAACTCCGAGTTCCCGCCGGTCTTCGACGCGATCGGCGGCGACCAGTGGGTGGAGGTGGACCCGCCCGCCGAGAGCGTGCTGCAGGGGCGCCAGCTCAGGCGGGCGCAGCGGGCGATCGTGAAGGTGCAGGGCAACGCCGAGAGCTGCAACAAGCACATCGAGGGCACCGGCTTCGTGTACGCGCCGGACCGGATCATGACCAACGCCCACGTCGTCGCCGGCGTGACCCGCGACCTGGAGATCACCGACCACATGGGCGCCAAGCGGCCCGCGCGGGTGGTGCGTTACAACCCGCAGCGCGACATCGCGGTGCTGCACGTGCCCAACCTCAACCTGCCGTGGCTCGCCTTCGACGGACAGGCCAAGACGGGCGACAGCGCGATCATCGCGGGGTACCCGAAGGGGCAGGGCTTCACGGCCGAGGCCGCCCGGATCCGCAAGAAGATGCCCGCCGAGGGGCCGGACATCTACCGCAGCACGAACGTCCGCCGCCAGGTGTACTCGATCAGGGGCAAGGTCCTGCCGGGCAACTCGGGCGGCCCGCTGCTGACCGTGGAGGGCAAGGTGTTCGGGGTGATCTTCGCGGCGGCGGTGAGCGAGAAGGAGACGGGCTATGTCCTGACGGCCCAGGAGGTCGGCCCCGACGCCAGCGCCGGCCGCACGGACGTCTCCCCGGCGAGCACGCAGCGGTGTGACTGAGAATCCTCCGTCACGGCAAGCCACCGCCACCACGCCCCGCCGCCCCGGCTGCCCGGCCTCTCCCGCGCCACCCCTCTGACCCCGTCCCTCCGCAACGCCGCCCCGTGGGCCATCGGCCACGGTCGGTCTACGGGCGGCGTTACGGCGACTGAGGGGGGCAGGGGAGGAGCGTGGCCCTGGAAGGGCGTCAGGGGGTCGGCGGGTGGGGGTGGGTGGGCTTTGCCGTCGTATATGGAGGGCGCTCCGAAGGAGCGGCACCACGTGCGGCGGGGTGGCGCCCGACCAGGTCAGCGCACGTCGAAGCCCAGCGAGGCCGCGACCAGGGCCGCCTGCGCCGGGTCGATGCGGGTGCCGCTGATCGTGGCCTCCTGCGGGTCCCACTCGCCCAGCGTGCTGCCGCGCAGGTCGCACGCCGTCAGGTCGGTGCGCCGCAGCCACGCCCCCGACAGGTCGCACCGCACCACCTCGGCCTTCTCCAGTCGCGCCCCCGACAGGTCGGCCTCCCGCAGCCGCACGTCACGGAACACGCTGCCCCTCAGGTCGGCCCCCCGCAGCCCCGCGAACGACCAGTCGCCGCCCTCTGCCTTCAACAGCCCGAACGTGCACCCGTCGAACACGCTGCCCGTCAGCTTGCAGCCCCGGAAGGTCGCGTCGAACAGCGAGCACCGCGTGAACACGCAGTTGACGAAGCTCGCGTCCTCATGCTCGGAGACGTTGAACCGCACCTGCGAGAACGTGCACTCCTCGAACGTCGAGCCACGGTCGATCGCCTCCGTCAGATCGACGTCGACGAACAGCACCCGCCGGAACGTCTCATGATCGAGGTCGCGCTCGTCCCACTCGGACCCTCGGATCGCGCTCTCCGCCTGCGGTCTGCCCTGACTCATGCCGGTCAGGCTAGCCGGGCCCACCGACAGGAAGTTCGCGCATGATCGACGCGATGGCCTCCGCCGCGTCGCTGTCGGCGCCCAGCCGCGTCGCCGCCCGCCCCACACCGTGGTACGGCGCCCCGTACCCCTGCACCCGGGCCGCCCCACGGCTCAGCAGCGTGAGCGCCCCCCGCCCGTTGCCCCGCTGCAGATGGGTCAGCCCCACGCAGATCTGCGCCAGCCCCTGCCACAGCTCGCGCTCCGCCTCCGGCGCGCACTTCCAGCGGCCCTCGAAGACCTCGTGCGCGTTGAACGGCAGCCCGTCGGCAAGGTAGCGCCTGGCGTCGGCCAGCGCCTGCTCACCGCTCGGCGCGTAGTCGTCGGGCACACGGGCCACGCCCTGCGAGCCGTACGGCATCGGACGGCCGTACTCGTCGCGTGGCCGCGCGTTGCGCGGTCTGCCATCGGTGTCGCGATCTCTCATCGCCTCGGCTCCGGGTCGGCCAGCCACCCGAGCAGTTCGGCGTCGAACACCTCGGGGGTCTCCTCATGGGGATAGTGTCCCGCGCCCTCGATCAGCCGCCAACGGTACGGCGCCGCGACGTGACGGCCGGAGCCGTGCGCCGTGCGCGGCAGCACGCACCGGTCGAGCGCGCCGTGCACCTGCAAGGTCGGCGCCTCCACGTGCCTGCGCATCACCCTGGCGAACCGGTGGCCGTCCGGGCGGAACTGCGAACGTCCGAGCCACCGGTGGTACTCCAGCGCCAGATGGGCCACCGCCGGGATCCGGAACGCCTCACGGTAGGTGCGCGAGGTCTCCTTGTCCGGCCAGCCCGGCCGCGACCAGCGGTCGATCAGCCTGCCCACCCGGGCCGCGCCGTCGGCCGTCAGCCTGCGCTCCGGCAGGATCGGCACCTGGAAGCCCAGCGCGTACGAACTCGCCCTGAACTGCCGGAACGGCGGCACGAACATCGAGCCCCGCAGCCGCAGCGGATGCGGTGAACTCACCGCCACCAGGCGGTGGACGCTCTTGGGGTCCATGACGGCCATGGTCCAGCCGAGCAGTCCGCCCCAGTCGTGGCCCACGACGATCGCACCGGTCTCGCCGAGCGCCCTGGTCAGCCCCGTCGCGTCGCTCGCCAGCGTCGGCAGGTCGTAACCGCGCGGCGGCTTGTCGCTGCCGCCGTAACCGCGCAGGTCGACCGCGACCGCTCTGTACCCGGCGGCGGCCAGGGAGACGAGCTGGTGCCGCCAGGTCCACCAGAACTGCGGGAAACCGTGCAGCAGCAGCACGAGCGGCCCGTGACCCGCCTCCACCACGTGGAAGCGGGTGCCTCTGGCGTGCACCGTGCGGTGCGTCCACGGGCCCTCGATCTGGACGCTCGTCTCGTCAGGTGCCATCTGGCTTCACCAGCTCGCCGTCCGGCTGAGCGATCTCCTTCAGCCCCTTGAGCGAGCGCGTGGTGCGCTTCATTCCGTTGAGTCCCTTCAGCCTGCGGATCCCGATGTACACGAGCAATCCTGCTACCACCAGGTAGAAGATCGTGACAATGAGGAACGAGGCCCAGGTCGGAAGCCACATCTGCAGGACGAAGGCGATCGTGAACGACAGCAGGATCAGGCACAGGTGCGCCATGAAGGCCGCAGCGGCGAACAGGCCGCCCGCCATGCCGACACGCTTGGCGTCGAACCTGAGCTCGGCCTTGGCCAGCTCGATCTCGGAACGCACGAGCGTGGAGATCTGGTTGCTCGCCTCGGCGACGAGGGAGCCCAGCGATTGCTCTTCTGGGATCTGCGGCATGAACGTCTCCTATCGGGGCCGGGTGGCCGTGTCAAACATCATCCAAGGCGCTACGCCGATTGCGTACCCGCAAATGCAGCAGAACCGCCGCGAGCAGTGAGGCGATGAGGCTGGCCGCGAGGATGCCGGTGGTGACGGCCTCCGCGCGCTCCGGGTCGGAACCGTAGGCGAGATCGCCGATCAGCAGCGACACCGTGAAGCCGATGCCGCCGAGCAGCGACACCGCCGCCATGTCCCGCCATTGGAGTTCCTCGGACAGTCTGGCCAGGCCGAGCCGTACGGCCAGCCAGGCGCCGCCGAACACGCCGAGGAACTTGCCGATCACGAGTCCCGCCATCACTCCCAGGACTACCCGATCGGAGAAGATCATGCCCAGGCTGGAGCCGTCGAGCCGGACGCCCGCCGACAGGAACGCGAAGACCGGCACCGCGAGGCCGGCCGAGATCGGGCGGACGTAGTGGTCGGCGGTCTCCGAGGGGGAGCGCTCCTCGTCGTCGCGCGTCCACACGCGGGTCAGCAGGCCGAGCGCCACGCCGGCGACGGTCGCGTGCACGCCGCTGATCTCCACGAAGTACCACGCCAGCAGGGCCAGCGGCACGTAGATCCACATGCCCTTGACCCGCTTGTGCTGCAGGTAGCCGTACAGCACGATCAACGCCACGCCGACGGCCAGGGCGATCAGGTTCAGGTGGTCGGTGTAGAAGATCGCGATGATGGTGATGGCGCCGAGGTCGTCCACGACCGCACAGGTCAGCAGGAACGCCCGCAGCGCCGCGGGCATCGCGCTCGCCGTCACCGCGAGCACCGCGAGGGCGAAGGCGATGTCGGTGGCGGTCGGGATCGCCCAGCCCTTGGCCGCGTCCGGCGCGCCCCAGCTGACCGCCAGGTAGATGACCGCGGGCACCACCATTCCGGCCACGGCCGCGAGGATCGGCAGTGCCGCCTTGCGCAGGTTGCTCAGTTCGCCGTGGACGAACTCCTCCTTCACCTCCAGCCCGGCGACGAAGAAGAAGATCGTGAGCAGGCCGTTCTGCGCCCACTTGACGAGTTCCAGGTGGAGATGGAGGGCCTCGGGGCCGACCTTGGTGTCACGCAGCGCGGCGTAGCTCTCGTAGGCGACGTTCGCCCAGACCAGCGCGGCGACGGTGGCGAAGAGCATGACGATGCCGCCGATGGTCTCCGTGCGCAGCGCTTCGGCGAGTGTTCGCGCGTAGCGGACGGTGGGACGGAAGGGCCACTTCTCTGCGACGCGGCGCAACGGATCTCCTCAGGTGGTGTGACGGATCAGCGGTCGGTTCCCCCGACGCCGACCAGACTTCCCGGCACACCCTGTGGTTCAGAGTACCCATTGCGGACAATCGACTACCCACCGGGATGGATCTCCCGGTGGGTAGTCGATGACTAGTCCTCGGACTTGGCGGACGGCAGCTTCTCCGAGATCAGGTTCATCACCGTGCTGTCGGCCAGCGTGGTGACGTCGCCCACCGAGCGGTTCTCCGCGACGTCGCGCAGCAGCCGCCGCATGATCTTTCCGGAGCGGGTCTTCGGCAGCTCGGGCACCACCAGGATCTGGCGGGGCTTGGCGATCGGGCCGAGCGTCTTGGCCACGTGGTTGCGCAGCTCCGCCGCGATGTCCGCGCTCTCCTCCGCGTCGCCGCGCAGGATCACGAACGACACGATCGCCTGCCCGGTCACCGGGTCGGTGGCGCCCACCACCGCGGCCTCGGCCACCTTCGGGTGCGAGACCAGCGCCGATTCCACCTCGGTGGTCGAGATGTTGTGGCCGGAGACGAGCATGACGTCGTCGACCCGGCCGAGCAGCCAGATGTCGCCGTCGTCGTCGCGCTTGGCGCCGTCGCCCGCGAAGTACATGCCCTCGAAGCGCGACCAGTACGTGTCGATGTAGCGCTGGTCGTCGCCCCAGATCGTGCGCAGCATCGACGGCCACGGCTCACGGATGGCCAGGAAGCCGCCGCCGCCGTTCGGGACGCTGTTGCCCAGGTCGTCGACCACGTCGGCGACGATGCCCGGCAGCGGGCGCATCGCCGCGCCCGGCTTGGCGTCCGTCACACCCGGCAGCGGGCTGATCATGATCGCGCCGGTCTCCGTCTGCCACCACGTGTCGACCACGGGGGTACGGTTGCCGCCGATGTGCTCCCGGTACCAGACGTAGGCCTCCGGGTTGATCGGCTCGCCCACCGAACCCAGCACCCGCAGGCTCGACATGTCGAACTTCGCGGGGATGTCGTCGCCCCACTTCATGAACGTCCTGATCGCCGTCGGCGCCGTGTACAGGATCGTCACCTGGTACTTCTGCACGACCTCCCAGAACCGGCCCCGGTGCGGGGTGTCGGGAGTGCCCTCGTAGATGACGCTCGTGGCGCCGTTGGCAAGAGGGCCGTACACGATGTAGGAGTGGCCGGTCACCCAGCCGATGTCGGCCGTGCACCAGTAGACGTCGGTCTCCGGCTTCAGGTCGAAGACCGCGTCGTGGGTCCACGCCGTCTGCGTCAGGTAGCCGCCCGTCGTGTGCAGGATGCCCTTCGGCTTGCCCGTGGTGCCCGAGGTGTACAGGATGAACAGCGGGTGCTCGGCGTCGTGGGCCTCGGCCTCGTGCTTGTCGCTCTGCCGCTCGACGAGGTCGTTCCAGAACACGTCGCGCTCGTGCGTCGTGATCTCCTGGTTGGTACGGCGCACCACCAGCACGTGCCCGACGTTCGGGGTGTTGGCCACCGCCTCGTCCACCGTCGGCTTCAGCGCGGACGGGGCGCCCCTGCGGAAGCCGCCGTCCGCCGTGATGACCAGCTTCGCGTCGGCGTCCTCGATCCGGCTCTGCAGCGCGCTCGCGGAGAAGCCGCCGAACACCACCGAGTGGACCGCGCCGATGCGCGCGCACGCCAGCATCGAGATCGGCAACTCGGGGATCATCGGCAGGTAGATCGCCACCCGGTCGCCCTTGCGCACACCCAGCTCCAGCAGGGCGTTCGCGGCCTTGTTGACCTCGCTCTGCAGGTCGCTGTAGGTGAGCGTCCGGGAGTCGCCCTCGGGCTCGCCCTCCCAGTGATAGGCGATCTTGTCGCCGCGTCCGGCCTCGACATGGCGGTCGACGCAGTTGTAGGCGATGTTCAACTCGCCGCCGACGAACCACTTCGCGAACGGGGGGTTCCAGTCGAGGGCGGTGTCCCACCGCTTGGACCAGCTCAGCCGCTCGGCGGCGCGCTCCCAGAACCCGAGGCGGTCCGCGGCCGCCTCGTCGTAGGCGGAGGCGGTCACGTTCGCGCCCGCGGCCAGGTCGGCGGGCGGGGCGAACCTGCGGTTCTCGCGCAGCAGGTTCGACAGCGCCTGGTTCTCGGTGCCAGGGGTCTCCGGGGCCACCTCGTGCTCCTTCTATGGCCGGTTTGGGATGGTCGTGTCCAACTTCACCAGGTCACCGTACGCCACACAAGAGGTCTAGACAGGTCTGTACCGAGCGGCCATGAGGGCTGGTCGCTTATCAGACATCCCTGACAAACGCTATCGAACCGTTGTCATCCTGAAATCACAGAATGATGGAACGGGCCAAAGGGTGGGCCTTTCGCGGCTTTATGGGCCCCCGTTTATCGTTTGCGACGGTGGGGGCCCAAGGTGCTCATGTGACTCGCGGGTAAGGTCTGGACCGTGAACGACCCTCTGGCCGCCGTCGCCCGGCTTTCCGACGTACCCGAGGCCGTGGAGGCCGCCCGCGCCGCCGTCGACCGGTTGTACCGCCACCGCGTGCTGCGCAGGGCCAGCCCCGCCGTGTCCGCCGAGTCCTCGCTGCGCGGTGCCCGCGCGTCGGCGGCGCTGGCGGGTGTCACCGTACCGCTGGACGCCCTGCGGCGGGACGAGGTCACGGACCCGCTGGTCCACGGCGCCCTGCGCGCCTCCGCCGAGCTCGGACGGCTGGGCGCGACCTGGCGGAAGGCGCCACGCCAGGTTCTGGCACGGCTCCACTCGGTGGCCTCGGCCGGTCTCGCGCCCGCCGAGTCGCTGGGCCGTCCCCGCCCCCAGGGACTGCCGGTCGAAGGGACGCCCGACCTGGACCTCGGCGAACCGCCCACCGCCGACGAGGCGGCGGCGCGGATGGACGCGCTGGTCGGGCTGCTGGAGACGCCCACGAAAGCGCCGGCGATCGTCCTCGCCGCCGTCGTCCACGCCGAACTCGCCGTCCTGCGCCCCTTCGGGACGGCCGACGGCATCGTCGCGCGGGCCGCCGAGCGGCTGACGCTGGTGGAGTACGGACTGGACCCGAAGTCGCTGGTCGCGGTCGAGGTCGGGCACGGTGAGCTGCCGTACCTGGAGGGTTTGCGCGCCTACCTGACAGGCACGCCGGAGGGCGTCTCCCAGTGGGTCCGCCAGTGCGCCTCCGCGATCACCCTGGGGGTGCGCGAGACCACCGCCATCTGCGAGGCCATGCAGCGCGGGTAGCCGTGGCATAGCCGACGGCGTCTCATGGGAGAGACGCCGTCTGCCGTGCATCGGGCCGGGTTACCAAGCGTGCACCTCATATTCGTCGGATCGGGTCAAGCCCGTCTCGACGCGCCTCCCGCGGCTGGTCGCGCGTGGGTGCCCGGTTTGATGCACCCGGACATATCGTCCGTGTCACCTTTGTACGTCGGATCTGCGCGGATGGGAACCCCTCGGAGCAAGACCTTTACCCGGGTGTGGAGGGTGGGCTCGGGGTGATCTGACGATCACGGAGAGTGATCTCCTTTATGTGATCGTTAGCTTCCGGCGAAAAAACTTAGCGGAAATACGAGATTGCTCCTCGACGAAACTCGCGTCGATCGGGCAGCATACGGTGGTATCTCCCGAAACTGGAGCGACTGTGTGCGGGCGAGCTTTGCAAGTCCCTTGCCATGCTCTGGTTAAGTGTTGAAAGCTTTCTTCTGAAACGGGACCGGCTCTACCCCCCCGGAGCCGGACCGGCTAGGCGACCCCCGCTCTCCCCCCCGGCGGGGGTCGCCCCTTTCTCTTCGTTCTTCGTTCTTCGTTCTTCGCCGGAGCCCACGCCACCCACGACCTCCTTCGTGGGTGGCGCGCGGACCGCGCCCTTCGCCCCGGCCGTACTCCCGGGGACCTGTTTCGGCCTCGACTCGCTTGTACTCTGCGTTGCCCGCACCTCGTATACGCCGCTCCGCCCTGGGGTGGCGCACCCGCGATGGCCCTGCGCCTACGTGTTCACCACTTACACGCTCACAGCTCACGCGCCCAGGTCGCTCACGGCTTCTCCGCCAAGGGGGCTCTCCCCCTCGCACCTTGCACGGTGTGCACCCCTTCTCCCGTGCACCTCACCTCATACGCCGCAGACCGGCGCAGCCGTCGCACACCGCACTCTTCACGTCGCGCCTTGAGCTCCTCCCATACGCCGGACGCCGCCTCCCGCCTTCGCCCGCGCTCACCCTCCATCCCGTCCCTGAACTGTCCACCCACACGCCCTGGCGCACCGGGTTCTCATCCCATACGCCGCTTGCCGCCGCGCGCCGCCGTACCGTGCGCCTGGGCTTTCGACCCGCACGCACGTGCGCCTGGGCTTTCGACCCGCACGCACGTGCGCTCCCAGCCAGACGTCGTCCCTCGCATCCGCCCGGCGCAGCTGCGCACGCCGCATGCGCCCCACCCTGCGCTGACCCCGCGCCAGTCCTGTGCTGTCCGGTGCCGATCCACTGGCCTCGCGTCCGGGCCGGTCGGTGCCGGCTCGGCTCTACGTCGCCCCGGCGTCACGCCTGGACCTGTTCCGCGTCGAAGGCGTCCATGCTCGCCGCTGTCCACAGGCCCGCACCCGCGAGCCACCTTCATCCACAGAACCCCGTTCGGCCCCAGCCGCCCCCAGCCCGCACCCGCAAAGTAAGACCTCCCACCCCAGGGAGGCACCCGATGAACAACCGCCCGCTGGTCATCACAGAAGACCGCGACCTGCTCGACGACCTGGTCCGCATAGCAGCGGCCGCAGGCACCCAGCTTGACGTCGCCCACGCCCCGGCCCACGCCCGCCCCTACTGGCCCATCGCCCCGCTGGTAGTGGTCGGCGACGATCTGGCCGACGCCATGGCCATCACCGCCCCGCCCTCACGCGACCGTGTCTTCCTCGCCACCAGAGAGCTGATCGAACCCGACACCTGGCGCCGCTGCGTGGCCGTGGGCGCCCAGGCGGTCGTAGACCTCCCCGCCAACGAACGCCGCCTGGTCGACGAGTTCGCCGACGCGCTGGAACCCCGATCCAGCGCAGGCGTCCTGGCCTGCGTCATCGGCGGACGAGGCGGCGCAGGCGCCAGCATCCTCTCCGCCTGCCTGGCCCTGCGCGCCTCAGCCGACCACCTGCGCACGCTCCTGGTCGACGCCGACCCGTTGGGCGGCGGCATCGACACCCTTCTGGGCCACGAGGAGACCTCTGGGGCCCGCTGGGCCGATCTGGTGGCCAGAGAGGGCCGCATCAGTGCCACAGCCCTCCAGGCCGCCCTCCCCGCCTTCGGCGACCTCGCCGTCCTGTCCTTCCACCGGGGCGAGGTCGGCGCCATCCCGGCCCAGGCCATGCGTTCGGTGCTCGAAGCCGGTCGCCGAGGCTTCGACCTCGTGGTGGTGGACCTCCCACGCCACCTCGACTCCGCTGCCGCCGAAGCTCTCAGCCGGGCGACGACCACCCTCCTGGTCGCCACGGCCGACGTACGCGGGGTGCTGGCATCAGCCCAGGTCCTGGCCGAGGTGGGCAACCACACCGCCGACATCCGCGCGATCGTTCGCCCGGGCGTACTCGGCGACGAGACCGTGGCCGAGTCCCTCAAGATCCCCTTCGCCGGTCACCTCCCCGACCACCCCAGGCTCTCCGCCGCCCTCAATCGCGGCGAACTCCCCAAACTCGGCCCCCGCACCCCACTCGGCGCCCTCTCGACAGCCCTCATCTACGACCTCCTGAAAGACACCCCGTACGACAACACCCCCCGCCCACCGACATAGCCCTCCCGACCACGTTCCCAACCACCAGGACACCCAGACACCCCACGGCGCGCTGACCGTCCACAGCCGCGCCGAGCCTGCCCCGGCCCACCGGCTCTCCTGCCTTCCAGGCCAGGCCAGGGCTGCTTCGGGCTTCCTCCGACAAACCTCAACCTTCAGGCAACGCACCTCTGCGCAGCGCCACCAAACCCCCGGATTCCGCAGCCCACCACGGGAAGGCCCATGATCGCGGCCAGGAGAACCCCCTCGACCGACAAGAACGCGACACGCGACAAGTCAGACATCGCCCCAACAACACCCTCCCGTGACGGCGCCGCCTTCCGTGACGGTGCCGCCTTCCGTGATGGCGCCAATTCTTGGCCGCGATCAGCCGACGTCCCGTCGACTGCCGGTGAGACGCCCGACGCCCAGGAGAGCACCCCCGTCTCCCCGGAACTGGTGGAGGCCGTCCGCGTCCGTCTGGCCCGCACCGGGGCCGAGCCCACCGCCGCCCAGGTCGCCGTCGCGCTGAGAGCGGAGAAGTCTGTGTACGGCGACGCCGAGATCCTCGCCATCGCCCGGACCCTCTGCGCCGACCTCATCGGCGCGGGCCCGCTGGAACCCCTCCTCGCCGCCCCGGACGTGACCGATGTCCTGGTCAACGGCCCCCGCGAGGTGTGGGTGGACGACGGCCACGGCCTGCGCCGCACCCAGGTGACGTTCACCAACGACGCCGCGGTACGCAGACTCGCCCAACGCCTGGCCGCGGCAGCGGGCAGACGGCTCGACGACGCTTCGCCGTACGTGGACGCGAGACTCGCCGGCGGCGTCCGCCTGCACGCGATCCTTCCGCCCATCGCATCCGGAGGCACCTACGTCTCGCTCCGCCTGCCGCCCCGCCGGACGTTCACCCTCGACGACCTGGTGTCCGCAGGCACGATCCCGCTTGCCGCCGTACCTCTCCTGAGCGCCGTGGTCATCTCCCGCCTGGCCTTCCTGGTGACGGGCGGCACCGGCACGGGCAAGACCACCCTGATGTCGGCCATGCTCTCCCTCTCCGACCCCACCGAGCGGCTCCTGCTGGTCGAAGACTCGGCCGAACTGCGTCCGGCCCACCCCCATGTCGTACGACTGGAGTCTCGCCCGGCCAACCTGGAGGGCGCGGGCGGGGTGGGCCTGCGCGACCTGGTGCGTCAAGCTCTGCGCATGCGCCCTGACCGGGTCGTCGTGGGCGAGGTGAGGGGCAATGAGGTGGTGGACCTCCTGGCCGCTCTGAACACCGGCCACGAGGGTGGCTGCGGCACTCTTCATGCCAACACGGCCGCCGATGTACCCGCCCGGCTCGAAGCGCTGGCCTGTGCCGCCGGTCTGACCCGCGAGGCCGTCCACAGCCAACTGGCCGCCGCCCTGGACGTCGTCATCCACCTGTCCCGCAACCGCGCCGACGGCCGTCGCCGCGTTTCGGAGATCTGCCTGCTGATCCGTAGACCGTCCGGCTTCGTGGAGGCGGTCCCCGCCCTGACCATCACCTCGTCAGGCGAGCTCTTGCGAGGCCCGTCCTACGAAGTCCTGCAGTCAAGGACGCACCCCTGACAACCGTCACGCGGCAAGCCACACCCACCACAGAACCAGAGGACACGTTGACCAGCTCCACCACCGACCAGAACCAGGCCCATGGTCAAAACCGTCGCCGAACAGCAGGCCGGCCGAAGGGACCCCTGCCGCCCAGGCAGCGGCCGGTTGACGAGTGCCATCAAAGAAGGGCGACACCCATACCAACCAGCGCCGGTATGGCCGGCACACAAGGCCCGCCGACCACGTCCGGAGCGGTCGGTGCACATGACCTGCTGGCGACGGCCGGGCTGGTCAGCTCCCGAGATCCGCTGGCCACGAGCAGGTTGGTAAGCGCCCGAGATCCGCTGGCCACGAGCGGGTTGGCCAACGCACGAGATCTGTCGATCACGGCCGAGATGGTCACTGCACGAACGTCGCCGACCCTGTCCGGAGTGGTCAGCGGACGAACGTCGCCGACCCCGTCTGGAGGGGGCAGCGCACATACCCCGCCGACCACGAGCGGAGTGGTCAGCGCACGAGATGCGCTGACCTCGATCGCGACGATCAGAGCACGAAGGCCGCTGATCACGGTTGGTGCAGCCCGCACAGGAGGCGCGCCGACCGCCGCCGCGAAAGCCGAGCAGGAGGCCCAGTGATCGGTACGGTCATCGCCACCGTCGCCGCCGCGTCGGCGGTCTGGCTGTGGATGGGCCCCACCACAGCACATCTCCGCCTGGCCAGGCTCACAGCCCAAGACCATCACCGCTACCGGCCAGATCTCCGCTTCCTGACCCGGCGTCGTCACGCCGCTCGTCAGGCAGATGCCTGGCACCAAGCCACGATCGACCTCTGCCATGCCCTGTCGGCCGAACTCACCGCAGGCCGTACCCCCGGAGAGGCCCTGACCCGTGCCGTCTCCTCCACCGACCTCCCAGACCCTGAAGCGCTCCGAGAGGTGGTGGCGGCGGCCAGAGACGGCGGGGACGTCGCTGCGGCCCTGCACAAGGCCGCTCCTGACGACGCAGGTGAGGGCCTGCGCAGGCTGGCAGCGTGCTGGGACCTCAGCCTCACCGCAGGAGCCGGACTCGCCAACCTGGTCGAACGCATCGGATCCACCCAACGCGCCGCACGCACCCACCGCCTGGACGTCGCCGCTCAGCTGGCAGGCCCACGAACCACCGCCCGAATGCTCGCCGCCCTCCCCGTGCTGGGCCTCCTGATGGCCGGAGCACTGTCCATGAACCCGCTCGGCTTCCTCCTGGGAACCGTCCCGGGCGCAGTCTGCCTCACAGCAGGCATCGCCCTGGACGTCTGCGGCCTCTGGTGGACCCACCGCATGGCCTTGACCGCCCAGAACACCTAGACCTCGAACGCTCGCCTGGCCCTCACGGTCACCAAGTCCGTGCCCCGGGAGGACGCTCGTGAGGTTCCCACGGTCACCAAGTCCGTGCCCAGTGCTTGGCGACAGAGCCACGCCTTCCAAGCCGGAGCATGCCGCAATACGTCAGCCCTGACCTCTGGGGATGGCCTCCGACCTCTGAGATGAAACCCGACATCCTCGGTGAGGCGTCCAACACCCGACCCGCGCCGGGCTCCATCGTTCTCCGTCCCAACCATTCCGCCTACACCCAGAGGCCGCTGTGTTCCATGCCCTGACGATGCTCTGCGCGATCCTGGCCGCCTGGCTATGGTTCACCCCTCGAACCCCGGCAGAACGCCTGGCCCGCCTTCACAAACCCGGGCATTCACCACGCCGCGCCCTGACCGGCGATCCACTCCGACCGTCCGCGGGAACTCCCGCCTCCCCGACCACCGACCGCGCCCACCCCGACGAACCACTCCCGTCCTGGCTGCGACCTGCGCCATCCGCCAACCGTCTCCCGGACCGCCGTACGCTCCTCACCGCGACCTGCGCAGGCGTGACGATGGCATTGATCCTCATGAGTACGGCGGGCATAGTCGTCGGCCTGATCGCCGCCGCTGTCACCGGTTGGGCCCTTCACCGCAAGCAGGTCACCGACACGAGACAAGACCACGCCCGTATCACCGCCGACCTGCCGTTCACCGCCGACCTCATGGTCGCCTGCCTTCACGCGGGCCAACCGGTCAGCGCAGCCACGGAATCCTCGGCCAAGGCCGTTGGAGGCCCGCTCGGAGTACGTCTGCTCTGGGTGGGCAGTCAGCTCCGCCTGGGCGCGGATCCCGAGCCGACCTGGGCCCTGCTCACCCACGACCCCGCCACCGCCAACCTGGCCCGCACCATGAGCAGAGCGGCCCAGACCGGCGCACCGGTGGCCGACGTCCTGACTCGCTTGGCCGACGACGCCCGCGAAAGCGCCAGAACCACTTCCGTGGCCGCCGCCAGACGCGTGGCCGTCAAGGCTGTCGCCCCTCTGGGCCTGTGCTTCCTACCGGCGTTCGTCCTCCTCGGCATCGTCCCCGTGGTAGCCGGGTTGGCCAGCACGATCATCCTCCCCTGACCAACCCGAACCCGCCGAGCGGCCGACTGGGTGCTCGACAGTTCCTCGGCGGCGCGGGTCATGCTGGCGGTGCGCGCGACCGCCTGCAGGATGGCCACCCTCACCCATCCCGCCGCCCTGAACGAGCAGGTCATCCACAACCTGTGGACCTCAAGGCCGCGATCCGACAACCGCCAGCTTGAGTGACCTCGGCCCCCACCTCCGAACTCAACAAGTTCCAACCTGCGCATCTCCGGTCGGCGTTCTGATCGCATGCGCTGCTGTAACCCGCCCGCCAGAGCCCGCACAGGGGTGAGGGGCCCCTGATCTTCCGGACACGGTGATGACCCGGCCAAGATGTCGACCCGACGCGGGCCGGGCTGATTGACCTGGTGAGCCGGAATCGAGCTTCGGCCACGCCACGCGACTCGTATCCGGCACCAAGTGCCTGGTCGGCACACCGTGGATCCGGCTGCCGGTGGTGCACGATCTCGAGATCGGAACACTAGCCACTCGAAATCAGAACACTAGCCAGGCGTGCGACTCCGGCCCGTCCAGGCTTGCGCCCTCTGACCCGTCCCGATTCGCCCCTTGCCGTCCAGACCTGCACCCTCTGACCCGTCCAGGCTCGCCCCTTGCCGTCCAGACCTGCTCCCCCTGGCTCGCCCAGCCTTGGGCAGTGGCCCATCCGGCCTTACGCACCGGCCGGCCCCACCGCGCTTGGCCGTATCCACTCCTGCTCTGCTTGAGCGATCGGCCTGTCACACCCTGTCCGGCTCATGCGTCGGCCCGTGTGTCGGCCCGTGTGTCGGCCCGTGTGTCGGCCCGTGTGTCCGGCCCGCCCCCTGCGGCCTGTGTGGCTCGCCCTGTCCGCCGCCCGTCCGGGCTGTCTGTTGTGCCCGCTGGCAGGCCGACCACAGTTTGGGATTGCGCGTCCGAGTTGGGGACAGTGCCGCTGAGAGCCTGGCTCACGACCGACGTCCGACGGCGTATACCGGCCACGATCAGCCTTGACCGGCACGAATCCATCGCTGATATCCACAGGCTGGCTCATCGAGATGGCTTATCCACAGAATCTAGCTCGCCCGATTTGCGCTGCCCTCAGGTCGGCAACCCTTGGTCTCGCGCCGGTTTCCAACCCGGAATCCCCAACCTCAAGGAGGCCTGATGCCAACCCTCACAACCACGACACCGACAACGATGGAAGCCACCTTGCCGACCAGTCAGGCGGACACACACCAGACAGCCGACGAAGCTCCTTCGCGAACAGCGGCGCCCTCGCCCGACGCACCTGATGCTCTCTCCCCGCAGGTAGAAGCCACAGACCTCCGCACCCGTAGCCGGAACTGGTGGGCATCCCGGGTGCACTGCACCGGGCTGCGCGCCGACCAGGGAATGTCCACCGCCGAGTACGCCGTGGGCACCATCGCGGCCTGCGCCTTCGCGGCCCTGCTGTTCAAGATCGTCAGTAGCCCCGAGGTCCAGGAGATGCTCAGCAACCTCATCGACCGTGCCCTGAAAACGGTCGGGTGATCTTTTCTCCCCGGTGGCGTCCAACGCAAGTGCGGGCCGCCACCCCACACCCATCAGCCCCGCTCCGTGCGAGCGTCACGAAACCTTCCGGCTCGACCGCAACAAGTCCACCTCACGAACCCGTCGCAGACCAACGCCAGTTGACTGTGTCACTTGCACGCCCCGATCCCGCCGCCGCAGGCAGATCCAGCGTAATGGTGGGTGCGTGTCACGGGGCTGTGGCACGCCTGCCCTGTATGGCGGTGGTTTGGCGCACGTCGCGATCCCGCTGTGTGCGGACGCGGTGTGATGGTGGTAGGTCCATGTCACGGGGTTGTGGCACGCCTGCCCTGTATGGCGGCGGCAGATGCACGCCACGAGTCTGCGGCAGGCCAGCCCCGCATGACTGCGGCAGAGGTATGTGCGGCGGACGGGCCGTGCATGTCTGTGCCGGTAACGCGCCCCCAGTTTGCCGTAAACCGATCCCGTGTGACTGCGGTAGTTGCAGGCCGCGAGCCTGCGGCAGCCTCGCTTCTCACAGTCGCCGCAGCCCCGATGAACAGCCCGCCACGTGATCAGCCCCGCTCGTGGCATGACGTGACGAAGAGCCCTTTCGGAACCGCAGCATCATCGCTATCTCCACGTGTAACCAAATCTGCACGCACGGCCACAATGCACGGGTTAGCTGCCACGTCCTGTACGGCGGGTGCCACGTCCTGTATGACGGGTGCCGCACCCTGTGCGGCGGGTGCTCCGTCCCGTACAACGGGTGCTCCGTCCCGTATAACGAGTGCTCCGTCCCGTACAACGGGTGCCGCGTCTCGAAGAACGGCCGTGGCATCCCGTCGCATGACGATCCACCAAGCCTCACGTGGCTCGGTGACCGCAGAAACAGCCACGATGCTGCCCGCGCTCGTAATCGTCCTTGCGGCGGCGTTGTTGGCTATCCAGGCCGTCGCGGTCCAGCTTCAGTGCGTGGACGCCGCTCGTGCGGCTGCTCGGGCCGCCGCACGAGGCGAGTCTCTCGAACGGGTCCGTGCTGTCGCCCGAACAGCCACCAACCCAAACGCCCGAATCATCATCACCCGCACAACCGAGACAACCGAGGTCCGCATTACCGTGAGCGTTCACCCATCCTGGGCCACATCACTGCCGCCCATTCCGGTATCCGCGTCAGCCACCTCCGCCACAGAGTAGTAGACAGACCCAATCCCCGCTGAATCAGCCATTCACGTGCGTTTTTCCTTCATCGCCATGCTCCCGCCAATCATCGGCATGCCCGGACAATCATCGACATGTCCCCGCAGTCATTGTCGTGTCCTGTCAATCCATAGAGGTCAAGATCATTTTCTCTGGCACGTTCGGCTGATTCGGCCGATAACGCGAAAGGGCTCCACATGGTCGGTCACCGGCACTCGTCAGGTCAGGCCAAGCGATGGCCTGGAATTCGGCTTGGCGTAATTCCTGCCCATGAGTTGTCAGGCGCCGGCCTCGCCGCCCGGTGCGCTCGGGTGTACCCGTCTGGCAATGGTCTTGCCGCCGAGTGCGTGCGGGTGGACGATCGCGCGGATGTCGCTGGCCATCAGCGGCGACGCGTCGGGCCGATCCTTGACGAGCCAAGCCTTGTCGTACGCCCTGAGCGTGCCGCTGACCAGCAATCGGGCATCCGGCGGCTCTGTCAGACGGAAGCCGTTCGCCGCTGGATGGGTGAAGGTCGCGCCAGGGGTTCTGGTCGCATCCGCCTGACGGCAAGGCTCCGCCGTCTGGACGTCATGCTCACTGGAATTGGCGAACCCTCTCGCATTGGCTGGCGGCTTTCTGGAATCGTAGTGCCCAATAAATATGGCCTTGGCCGGCCAAGTTCCGAGACCTCTATGCAAGGTGATCACCTGTGCCGGCATGCGGGAATTGGAATTCTCGACGGCGCCCTTGAGGTCGGACGCTGTGCTATTGGAAAACGACGTACTGCTGAGGTGGAAAGCGGCGCAGGAAACGTCACGAAGTCCATCAGGCGAAGGGATCGTGGATCGGCAACTCTCTGGGGAATCGCCCTGATGGGTTTGGTGATGGCGGTCGCGATGGTCTTCGCGGCAGTGGGGGCGGCCAGGGTCGCACGTCACCGTGTCCACAGCGCGGCCGATCTGAGTGCCTTGGCGGCCGCACGGCTCGTGATCGCAGATCCTGCCCGGGCATGTGCGCAAGCCGCAGAAATCGCGAAGGCCAACGGCGTACGGATGGCCCGATGTGTCCTCACCGGAGAAGTCGCCGATATCTGGACCGAACTCGACCTCGCCTTCCCTGGCCTCGGCACCAGAACTGTCACAGGCCGATCCAGGGCCGGCCCCTCCTGGACCACCGTTGGCCCAGGCGCATCCCGCGCCGCCGAACCAGCCGATGCCGGCCCCACTCCGACCTCTGCTCAAGAAGCTCGTGATCAGCACTGGTAACGCGCCATCGCCGTCCCTCTCGGAGCACTTCTGATGCCGTGGCGGCCCTGGTTGGCTGGTGATGCCGTGGTGGTCTTGACCGGCTGGGCTGGGGTCGGGGTTCAGTCGTCCGGGCGTTGGCTGAAGTCGGGGTTCAGTCGTCCGGGCGTTGGCTGGGGTCGGGGTTCAGTCGTCCGGGCGTTGGCTGGGGTCGGGGTTCAGTCGTCCGGGCGTTGGCTGGGGTCGGGGTTCAGTCGTCCGCGCGTTGGCTGGGGTCGGGGTTCAGTCGTCCGCGCGTTGGCTGAGGTCGGAGTTCAGCTGTGCGGGGCGCTGGGCTGGGGTCGGGGTTCAGCGGTACGGGTACGGCCCAGTCCGCGTCCAGTACTGGGCAGGGCGGCGGCAGCGGGCTGGGATCACCGGGAAGGTGGATCGAGAGACCACCGCCGGGCGGGTGGTGAGGTCCGTTCGGTCAGAAGGGAACTTGGTTGTAGTGGCGGCTGTCAGACCGGGAGAGGGCACGATGACGGAGATTCTTCTGTTGCCCGGCGGTGGGCGGACGTCGGCGGATTGGCGGCTCGCGGCGCCGTTGCTGGAGGCAGCGGGGTTTCGCACGGTGGCGGTCGAGTTGCCGGATCTAGGCTCGTGGTCTTGGGCCGGAGCCGTCCAGTCCGTGGATGAGGCGATCAACGACCATGGCATGGAGCATCCTGCCGTGGTCGGGCACTCGCTGGGCGGCATCGTCGCGGCCCTGTGGGCCTCAGAGCATCCCGCGTGCTCGCTCGCGGTCAATCTGGACGGGCATACCAATCCCACCGGGCCCTTCGCCGGAGTCGACTCGGTCGGCGCCGAGCACAACATGCGTGCGTTCCTCGCCGAACAGACGGCGGGCGATCCGGTGATGACCCACTTGATCGCGCGGATGGACGCGGTGGTGCTGGGCTTCGTGCTGGCCGGTGTCGCTCGACCTCATCGCCGTCTACCGGGCGGCCCGTTGTCCCCTCCTCGTCGTCTCCTCCAGCGGCTCGGATCTGAGTGCGATGTTGCCTCCTGCCGCCTCGGCGGCCTTCGACGCCTATGTCCGCGCTTTGCCCGGGGACTGAAGACAGTCGCCGCGCAGACTCCGCTGCTCTCCCTCGCCGATCTGGCCACCGGCCACGACACGCACCTCGCTGGCCCTGCACCCGTGGGTGGAGGCGATCGACTCCCTCGCCGACCTGGCCACCGGCCATGACATGCACCTGGAGGCCCCGCACGAAGTGGCGCGCCTCATCTCGACCACCTGGGCTCCGGCCATCGCCCAACCCCGTGATCCCCGGTTCTCTCGCTGCGGCTGAAGCCGTCCAGTACCGCTTCCGCATGATCACGGGGGTGCGGGCGCTGTCATTCTCACCAACCTTTCGCCTCCTGTTGATCTTCCGCCGCTGTCAGAACCGACCTGCGAGCGCTGCCTGTTCAGACCAGCGAAATGACGATGGTGATCGTGATCCGGCCCAGGTAGTGCCCGGTCATGGTCGAAACCCGGGGCGTACAGAGGAGGTCTGGATGAGACGTTCGCGGTCGTGAGCGAGAAGAGCGGGCCGGAGTCCGAGGGCCTCTGGTGGGTGGTGGCCCGGGCTGTTCAGGGCTGGCTATGTGGTCGCAAGAGGGTGTCCAGGAGACGGAGGGCGCCGGACTTGCTGAGGGGCTCGTTGCCGTTTCCGCATTTGGGGGACTGGATGCAGGAAGGGCAACCGCGTTCGCACTCGCACGAGGCGATGGCCTCGCGGGTGGCGGTCAGCCAGTCGGAGGCGCGGGCGTAACCGCGTTCGGCGATGCCTGCGCCGCCCTCGTGTCCGTCGTATACGAACACGGTGAGCAGCCCGGTGTCGGCGTGGAGCTCGGTCGAGACGCCGCCGATGTCCCAGCGGTCGCAGGTGGCGAACAGCGGTAGCAGGCCGATCGAGGCGTGTTCGGCCGCGTGGGCCGCGCCGCCGAGGTCCACGCCCTCCTCCGCGAGGTCGGCGATCGGTCCTGAGGGCAGGGTCCACCAGACGGCCCGGGTGCGCAGGGTGCGGGGTGGCAGGTCGAGGGGTTCGTCGCCGAGGAGTTCACCGGACTGGACGCGGCGCCTGAGGTACGACACGACCTGGCGGGTGACCTCGACCTCGCCGAAGTGGAGGGTTCCCGGGCCGAGAGGGGTGGAGCGAAGGGACCTGAGGACGGAGATCTCCGTGATGTCCCTGGCGAATGTGGAGTAGTCGGGTTCGGCGGAGCCGACCAGGGCGACTCCGGCGTCCAGGTCCAGTTCTTCGACGAGGAAGGTTTCGCCTTGGTGAAGGTAGATGGCGCCGGTGTGGACGGAGGTGTGGGCCGATGCCTCGTCCACGGTGCCGAGGAGGCGGCCGGTGGCGGACTCGACGACCTGGATGGGAGCACCGCCGCCGCCTCGAATATCGGCCAGGTTGGTGGCGCGCTCTCGATGTGTCCAAAACCAACCTGCTGCGCGCTGGCGCAGCAGGCCGTCCTTGACGAGTTCAGTCAGGACGTCCTGGGTGGTGTCACCGAAGATCGGCAGGTCGGCGTGGGTCAGCGGGATCTCTGCTGCCGCGGCGCACAGGTGCGGTCCGAGAACGTAGGGATTGTCCGGGTCGAGGACGATTGCCTCCACCGGGCGGCCGAAAAGGGCTTCGGGGTGATGGACGAGGTAGGTGTCCAGGGGGTCGTCCCGAGCGATGAGCACGGCCAGGGCGTCCTGACCGTCGCGGCCCGCGCGTCCCGCCTGCTGCCAGAGCGACGCCCTGGTGCCCGGCCAACCCGCGATCAGCACGGCGTCGAGGCCGGAGACGTCGACGCCGAGTTCGAGGGCGTTCGTGGTGGCGAGACCCATGAGGGTGCCCGATCTGAGTGCCTTCTCCAGGAGACGGCGGTCCTCGGCCAGGTAACCGGCCCGATATGCGGCCACTCTGTCGGGCAGGGCGGTGGCCTCGTCATCGAGCGACGGCAGGGCGGTGGCCTCGTCATCGGGCGGCGGGGCCGGGTGCGGGATCGGGGGATCGGCGGGGAGCGGTGTGTCGGCGTCCGGGGTGGGTTGCTCGTCGGGCAGGGACAGCCGGACGGTGACCGACTCGCGAGAGGAGCACGCGGCGGCCACGGAAGGGCCGGGAACGGGTGTCGAAGCGGCCTGCACGAGCTCCGGGGCTGTTTCGGGGAGGGTTCGCGCGGGTGCGGGTGCGGCTTGGGCAGGAGTGGGCTGGGGGGTGGGGACGGTTTGCGCGGGTGCGGCTTGGGCGGGGTCCGTGGTGAGTGCGGGGATCGCTTGTGCGGCTGTGGGCTGGGGGGCGGAGACCGTTTGTGCGGGTGTGGTCGGGGTGGGTGCGGGGGGTGTTTGTACGGGTGTGGGCTG